>JASFTQ010000285.1:0-6285 GCA_050053515.1 Desulfobacterales bacterium | reverse complement strand
GAAAAAAACACCCCGACCCCTCATATAAAGTGATTGTCAAAATGATATTCCGCTTTATTTCGCATCATTTTTTTGACGTTCGGTAAAATTGTTTCAACCTGTTTTTTATGGCAGGGAGGGGGGAGGTGGATAGGGTCTCTCAGTTATGGCCTTGACAGCTACCCCGCTTTTGGTCCAAGTATATTTACAAATATGAAAGTCTCTATCACACATTTGAAACTCGCCGGGGCTTGGATGAAATCCTGCCCGGCCGCCCTGATTTTGAGCATCTTATCATTTTGCATAACACCAATGGCTTCTGCTGTATCTTTAACAGTTTTACAATCCCACCTGCCGGAAGCAGTAAACGGCTGGAAAGCCGATCCGCAGGATCGCATTTTCGATCCAACCAGTATTTTCAGCTATATCAACGGCGCCGCCGAGGTATATAAAGCCTACAACATGCGGCGTTGCCTGTCGCGTCGCTACAGCACCACCAACGGCCCGCCAATTGTGCTGGATATATTTGACATGGGCTCATCGGAAGATGCGTACGGGGTCTTCACGCATGATACGGACGGCGAGGTGATTGAGGTGGGTCAGGATGCCCGTTTGCGACCCGGGTGGCTGAGTTTCTGGAAACACCAATTTTTTGTTTCCATATACATGGAAGAAGAAACAACGGCTGCTGAAATAGCCGTCAAGAAGCTGGGCCGGTTGGTGGCCGCTCAAATTCCGACTACAGGAACCAGACCGCGTATTTTGTCAAAACTTCCATCGACTGGGTTAGTATTTGAAAGTATCCGTTATTTGCACCATCCGATGGTGCTGAATTACCATTTTTATTTATCCGATGAAAACATTCTGAACATTTCCGCCCAGACAGATGCAGCCCTTGCGGATTATCGGCGCGGCTCTGGGGAAGCCAAACTGCTTTTGATCAGTTATTCGGACGCGGAAATCGCCCGCGAAGCACTATCACGTTTTTTCAGACACTATTTGCCGGATGCCGACAAAAACGGTACGGCATTGCTTGAAAACCAAAAATGGTCTGCAGCCGTGTTAAAGGATCGACTGTTGGCGATTGTTTTAGAATCCGACAGCCGGGAGCTTGCGGAAAGTTTATTGAAAACCGTTTCTAAAAAACCGGCCTGATTCGAGCTTAACGGGCTGTTGCCCAAACAGATTTTCGCTGGGTCTAAAACGTTTTTTGAAAAATCTAAAGCTTGCTCCAGTCCCGCTTCAAGCGGGATAAGATTTATGGGCAAAAAACCTTTTAAGGACCGCTCAAAAATGTTTGGGCAACAGCCCGTTAAGAAAGGACCTCATCAGGGAGAACTCAATTAATGGAAAAATCAAAAAAAGTCATCACACGCCGGGATTTCATCCGAACGGGCTCATATGTGACAATGGGAAGTCTCATGGGACTGCCTTTGTTGAGCACTGCCGCCGCCAAAAATACTGCAAAAAGCCGGGTGGTACTGATACGTGACAAACATGTTATCAAACCCGACGGGTCTTTACACAGAGACAGTTTGGAGGAAATCTTTGACGAAGCGCTAACCACCCTGCTGAATGCTGCCGATGCTGCATCGGCCTGGCGGCAATTGTTCAAGCCAAGTGATGTGGTTGGGGTCAAAAGCAATGTCTGGGCGCGGCTACCCACGCCATCATACCTGGAAGCCGTCATTAAAAAGCGGTTGGTGGCCGCCGGTGTCAAGGAGCAGCATATTGCCATTGATGATCGCGGAGTGAGGCGCAACCCGGTGTTCAAGCAATCCACGGCTTTGATTAACGTCCGTCCCCTGCGGACCCACCATTGGTCCGGCCTGGGAACCCTGCTTAAAAACTATATCATGTTTGTATCCTCGCCCTGGAACTACCACGGCAATTCCTGTGAAAGGCTGGGTGCCATATGGAAAAAAGCCGGCGTCAAAGGCAAAACCCGTTTAAACATCCTGGTAATGCTGACACCGCTGTTTCACGGCGTAGGCCCTCACCATTACAGTAAAAGATATACATGGGCCTACTGCGGATTGATTGTCAGTACCGACCCGGTGGCCGCCGATGCCGTCGGTGCCAGGATCATACAGGCCAAGCGCTTTGAATATTTTGGCAAAGACCGGCCCATCAGTCCGCCGCCCAGACACATTGAGGCCGCCGACATTAAATTTGGTCTGGGCAACAGCCATCCGGATCGGATTGATTTGATCAAACTCGGCTGGCAGGAAGATGTGTTTATTTGATTGGTTTACGATGGGCGGCAGTGGACATACAAATTTAAAGATCATTGGAATTGAAACAAATTCGTCCGTTGTCAGTAGCAACGACAGCTGACCACAGACCACGGACAACTGACGATTTCACATAATATCCAATTGAAAGGTGAAGGCAATGCATTTTGAAAAACCCATTACCCGAAGAGAATCCATTAAAAGGCTGATAAAAGTATCCGGTTGTATTGCACTCACCGGCGCGGCCCCCTGGTCCACTCGATCACCGGCTTCAGCCTGGGCGGCATCGGAAAATCGGAAATTTATGATCGAGGGAATCGGCCAAGCGAACGGATATGATGTCAAAGCTTTGACCCGTAAAACCTTTGAGGCAGCCGGCGGCATGCAACAGTTTGTGTCAAAAGGGGATGTGGTCGTTATCAAACCCAATATTTCCTGGGCCAGACGGCCGGATTTGGCTGCCACGACGCACCCGGAGGTTTTGCAGGCTGTTGTTGAGCTTTGCCTGGAAGCCGGGGCAAAGAGGGTCCGAATTGCCGATAACACGATTCACGATGCACGGCGATGTTTTGCCATAACCGGCGCCGGGATGGTGGCGAAAAATACGGGGTCGGATCTAATCTATCCCAGATCAACTTTGATGAAAGACATGCGGCTGGGTGGCAACCGTTTGGGGGTTTGGCCGGTTTTTGTTCCCCTGATAGAAGCCGACGTACTGATTAACTTGCCGGTGGCCAAACATCATTCATTGAGTTCCCTCACTCTGGGAATGAAAAACTGGATTGGCGGTGTTGCCGGCAGCCGGTGGTCACTCCACCAGGATATTAACCAGAGCATCGTCGATCTGGCTCATTTTTTCAAACCGGCGATAACGCTCATTGACGCTGTTCGGATTATGACGCGCAACGGACCCTCCGGCGGCAGCACGGCTTATGTCGAAGCAAAGAACACATTGATTTTGAGCAACGACCCCGTTGCCGCAGATGCCAGAGCATCCCTGTTATTCGGACACAAGCCGAAGAATATTGGATTTATCCGTTTGGCCCAAAAACAGGGTCTGGGCTCTTCAGATTTTAAACAGCTGCTTTTTCAACAGGTGACGCTGTGAAGGCACGGCATCTGGTATGGCTGAGAAGAATAATCCAATCCTTTTTTTTATGCCTTTTTATTTTTCTTCTCATCGAAAGCCGTCTGCCCCAGGATGTCTATGTTGATTACTCCGCTGCATTCTCGACCGATGCGGACTTGAGACTCAACCAGCCGGTCGCGTTTTTCTTCCAACTCGATCCGTTGGTGGGACTTGCCTCGCTGCTATCCGGACACCACCTCATCAAAGGACTGCTCTGGGGAGTCGGTGTCTTAGTCCTAACCCTTGTGCTGGGAAGAATCTTCTGCAGTTTCATCTGCCCCTTGGGCACCATCCATCATGCCGTCGGCTGGGTCAAACCCTCGCTTAAAGCCAAACGAATGGTTGTTGCCAATCTGAAAACACCCGGCCAGAAGATCAAATATTTTCTGCTGATACTCTTGCTCGTCGGCGCGCTCATCGGCTTTAATTTTGCCGGCCTGCTGGATCCCATGGCGTTGCTTTTCCGGTCGGTGGCGCTGGCGGTGTTGCCCGGTCTCGGTGCGGGAATCCGGGCCGTTTTTGAGGCCATGGCCGCCAGCGATATTAAATTAATAAATTTGATTAGTTACGGCGCGGAAGTCCTGCTGTCCCCCGTATTCGGATACACTCAACAGGCCTATCAAACCGCCTGGTTCATCGGTATGATATTTCTGATCATTTTGTTTCTCAACCGCATTCGCCCGCGCTTCTGGTGTCGAACACTCTGTCCCCTGGGGGCCTTGCTGGGAATTTGCTCCAGGATGAGTATCCTGAGATTGGAAAAGTACCCGGCAAGATGCACCCAGTGTGAATTGTGCACCAAACACTGCCAGGGTGCAGCCTCCCCCCGTCCGGGACTCGACTGGGAAACGGCGGAATGCCTGATGTGTTTTAACTGTTATCATGTCTGCCCGGAAGACGCGCTGACGTTTCGTTTTCGGTGGCGGCCCAAACTTAACCGCAAACCGGATATCGGGAGACGGGCGGTCCTGGGAGGGCTTCTGGCCGGTATTTCCCTGCCGCTTCTGGGAAGACTCGACGGCGGTATCGACAAGGCAGCAGATCACCGGCTGATAAGACCGCCGGGAGCCCTGCCGGAAAACGATTTTTTGGAACTTTGTCAGCGCTGCGGTCTCTGCATGAAGGTTTGTCCCACCAATGTCATCAACCCCACTCTGGCAGAAGCCGGAATGGCCGGATTCTGGACGCCCCGTCTCATAATGACCCAGGGCTATTGCGAATATACCTGCACCCTGTGCGGAAGTGTCTGCCCCACCGGTGCCATCGACGAGATCACCGCCAAAGAAAAAATCGAAAGACCCATAAAAATCGGTTCGGCATATGTTGACCGGGGCCGCTGTCTCCCCTGGTCCGGCAATGCGCCCTGTATCGTGTGCCAGGAGCATTGTCCGACATCTCCCAAGGCGATTTATCTGATAAAAGATGTCGTCCACGGAGCGGATGACAAAAAATTGAAGGTGCAACTGCCGTTTGTGGATCTCAAGCGCTGTGTGGGATGCGGTATCTGCGAAAATAAATGTCCGGTTAGGGGCCTGCCGGCCATAAGGACGATTTCTGCCGGCGAAACCCGCTCGCTGAAAAACCAAATATTACTATAAGTCATAGGTTTCAAAACGATTTATAAGGTGACCAGCAATCCGCTGAAAAATAGCTTTCGCCCCACAATAAGTAGGGGTAATGGGGTTTTGGAGTAATGGAGTGTTGGATGTTTTTCCCATTAATCCACTACTCCATTACTCCAAGGTTGCTGCCTGATGGGTTCTAAATATAATTATCAGCATCAAGCTGAGCGATCCCGGAGGGAGATGGGGTACTGGAATAATGGTACCAAAAGTCTACATTCTATGAGTCTCAAATTTGGTAAATTTTCTTTCCTGAGTCATGTCAATTAAAACAATGACAAGCCGCCAGCGCTTTCGCGAAACTATGCGCTATGGCACACCGGACCGCGTTCCTTATTTCGAGGAAGGCATTCGCAAAGAAGTCATCAAAGTTTGGCGCAAGCAGGGTCTTGCCAAAGACACCGAGCTTTCCAGCTTATTTCCCGTTGATCGAAGAAAAAGGATTGATCCCGATCTGGAACCGCAGCCGAAATTGATAAGATGGCCTCAAAATTCAGGGGACCTCGGTCGTTTTCAGCGGCGACTCAATCCTGCAGATAAACGGCGTTTGCCGAGAAGATGGAAAAAGCTGACCCGGGCCTGGAGAAAAAGAGACGATGCGTTAATGCTGCTGGTTCATCGGGGATTTTTTATTACGATGGGGGTTCGTGGCTGGCGGCGGTTCACCGAAGTGATGACGATGTTGACCGAAAAGCCGGATCTGGTTCGGCGAATGATGACCATACAGGGAGATTTTGCTGCAAGACTTGCTGAAAACATTCTCCAGGACGTTGAGATCGATGCCGCCATATTCAGTGAACCGATCGGCGGCAATGACCGCCCCCTGATCTCTCCTCAAATGTATGAAGACATTGTTCTCAAAAGTTATCAACCGGTCATTGATGTATTGAATAAACGTGGCGTTGAAACAATTATTTTTCTGACGTTTGCCAATTCCCGGATCCTGATTCCCAAGATTCTGCGCTGGGGATTCAACTGCCTGTGGGCCTGTGAAGTCAACGTCGATGCCATGGATTATCGCAAGCTGCGGGAGGAATTCGGCCATGATCTGCGACTGATCGGAGGTATCGATCTGGATGCTTTGCGTCAGGGTAAAGAGGCAATTCGACGTGAAATTGAAGAAAAAGTTCCGCCGTTGCTCGCAGGCGGCGGCTATGTGCCTTTGGCCGATGGACGGATTCGCACGGATGTACCTTTTGAAAATTATGTCTACTACCGCAAACTCCTGGAAGAGATAACCCGGAAATAAGCTTGAATAGTGAACAAACCTTTAAGTTATCGGGCAAAATCGTCAATAGAATTCTACCATAATCGTTATGGA
>JASFTQ010000284.1:0-6293 GCA_050053515.1 Desulfobacterales bacterium | reverse complement strand
CGATTATTTGGGGGATCAGGACGCCATTGAAATTATAGCCAAGGACGCTCCTCCAACGCTTTTTGAACTCGAACACATGGGCGTGCCATTTAACCGCACCGCTGAAGGGAAAATCGCCCAGAGAGCATTTGGTGGACATACGCGCAATTACGGCCAGGCGGCGGTAAAACGCGCCTGTTATGCAGCCGATCGCAACCGTTGGGTTTTTACATGGTCGATATCCTTCTTATACAACCGCCCATCAGAGATTTTTATCTGACTGCCAAAAGAACCATCCCTTACGGATTGACCTCTATTGCCGCGTCTTTGATTAGGGAGGGGTTTACGGTTGAAATTCTGGATGGCCTGGCGACCACCCGATCACGGATCATCGATACCCCGGCAGAGCTGCGGTATTTGAACGAATATTACGGGGAGGTGGATAAATCCCCCTTCGCACTGTTTCATCACTACAGACATTTTGGATACAGCTTTGAGCACCTGGCAAACCTGGCCGGCAAATCCGGTGCCTTTCTCGTCGGGATTTCTTCACTATTCACGCCCTATGCCCGGGAAGCAATGACCATCGCCGAATGCGTTAAAAAATCTCTTCCGGATAGCAAAATCGTTCTGGGTGGTCATCACCCCTCGATCATACCAGAAAGCGTTATGGCTTGGAAAGCTGTCGATTATGTATTGCGGGGAGACGGTGAGGTATCTTTACCTTTTTTGGCACAAGCAATCAAAAAAGGTTCAACTCTTGAGGCTGTGCCCGGTATTGTCTTTCGCAAACAGGATGGTTCCATCCAAATCAGCGCGCCCGCCTATGTAAAAAACCCGGACCGATTGCCATTGCCGGCCGTTCATCTGTTAAAACATCTCTATTATCGAAGAGGAACCAAGGGGAGCGTTGTGGTCGCAGCAACCAGGGGCTGTCCCATGGCATGTTCCTATTGCTGCCTGAGGAAATCCATCTACAGAAAGCGGCGGGTGCGGTCGATTATCGATGAAATCGAAACAGCCGTTGCGAATTTTAATGCAGGTTTTATCGATTTTGAAGACGAAAACCTCTCCCTGGATCGGCAATGGTTTTTGAATTTGCTGAATGGGCTGGCTGAGCGTTACGCGGGCGATGGACCTGAACTACGGGCAATGAATGGACTTTACCCCCCTTCTTTGGACGAGGAAATTATCTGTGCTATGATAAAAGCCGGTTTCAAAGCCCTCAATCTTTCTCTTTGTTCCATATCCAAAGATCATCTGCGGCGCTTCCAAAGAAGCGATGTCACAGCGGCTTTTGACGACGCGCTCGACTGGACTGAAAAATACGGCCTCGAAGCCGTTGGGTATGTCATTGCGGGCGGTCCATTTCAAAGCGCTGAAGATTCGGTATCGGATCTTCTCTTCCTGGCCCGTAAAAGAGTGTTGGCCGGCCTTTCCATATATTATCCGGCACCGGGCAGCCCTGATTATGAGCTGTGCCGGAGTATGGGTATTTTGCCGAACCCTTTTTCTTTAATGCGATCCAGTGCCCTGCCCCTGTCTCATACCACCAGCCGAACGGATTCGGCAACCCTGCTCAGGCTAACCAGAATTCTGAATTTTATGAAGTCTCTTTTGGACCGCGGTCAAAAGATACCCGATCCTGCCCCCATAAACGGCGCAGCCAAGATCAATTATGAAGATAAAATCGAAGCGGGGCGGCAACTGCTGCAGTGGTTCTTATACGACGGTCGGATCAGAGGGGTGAAACCAAACGGGGAGGTCTTCAGCCACAAAATTTCCGGGAGACTGACCAAACTTTTCATCGGGGGTCTCAAACAGATTCGGCTCAGGGGAGTTAAGAGCGCGAAGGCATCACCCCTGCAGAATATTCCTTGACCCGTATGACCTCATTTTGTAACCAAATACGATCTAGGATAAAGTTTTAAATCCGGAGACAATAGTTTTTCGAAAAGCAAAGACAATGAAGCAGGAAAATAAAAAGGTCACCCTGTTCATCCAGTGCCTTGTCGACAGCATATATCCCGAGGTCGGAGAGGCCATGGTCACGGTTTTTAATAAGCTGGGAATCGCTTTGCATTTTCCTCTGGATCAGACATGCTGCGGCCAGCCGGCCTTCAATGCCGGATATTGGCGCGAAGCCCGGATGGCGGCACGGAGATTTATCGAAATTTTCGAGAAGGCAGAGACCATCGTCTGTCCCTCCGGTTCCTGTGTACATATGGTCAAACACCATTATCCGGAGCTTTTCAAGAACCAGCCTGAATGGCTGACGCGTGCCCAAAATGTCAGCGAAAAAACATTTGAATTTAGCGAGTATCTTGTTGATAATCTCGGTGTAGAAGATCTGGGTGCCGCTTACAGCGGCAAAGTCACCTATCATGACTCTTGTCAGTCCCTCCGCGGTCTCGGGATTCGACAACAACCCCGCACACTCATCCGTAACGTTCGCAATGTTGAATTCACGGAGATGAAAAAATCAGAGGCATGCTGCGGATTCGGCGGGATTTTTTCCGTTAAATACCCGGAAATATCAACAGCAATCCTCGAGGATAAAGTCAAAAACATCATCGATTCCCGTGCTGATGTGGTCGTGGGGGTTGACATGAGCTGCCTTTTGAATATTCAAGGATTGTTGAGTCGCAAAAAATCCGGGGTCAAGGTCATGCACATCGCCGAACTGCTGGCCGGCTGAGGGCGGCAAACTGGTCAAATCGTGGACTGGTCGGCTGGTTGAACGGTGAACGGGTCAAATGGGTAATTGAAAAAATAAGAATGCGTGTCTAAGCATGAATAATTATTTGAGGGGTCGGGGTATTTTTATTCAACAATTTAACCATTAAACGAATTAACCATTGAACTACTGAACCATTTAAATATTTAGCCCTATACACCATGGTTAAGATAACTACCGAAGCATACAAAAGTGAAGCCCGCAAGGCCCTCAAAGACCAGGTCCTGCTGGAGGCGCTGGCTGATGTCCAGCAGCGTCTGAGCGAGGGCACCGCCCTGGCTTACCAGAATCTGCCCGAAGGCCCGGAATTGCGCTTCAAGGCCCACGGCATTCGCATGCATGCCATAGAAAACCTGGACATTCTCCTGGAAACGCTGGCCGAAAATGTACAAAAAAACGGTGGTCATGTATACTTTGCCGAAGATGCTCAGGCGGCCACAGCCTACTGCCTCAAAATAGCTAAACGTCATAACGTAAAAGCGGTGGTCAAAGGGAAATCTATGGTGACCGAAGAAATCGGCTTAAACCAGACGCTTGCAGAGGCCGGTATCGAAGTCACCGAGACGGATCTGGGTGAATACATCGTTCAGCTGGCCGAAGAATCGCCGTCTCATATCATCGCACCGGCGATCCACAAAACCAGAGAGCAGGTTGGTCAACTTTTTGCAAAGAAACTGGGTATTGCTTATACCAATGACCCGCCGGTACTGACGCAGGCAGCTCGAAAGGCTTTGCGCCAAAAGTTCTTCTCGGCCGATATGGGTATTACCGGGTGTAACCTGGCATGCGCTGAAACCGGGCACATCACAACCCTATCCAATGAAGGCAATATTCGCATGGCCACCACGCTTCCCAGAATCCATGTTGCCTTTATGGGAATGGAACGGGTTGCGGCCTGTTTGGAAGAACACGATATACTCCTCAGATTGCTGTCCAGGGGAGCGGCCGCGCAGCATATGGCAGGATACATCAGCTATATCGGCGGCCCACGATTACCCGGCCAGGTTGATGGACCGGATGAATTCCATCTGATCATCATCGACAACGGTCGCATAAACATATTGGCTGACGATGAATTCCGCGAGATGCTCTGTTGTATTCGGTGTGCCGCATGTTTGAATGTCTGTCCGGTTTATGGAAAGATTGGCGGCCACTCCTATGGATTTACTTACTCCGGGCCGGTGGGAGCCGTTGTAACCCCTCTGTTGGTTGGGATTAACAGATCCAAGGACTTGTTTTTCGGAGAAACCTTATGCGGCGCCTGCAAGGATGCCTGCCCGGTTAACATCGACATCCCGCGAATGTTATTGGCCTTGAGACAAAAGGCTGCCGAGGGTGACCTTCGATGGAACGCATGGCCGGCCGACTTTTTGGGAAAATCCTCCTACAAGACCTGGTCTCTGCTGATGCGGAATCGCAAGATTTATGATATTTTCCTCCGCCTGACCGGGTGGGGGCAAAAAATGATGGTTGGCAAAGATGGTATGATTCACCGACTTCCCTTTCCATTCAATGGCTGGACCCAATCCCGACACCTGAAACCGCTGGCCCCTAAAAGTTTCACAGACCGATGGAAAGAACTGCACGTTCAGTAAGAAAAAACTTCTGTCTAACATAATTTTCATGAAAACCAGCGTTCAAAAAGAGTTCAGCCGGGCCATGTTATCCGCCGGATTTAAACACCTTCACGGGTTTTTTTCCGCCGGGGTGGTCATAATGTTGACTGTCTGCTTTGGCATACCGCTATATATTTTAGCGTTAATAAAATTTTTGATCCGCCGGCCGCGCTGGTACAGAGCAACTACCCGGACCTCGGGCTGGTTGGTTGAAAGATGGATCGGGTGCATTGTTTTATTAATCCGGTTTACGCTCAAAACCAAGTGGGACATCCAACCGGTTGAAGGATTAGATCGTCACCAGTGGTATTTTATTAATAGCAACCACCAATTCTGGACGGATATCCCGGTATTGTTGATGGTTTTCCGTAATCACCTGCCGACCCTCAGAGTATTCGCTAAAAGGGAAATTCTGTGGGTTCCGATTGTCGGAGTTGCCTGCTGGGGAATGGATTTTCCGTTTATGAAGCGCTATTCAAGGGCTTATTTAAAACAGCATCCTGAAAAACGAGGGGAAGACCTTGAGATCACCCGCAGGGCCTGCCAGCGCTATAAAGATACCCCTGTGGCTATATTGAATTTTATCGAAGGAACCCGCTTCAGGGCCCAAAAACACAGAGGGCAGCAATCCCCTTACCGTCATTTGCTCCGACCCAGGGCCGGCGGGTTTGCATATGCCCTGTACGCCATGGACGGCAGAATTAGCACCCTGCTGGATGTCACCATCGTATACCCGAAAGAGCCGGGAGGACTTTGGCGGTTCCTTTGCGGGTGCATTTCTCAAATAGTGGTGCGGGTGGAAAAATCGCAGATCCCTGAAGAATATTTGCACGGTAACTACCTCAAAGATCAGGATTTTAGAACCCGTTTTCAGCGTTGGGTTAACGAGGGATGGCAAAAAAAAGACGAATTGATTGAGCAGATTCTCCAACAAACATCGTAACCGAATTAAGCTCTCCGCCTTAAAGGGGGAGCGCTGCCGGAAAGGAAATGTCATGAATTTTATGTCACTGATTGCAAAAAGAAGAAGTATCCGACGCTTTAAAAACAAGAAAATCGAGTCGCACAAAATTGACACGCTAATAGAAGCGGCGCTGCGGGCACCCTCGTCGCGCGGTGTTAACCCGTGGGAGTTTATCGTGGTCAACGACACAAGTGTCCTGGAAAAACTTTCAAAAGCCAAACCCCACGGCGCTGCATTTTTAGCAAATGCCGCCCTGGGGATCGTTGTCTGTGCCAACGCCGATCAATCAGATGTATGGGTGGAGGATGCTGCCATTGCATCAATATATATTCATCTGGCAGCAACATCGCTGGGACTTGGGAGTTGTTGGATACAGATCCGAAAGCGAATGCACGACGAGAATAAAACGGCACAAGCATATGTTGCCGAAGTGCTGGTAATCCCGCAAAACTTGAGGGTGGAATCCATTGTGGCCATCGGTCACCCGGATGAAGAAAAATCCGCCCATCCCAATGGACAATTGTCCTATCAAAAGGCGCATATGAACCGTTATGGAACGAGATACGATATGACTTAAATCAGCAAATGGGCATTTCCCAGCCTTACCCTTTTCAGTCCCGCATCCTTGGCGGACTTGAGGCAATCATCGGCCAAGGCTTTCGGCGTCAAGGCCATGTCGGACATCAAAAACTGAGGATGAAAAGCCAGCAAGCTGTAAGGAATATCCGGATTCAGGGACGCTATGTATTTTGAAATCTTGTATATCTCTTCCGCATCGATATATCCGGGAACAAGCAGGGTGCTGGCAACCAGCGGCGGCGGAATGGGACGCAGGTGTATCTTTTCTGCTGCCCGTTTAAAATTATTTTGTGTCCTCTGATTGGAAAACCCGGTCAAAACCCTGTGAAGGCTTTCATCCCAGGCCTTTAAATCAAATTTTACACAGCCGCCCGAGTTCAAGGCAATTTCCATCATCTGATCCAGCAACCTGGGATTC
>JASFTQ010000283.1:0-6332 GCA_050053515.1 Desulfobacterales bacterium | reverse complement strand
GTTGCCGGGATAGCGCGGATCGTCAGGCGTAAGAGCCGGCGGCCGAACCTGATAGCTGCGGCGCCATATATGAACCTGTTGTGTGCCATGTTTGCGAGCCGTCTCAGCCTTGTCGAGACCCTGCAGAGCACCGTAATGGCGCTCGTTAAGTCGCCAATTTTTGTACACCGGAATCCACATAAGATCCATTTCCTCAAGGGTGAGCCACAGCGTTTTAATTGCCCGTTTGAGTACCGAGGTGTATGCCCGGTCGAAAGTGTAGCCCGCTTTTGCAAGTGTCCGACCGGCCTCGGTGGCTTCTTGGATGCCTCCGGAAGTTAAATCAACATCCATCCATCCGGTGAATCGATTCTCCTTGTTCCAAAGGCTCTCACCGTGGCGCAGCAACACCATTTTTTTCATATCAATCCCTCCTTCAGGGGTCAAATGGAAACCGTTGAGTTCGGATAGGAAACTTTTCTATATAGAGGACGTCAAAATAATGTTCCGAAATAACGCGGAATGAAGAGGTGCAGTCAGGGGGTAAATTTTTGACGTCAAAAATTTACCCCCTGACTGCCCCCGGGCAATCGGAATATTATTTTGACCGGTTCGCTTCCCTGCAAGCCCCGCCCCTTGAGACTGTGTCGCAATTCGTCATCCCGGCCAAGTCCTGCGGAGCAGGACGCGAGCCGGGATCCAGTAAGAGTCTGTTACCATTGGCAAATTCTGGATTCCGGATCTCATCCGCAAAGGCGGATTCGTCCGGAATGACGGCTTTTTACGAATTGCGACACAGTCTCCTTGAGGCGGGGAGCTTCACTTTAGCACTTTTTTGAGGGCCTGGTTTTCCACCGTCATTTGCCGGCCTCCGTCAAAACCATTTCCCATAGAGATATCTTCTACTCAACAAATCTATAACTCTTATAGATCTTGTCAAATATGATTACTCCGAAACCGAGTTCATGATCATAAATATTGGCGTTATTGTGGAATCTGGCGGAGGCGGGTTGAAATTGTTGGACCGGTTTTAATCCATAGAAATATTATTTGTTTATGAAATGATCGCTTGAGGAAAATTCAGGATACACTGCCGGATTTAGCTGCTGGGATTTTTTGAAAAATGGCCGTCAACTGCCGTCCATCAGATCCGGTAAAATTTAGAGAAGCTTCGATGGTCAACCCTTTAATGCCGAAGGCGGAATCGATAGTATTCCAGTTTCCTTCGGTAGGTTCTCCCCATCCCCCTTTCAAGCCTCACCTGTACCCGGATTATCCTTGCCAAAATTCAGATCCCGGCATTGGGCGGCCAAGGACTGGCGGGCATTCTTTTATTTGTCGCGGACCGGCAAATTGACGGCCGAAATGAGATGGTTATTCGATTAATTTAATTCGTGGGGCGTTTTTAGCACTCACAGCTCTTGGGGTCAAGTGAATTCTTACTTTTTGAACGAAATTCAGCGCCAAAAATTTACCCCCTGCCCGGATGACGAATTAGGACACAGCCTGTCTGCGGGTGGTCGTCGACTTCGGAACTGTATTTTTCAGAACCGCTATATGCGTTGCACAGTTCATCAATATCAGGGCGGCGACCAGTGAGAAGGCGGTCGATGCCATTGCCTGTGCGGATATGATGGTTTGGACTTTGCGGTGTCTTTTTTATCGGTAGCTGAGCAGGATATGCCCAGCAAAGACAGATACAACAGTATGACCGTGATGATTGTCAGCATTTTCATTACATTAGAGTCCCTTTTGCCTGCCGCAATCAAAATTATATGTGGTCGATCACGTATCTGAGAAACATTAGCAGCCTGAGATTATTAATTATTGTGTCAGTTGTTGAATCATTCAAAACGACCTCAGCGCACCATGTTTGTGCTAAGACGTTTCGTCCCACTGGCATTTGCGGTTGGTCCCCATAGAAATGGCGTTTCGGGCATGAGCATGATGCGATGATCCGCTGAAAATTTTACGGCAACAAAATAAATACTGGAGTACCAACTACCGACCTTGTTGCCGGACGGATCCAAGATGTGGGCGCCATAGGGGTAATAGCCATAGTCGGCCCACATCCAATAAATCATTTTTTTAAATTTCCGGTTTTCGCTTTTGGGATCAACTTCTCGCCATAATTTAGATCGCACCTCATATTTAGGATCAACCCCTGCCACGGCATAGGGCTTGTCGGGATCGCCATAGTAATAATATTTGTATCCTTGCGGTATCTCATTGTTTTGGAAAGCTTCGGTGAGCTCCGGGTTCCGCATGATGCGCCCATAGGATCCAAAACATCCGCTGAGTCCCACCAGCATCATTGTAAAAAACAGTAATCCGGCAATTTTTGATACCACATTAATTTTGTATATATTCAGCATCTTGTCCCTCGTTCTACATCCCTGTTCATCGTAAACAGGATCGTTTTTGAAATATGTGCGATAGGTTTCAGTTCACAATATTTAAAAACAATAAACATTCGCACTGATTCGTGTCAACGGGCACCATCATTTTATAGCCTTATCCCGGATGGTCTTCCTTGCGTTTATTTATCTGTGAGGGCCGCCACACCCGGCAGAATCTTGCCCTCCATAAACTCGAGGGATGCGCCGCCGCCGGTTGAAACATGAGACACTTTTTGGGCCACACCGGCTTTTTCGATGGCAGCAGCCGAATCTCCGCCGCCGATGACGGTTGTGGCTCCCCTCGACGTTGCCGCCGCCAGCATATTTGCTATTGCAAAAGTCCCCTTGGCCGTGACATCGACCTCAAAAACGCCCATGGGGCCGTTCCAGATGATGGTTTTGGCCGCTGCTATATGATTTTTGAAATGATCGATGGTTTTAGATCCGATATCCAGGCCCTGCCAGCCCTCGGGAATTTCGTTTGCGCCAACCTCTTTAAGAACGCCGACTTTTCGAGCGCTGAAATCAAACGTATCCGATACGATGCAGTCAACCGGAAGCACGATTTTTCCCTCACCCTCATCAATGAGCCTTTTTGCAAACTCAATTTTGTCTTCTTCCAGCAGAGAGTTTCCGACCTCCCTGCCGGCGGCTTTAAAAAAAGTGTAGCTCATTCCCCCACCGATGAGAATGTTGTCCACCCTTGGCAGCAGGTTTGAAATGACCTCGATTTTACCCGAAATTTTGGCGCCACCCAAAATGGCCAAAAATGGCCTTTGCGGCTTTTCCATGACGGCGCCGAGATACTCGAGCTCTTTCATCATGAGATAACCGGCGGCACACTGCGCAAAGTGCCGGGTTATCCCTTCGGTTGATGCATGGGCGCGATGGGCTGTACCAAAGGCGTCGTTGACATAAACATCGCCAAGCTTGGCCAGACTGGCGGCGAAATCCGGATCGTTTTCGGTTTCTTGCGAGTAATAACGCAGGTTTTCCAGCAGGAGCACGCCCCCTTCGGCGAGTTTGTCGACCGCCGCCTCTGCTGAAACCCCCACACAGTCATCGGCAAAGTAAACTTGTTTTCCCAGAAGTTCACCGAGCACCGGCACACAGGGCTTCAGGGACATATCCGGCATCCGTTGTCCCTTGGGACGGCCCAGGTGTGACATCAAAATCAATTTTCCTGCCCTTTCGATTATATACTTTATGGTCGGCAAAGCGGCCCTGATGCGCTTATCATTTGCAACCTTGTTATCTTCGAGGGGAACATTGAAGTCCACTCGCATGAGTACCCGTTTACCCTCAATGGCGATATCTTCCACGGTTAGTTTTTTCATTTCATTTCCTCTTTTCCCTGTACGATTTTATTTCCATGAAATCCTGGTTTTCCTGTTTTATGGCATTGATGGCTTCCCGGCATGGGTCAGCATCTTTTTTGGATACATCAGCGAATACTACGGCGAGACCGGCCGGACCCAGCATCAAGCCGGCGGTTAACTTGCCCAAGGTGACTGCAGTCCGGGTGGGGTCGATGACAAAGGAGGGGCTGGCTAAGGTGCCACTCACTTTGAATGGTTTGGTGAGTTCACCGAGGCTCAATCCAACCCGACCCCAAAAGGGTACTTTCACCCCTTTTTTGGGAGACGTTTTAAATCCCAAATCCAAAGTCTCATTTTCCAGATTGACCTTACCTGCACCGATTAGCTTCGTCTGGGAGGTATCAACCAAAAAAACGTTCTCAGCCAGGCCGTTTTTAATGTCAGAATTGATGACGATGCAGTTTATGTCGGTATATTTTTGTTTTTGGCCGAATACGTGGATGCGCCTGACAATTTCGGTGGTGAGATCTCCAAAAAGTATGCCAAAATATCTATTAGCAACCCGGCCCCCTTGATGCACCAGGGTAACGCTGCCGTTGAGGCTGGCCATCAAAGCAGCCAATGAATCCCCCCGCGAAGTGATGCTAATTTTGCTGGAGATAGTACCCTGAAAAATCTGGCTGACTTGCACCTCTTGGAGGGTAGAGCCAAGCTGAACATGATCGATTTTCAGATTCCCGGCCAGTGACACTGCGGCATCCTTCAGATGCAGCTCCATATGGCCTCTTACAGATCCATCACCCGCTAAAAACTGAAATGGTTTCACCACCAAATGCCCGTTTGCCAGCGCAATGTGGCCGGTGATTTCACTGAGCGCGACATGCGGCAGTACGATTTTTGCAGCTTTGATGTTTGCATCGAGATCTGCAAGTTTGAGTATATCCAGGGGAAGGGGTTCATCGGGGAAAATCTTTTTTGGTTTTTTGCCGGCAGGGGCCGACCCTTCAATCGTGTCTTCTTTTTGATGGGGTGTTTCGTAGAGCCACCTCAGGTCCAAATTCTGCGATATCAGTTCTGCTTTTATTGTTGGCCGATCACCGGCTAAATTTAGATCCAGCCAGCCGCCGATATCGTTGTCTCCTGCAATAACCCTTAAGGCGCTGAACTTGTAAACATTGGTTGCAGTGTCATCAAGCCTTCCTGAAATCTTGAAGGCTCCTGTATACGGCAGTTGCCGCCCCGCTAATTTTTCCAGCTTTGAGAGATCATCACCCTTTGCTTCAAAGTCGATCGTTATTCCTTGACGCCTCAGAAAATCTTCGGCAGTTGCGTCCAGCTTGACCGTGACGATGCCCTCGAAATGTGCGTCAAAGTCTAATTTTTCGACGGCCAGTTTATCCCTGAGGCTGGACGCTTTTACGCTGAGACTGACCGTGCCTGGCTGGGTTGGACCTGCAACACCTCTAGGTTCGGCGATATCCGGAATCGATTTGCCCGACGCCGTCAGCGTCACGTGACCGTCTTGGAGGACCAGATGAGTGGTAAGATCATCGAATGATAGGCGGGGGAGGCGTATGTCTTCAACGCGAATAGTCACCTCGGCATCTGCCCTCTTGAGTGTTTTAGCTGTTAGGGGTATCTCGGGGAGTATATTTTGTTTCTTAGTATTACTTTCGGCCGGCCGTCCTGACGCAGTACTTTTTTCCTCGGGTGATGAAATCAGTGGCGCCAGATCGATTTTTTGAGAAGATAGTGCCGCAGATATCCGCGGCCGCTGACCGGTTAAATTCAGGGTCATCTGGCCCCTGATATCGTTGCCCGTCGCAATCAGCAAAAAATCTTTTAGATCGTAGACTCTGGCTGCCGAATCGACAACCACACCTGACAATGAAAAATCACCGGTGATAGGGATCGGTTGGCCGGCGAGTTTAGCGAGTTCGGCGGCTTCTTGACCTTTAACCGCAAATTTGAGTTCAACCCCCTGCCAAGCCGGCAGGTTTTTGATGAAGCCCTTGACTTTTATCTCAGCCAATTTGGGGTTGCCGGCCCGAATATCCAGGCGTTCAATCGACAATTTGCCGGCAGGATCGACGATTTCTGCCTGCAATTTAAACGGTCCCAGATCTGCTGCATTGGTCAGGCCGGCGAGTTCATCAATATTGGGAAGCGACAGGGGACGGAGGTTAAATTTCAGCGACGAGAGCATCACTGAAAGCCGGGGCTGTTGACTGGCCAAGATTAACTCCGCCCAACCGTCAATATTGTTATCACCCAAAACAATGCTGAAATTCTTTAGTTGATACCTGTCAATTGCCGTATCGACGACGCGACCGGAAACGGAAAACGCCCCTTTGATTGGCAGGTGTCGCCCGAACAATTTTTCCAACTCGGCAGCATTTTGACCCCCGGCAGTAAAACTGAGCCGAATTCCCCGCCGGGACAGAAAATCCTCGATGGATCCCGTTAGCGTTAACTCCGCCAGCCCCGGGGTGCCCATGTTAAGAACCAGATTTTCGAAGGATAACTTTTCCAGCGGATCTTTCAGACGGAATGCTAATTTGAACGGCCCCAGATCCGGTGCACCTTTTACGCCGGCTAATTCAGAAATATCAGGCAGTGACGGTCCTTCAAGGTT
>JASFTQ010000282.1:0-6336 GCA_050053515.1 Desulfobacterales bacterium | reverse complement strand
AGTCCAATCGCACGTATAGAGGCAAATCCGCCACTGGGGCCTCTCACAATTTGAGCAATAGCTTGGGCGATACGCAAATCATTGGTGTTCAATATTACATTTACAGCAACCAGACTTCTAACCGCTGAACTGACAATCGTTGCACCGGCGGTTGGATGCAATGCCGCCGGTCCGATATCCGGGGCTCTTTCAGGCAGATGGACCACTTTTTTTAGACCTTCGTATTGGCCCTTCCTGATAAAATCTAAATCTTTTCGCTGTGGGGTATGAGCATTTTCACCACAAAAATAAACCGGTACATTGAAGAGCCGATAAATTTGGTTGCCGATCTCCTCAGCCATTGTTTTGCACTTCTCCAGGGTAACATTGACCAGGGGAAACAGGGGTATGGTATCCAATGCCCCAATTCTTGGGTGCTTTCCCTTTTGTTGCTCAATATTTATTAATTCATAGGCCTTGCCAGCCATATTCAACAAAGCCTTTTTGAGTGGTCCAGGTCGGCCGGCCACCTCAACGACTGTGCGATTGAAATCCGGATCAGGAAAATAACCGATCACCTTGACACCATCAATTTCTCTGAGTTGATCGACGATGGTTTCAATAACCGCTTCGCGACTGCCCTCACTAAAATTTGGAACCGCATGCATATATTCGGTCATTGTATTAAAGTCTCCAACCTTGGCGTAACTTATGGGAAAAGAATGAAATTGAGGGGTCGGGGTATTTTTTTCACGACAAGCTGATCGCTCCTGTGCTCCTAATGGGCAAAGGGCGATTGCCGCCGAGAAAGGCAATACCCGGCGCCTGTTCTTGTTGGAGTAGGTGCTCTAAATAACCGGTATAAAATGCAAAGTAGTTGCCGCTGTCAGGCTGGGCAGGCAACAACCCGGCATCTTGCCGTGAAAAAAATACCCAGACTCCTCAATAAAATTAGCTTTCAAAAATTGCAGCCAACCCAAAATTTGGCCATCAATCGGGCCAATGATTCATGCTGCTATTGAAAAAATTTTGTGGGTCAGGGCTGCTCTCATTCTCTTAGAAAAACGACTTTGTCCAATCCATCACGTTTTATCACTTTGCCGTCTTCATTTCCATACCCCAAAGCAATTACGGCGCTGAGATCATAAGTTTCGGGAGCTTTGCACAATTTTTGAACAGTCTTGCTGTTTTTCAAAATCTCGCCGATCCAAACCGCCGCCAGCCCAAGGCCATGAATAGCAAGCAGCATATTCTGTATGCAGGCACCCATGGTCTGGGCGTCCTTTATTTCATGGTAGGCAAGGCGATGGTCAAAGAAAACGGCGATAATGACCGGTGCATTCTTGATTATTTTTGAGTAGACGGTTAATTTGGCTATTTTGGATTTTATATCTTTGTTTCTTATGATGGCAAACCGCCATAATTGATTGCGACCAAAGGGAGCCCAAGTTCCGGCCGCTATGATCTTATTAATTATTTCATCCGTAACGGCCTTATCTTTGAATTTTCGAATACTTCTTCGAGTTCGAATTGCCTTTAAGCTGTCCATAAACGACTTTCTCCCTTAATTGTGATCTTACCGGTTTTAGTAATCTTATCTGAAGGCTAGATCTCTTAAAAAGAGCGCAATTTGAGGATAGAATATTAGGCCAACTGATGCCAGCATCAATATAAAAATAAAAGGGGGAGTTGATCGGATTACTTCTAAATAAGGCCTCCTGAAGATGGCAATCGCCGTGAATATGTCACATCCAAAAGGCGGGGTGGCTGAACCGATCGCGGCCTGCAACGTCACGATGGCACCCAGTGCAACCGGATCGACACCGGCCTCAGCGGCAATAGGAAAGAGAATGGGTGTGACGACCATTATCACAACGATATTGTCTATGAACATGCAGGCCAAAAAGTATGCGATCGTGATAATTACAAGCGCATGTAATGTCGAGGGGTCCGGGCCAAAAACAATAGGTAAAATTAAATTTGGAATCCTGGCAAACGTCACTAACCAGGAAAAGGCAGCGCCCATTCCGATTAAGATAAAGACGACGGCGGTCACAACTCCGGTTTCGAGGGCAATCGGAAAAAGATCGCTTATCTTTAATGATTTATAGATCAATACTTCTAAAACAAACGCATAAAGAATACTGACGCCGGCCGCCTCGTTAGGGCTAAACATACCGGAATAAATACCGCCGATGATGATGATCGGAAAACCCAGTGAAGGCAAGGCTTTTTGCAACGCTGTGAGTCTTTTTCCCCAAGTTGTTTTAGATTCAACCGGGACGCGTTTAATGTATGAATGAATATAACTATAAATGGCAAACATCGCAAAAATAAGAACTCCTGGTCCAATTCCGGCGATAAACAGTTCACCCACAGAAGTACCGGTAACGACACCATAGACGATCATCCCAATGCTGGGGGGTATTAAAAGAGCTATATCACTGGCGTTAATTATGAGCGCCAGGGAATAGGAGCTGCTGTAACCCATTTTGACAAGTCTGGGGAGCATGGGCTGACCCATTGCCACAACGGTGGCCTGAGTAGATCCCGAAATAGAGCCGAACAACGTACAGGCTGCCGATGTTGCAATGGCCGACCCGCCCCTTAAGTGCTGGATAAAACTTAGGACCAGGTCAATTAATCGATTGGCAGTTTTGCCTTGGGTCATGATGCCGGCAGCAAAAATAAACATTGGAATCGCTATCAGTGACATCAGGCGGACGCCACTGATCATCGGTTGAATGAGAAGCTGCATTTTAAGCATGGGGAAGTAGGCTTTCATGACGGCGATGGGACCGGCAATAACGGGAATCATCATCGGAAAACCTATTACCAGAAGGACAATCATTATGACGAACAATAAAATCAGCATAAGTCGATCTTTCTGTTAGGAAATAGTCAACTTCACCCCATGTTTATTTACACCGGTAGATCTTTGTATTCTGATTTTTCATCAAATGATAACCATACATCTTTATGACTCAGATTCTTGATCAATGTTAACAGATATTGAATTCCGCCTAAAAAAAGACCAATCGGTGCCCACATGATCATCCAATAAAATGGGAGGCGCAAGGCGGGCGTGACGCGACCGTAGTCTTGTACTTTCAATACAAATAAAAGAGCATAGTATGAAAGGTAGAAAAGAATCACCATGGTCACAATCGATATCAGGATCATCAGTAGTTTTTTGATCTTGTCATTTACCATTTCGTAAAATGCAGTCATGCGTATGTGCCTGCTTTTGCGGGCCGCATAGCTAATCCCCATAAACGTGATAATCACTAAAATAAACTGCGATAGTTCCTCGGCAAATGACCAACTGTGGTTGAATGCTTTTCGGCTGATGACATTCCCAATGGTGATGATGGCCAGACATATGACGCCGTATGCCAAGATATATTTCTCAATCGCGGTGACGGAATTATTGAGAAAGGAAAGTACCCGTTGCATGGTAACCTCCCATCTGGGGAATTTTTTTGTGCGTTGGGATATGGGACAGCTGGCGCTTATGGTCTTCTATCAAATCGACAGCGATCGGTAAAGAGAATTTGCCGGGACAGGCACAGGGTGTATACCAAACCTGTCCCGCGGATAAGTCGAAATTAATTTATTTTATTGACCCATTGCAGCCTTGATATCTTTTTCCAATGCTTCAATTAATTGACGTCCATATTCTGGGGCCATACGGTAGTATACCTCCCGTACCGGCTTCGCGAGATCTGCAAATCGATCAACTTCTCGTTGTGAGAGCTTTATGATCTTCAATGAAGGTTTCTTTTGAAGCATTAGATCCAGGTTTTTTTGATTAAACTCCTCTTGCCATTTGAAGCCGAAAGGTATGAGTTCGATGGCGGTAGTGCTGATCATGTTCTGAATGTTTTTTGGCAATGAATCATAAAACTCCTTGTTGGTAATCAGTGTCAGAATGAAGGGGTTGCTGTAAGCATAGTTGAGATAATCCTGGACCTCGAAGAATTTCATATCGTAAATTACAAAGGCCGGATTGACTTGACCGTCGACCATATTTAGCTGCAGGGCGCTGTAAACTTCGGAAAAAGGCGTCGGAGTGGGATTGGCACCGTAAGCTTTATAATTATCCACAATTAGCTTTGAGGTCATGGTGCGCATTTTAAAACCGGCGAAGTCCTCGGGTGATCTGAGGGCTCTGTTGGATGTCCAGATCTGCCAGCCTTCGGAAAAGTATGCAAGCGGTTCAAGGTTTTTCTCTCTGAATCTTGGATTAAGAACATCCCGAAAAGAACCGGTCTTCATAACCTTTTCGACGATTTCGATATCTTTGGGGAAGATGTAGTGCAACAGCAGTGCCTGGACCTCAACGACCTGCGTGCCCAGATGCCCGGCATCGGCCCAGTTGAACTGGATGGCACCACCCTGTACGAGTTCTACCAAATCTTCGCTAGTTCCCAAAGTGCCCGAAGGATAGATGTCGATTTTAATGTCACCACCTGATTTAGCAGCCAAACGGTCGGCAAATTCGCGGGCGACCTCATCCATAAACCCGCCCTGGAGCTCTTCGTGGGCAAACTTCCAATTGTACTTCGCTGCTTGGGCCGGGTTGATCACAACAAGCCCGATGATGAAAGCAAATAGGACAGGTACTGTAATTAATAATGTGTTGTATCTTAATCTCATGAGACCCTCCTTTACAGTATATTGATTTGTTGGTTGTAGAAGACCTGACTATGACTTGCGGTCTCCTTCGAAAACGATATACACACGCTATAATTTGAGGAAATTATTAATTTTCTGCCAAGCTAATGCTAGAACCCCGGCACCTGTTTGGAGAAGTAATCTTCGCAACTGCCTTCGCGGCAGACATCCGTTGTCGAACAGTGCAACCCGCCGCCAAACGGGTATGCATCCCTAAACGGCACCGGCACGATTTCAAATCCCAGCTTGTCCAGCTGTTCCATCTGATGCACCTCACTGGCTTCGACACAAACAGTCTTCGGATCCAGTACCAGCACATTCATCGACAACCACACACTGGAGTAACATAGCGGCGGCGGCTTATCATGGGCCGGTTGAGCAGCCTCCACAATCTCCCAGCCGTTGAGTTCAAACAGTTTGCGGTGTTCGGGCAAGACTTTTCGATTCGGATTGTTGAGCAGCAAACCCGGTCGCAGCGGAAGAAATGTGCAATCGATGTGAATCGGGTATGGATCCCCCGGAAAATTCATGGCGTGGATGCGCAGATTCTGAAAATGCCGCCTCAGCCAGTCGATGCCGGCCAGGTTAGCCGTAAACCCATGCTGCACCACAATGTCTTGGCCCATGCGCGCCAGCTCGGCAGCATCAAACAGCGGCTCCGTTTCGGTGGTGACAAAATCCCTGGCCGCCGTCAGTTTCAAACGGTCTTCAATGGTCATAACCCGGCTAAGGTATCCTTCCTTGTAGGAACGATCCGTCAGACGCGGTTTGGGGGCCGTCTCCCAGCGCATGTTGGGATCCTCTGTGAAATACTGCTCGAGCAGCGGGCGATAGCATAGGTACTCAAACCAGCGGCAACGGTAGGACATAGTGGCCTCGATCATTTCATTGCCAACCGTGGCAATCACATCCCGCGGCGGCATGCAGCCAAACATGGACTGGGTTTCGAAATCCGGGGTCTTGACCGGCTGGCTGAAGTCTAAGGGGGTGGGTCTATCCACCCGAATCCCCCTTTTTCTGAGAATATCTGCGAAATTATCCAGCTGAATGTTGGCCTTTTCCACTGTGTCTTGCGGCCGGGGTCCCCACTTTCCTTTCATATCACTGTCAATAGGCACCTTGCATTCCACCGCCGGTTCCGGGGGGGGAATCATGCAACCGTCAGCCACACCGATGATCACGTGCTTTAAGGGATCCCATTCGTTCCAGGAATTAACGATTGTGTTCTGTCGGGGATTTTTGTTTGTTTCTTCTGCAGCCATTTCCGATCTCCTACATGGTATGGATAGTGATTGATTAATGATGTATGATTGCTCGGCAACACATATTTTTCAAACACGATGCAGATGGCTGAACCCTGATGTTGTCTCGATTCATCCGTCAATGACCTCTTACTTTACTTTAAAGAAGAATATCCGGATCTCGTTAAATGTATTTCAAAATCTTCACGTGGTTGCAATAATCAAAGAATGACCATAAAGTGGTTATAAAAATTGACCGATTTATTCACAGAGACATAGATGAATAGGGTATGGTAACCATCGGGAATCTACCCATATATATCATTGAGGCTCGCTGACCCTGCTACCGACTTTATTCGGTAATGTATTTAGAATTGGGGGGGGAGGTTTCCATCACTTATGATTTTTCAGCATTTTATGATATGCGTTTTTATCCATC
>JASFTQ010000281.1:0-6339 GCA_050053515.1 Desulfobacterales bacterium | reverse complement strand
CCGCCTATAAGGCGGGATTGGGGGAAGCTGTCTGAAACAGAGATCTAAAACGATTATAGTGATTGTCAAAACAACATTCCGATTGCCCGAGGCGCAGGCAGGGGGTAAATTTTTTCGACAAGCTGATTACCCCGGTGATGTTAAGAGACAAAGGATTCGTTGCTGCCCGGATGACCAAACGATTGTGAGTCTTTGTGTTAACCCCAATACGTCAACAGGCGGGGGGGGCAATTGACAGGAAGCGTCCGTTTGCGGGCCAAGGTGGCGGTGATTCTGCATCTTGAGGAAAAAATTTACCCCCTGCCCGCGCCTCTTAATTCTGCGTTATTTCGGAACATTATTTTGACATCCGCTATAAAATGAGACGTCTCCATCTATTGTGGCACCCTCCGTTACAACAGCCCGGGAGTTGCCGGTGTTCGTTATCACGACGCTGCCCCGAATGGTAACGTTCCTTTCAAAAAACACATCCCCCCTAACGGTCAGCGATTCACAATCAACCAAAGAGGGAGCCCCGTCTTTGAATCTTTTGTCGAACTCGTCGATTTTTCCGTAATAACGGGTGTCGAGTTTTATCTTAATCGTTTCAGGGCGATTATTTTTCCTGCGTAACGGGTTAATGATAAATTTTTCATCGTCGGTTAGAAGAAAGCAGTCTGAGCGCACAGCCAGCAGATCATTACATTTTTTCACCGGCAAAAAACGGGACCTGGGGACCCGAATCGCCGTTGCGTCCTCAAATAAAGAAATGGCAGCACCCATGGCAGACTCGATCTGGTAAACTTTTGGGCTGTTATCATCCCGGGGGTCCAGTGTCTTCGGATTGAGAATCATCGTCAGGTGAACCGCTTTTTCTTTCGCAATGAGATCCTGCAACCTCCGGAGATCGAGCCAGATATTGTTCGTGTTAAAAAAACGGTAACGCCGGATATCCTGAAATGCCCCCAGTTCCTTTCGGGGGCACTGGGCGGCTTCCCGCAAAAGGAGACGCCCGGTGGGCAACTTGGCCAAATGTCCCCCTTTGACATCCGCAGGGGTTTTTTCGGCAACCTCCATCATTAAGGGATAATCATTTTCAGAAAAGTAACCCAGCAAGGCCGCATCCATTGTGGCGCCAAGGTTGTCTGAATTGGATATGAATGCATATCTGATGCCCCGGTTCAACAGGGTTTTAAGCACCCCGGATGTATACAGCGCCGTATATATATCGCCGTGACCCGGTGGATTCCATTCCATTTCGGGGTTTTGGGGCCAGTGTGCGGGTGCCAACGTGTCTTGGAGTATTTTGGGAAATTTGTGCTGCAAAAAAAGAAGCGGGGGCTGCAACGGATTGAGTGCACGCAGAGCAGCCTCGGTGGGCTTATGGGTGCTGAAGCTGTTCATGAGCACCAGCGGCACATCATATTTTTGAGCCCGTGCCAATATAATATCTAAAAATGATTTTCCCTGTCGGACCGTGAGCAATGATTTGGGCCCGCTTAACCCCATACTCGTACCGAGGCCGCCGTTTAAAACCATCCGGACGGCATGTTTGAAGGCACGTTTTCCGGCCGCATCATATTTCTTTAGGTGGTTGAAATCCGCAATATCACCGGGTTCGAGCGGTTTAATATCGCGATCATACACCAGCCCGCTTTCACCCGTCACGATCTGATCATAATAATAGCAAAACGTGTCGATCACCAGAGACGGGAGTCCCGCATTCTGCATTTTAAAAACAAAATCAGAGAGATGGTTAACAGCGCGTTTCATGTCACGGGCACGATCCAGCCCATGGGGTCTTCTGCCCGGCCGTATTGGATATCCGTGAGGGCTTCATAAAATCTGTTGGCCAGGGCGCCGACCTCCCCATTGTTGATGATGATCGTTTTTTCGCCGTACTGAATCTCGCCAACCGGTGAGATAACAGCAGCCGTTCCGGAACCAAAAACCTCATCAAGCCCTCCGTTATCGTGAGCCTCCATGAGCTCGTCTATAGTGATCTTTCGCTGGCTGATCTTCATTTTCCACAATCGGGCCAGGGCGATGACGGAATCTCGGGTGATACCCGGCAGGATACTTCCCGTTAAGGTCGGGGTTATGATTTCTCCGCGAATGACGAAAAATATGTTCATTGACCCCACTTCTTCAAGATATTTTAACTCAACGCCGTCCAGCCACAGCACTTGCGAATAGCCTTTCTTATGGGCCTCATCTCCGGCGCGCAGACTGGCGGCATAATTTCCCGGTGTTTTTGCTTCACCGACGCCGCCCCGAACGGCCCGGACATAGTCCTTGGTAACCCAGATTTTGATCGGGTTGAATCCTTCGGCATAGTATGCCCCCACCGGCGAGAGGATGATAAACATTCGATAGGTATGCGAGGCCCGCACGCCCAAAAACGGATCGGTGGCAATGATGACCGGCCGTATATACAAGGAGGTTTCAGGGGCACTGGGAACCCAGTCTTGCTCGAGCGCCACAAGTTGTTTGAAGCAATCCAACATGAAGCCCGGGTCTACCTCCGGGATACAGAGGGCGCGGCAAGAGCGGTTCAAGCGTTTTATGTTTTCTTCAGGTCGAAACAGTTGAACTCCGCCAGCAGGCGTCCGGTATGCTTTTAGCCCCTCAAAAACGCCCTGAGCATAATGAAGCATCATGGTTGCGGGATCCATTTCAATGGCTGCATACGGTTCGATTCGTGGGTTCTGCCATCCCCGGTCGGGATGATAGTCCATGTTAAACATATGATCGGTAAATATCGAACCAAATCCGAGGTTGGCATCGTCCGGTTTCGGTTTTAGATTTTCGGCTTTTGTGGTCGTGATTTGCATTTCATCCTCCCTGTAAATTCGGGTGTCATCAATGTGCCAGACGACAGAAAATTTATTTAAGGGGTCGGGGCATTTTTTGCGCGAAAAGATGCCGGGTTATGGCCTGCCATTTTCGATAGCGGCAACTCCCTTGAAATTTGCTCCTTGCTGATTCCACCCGTCCCTGCCCCGATAAGCAGCACCGCAGTTTGCCTTTCCAAGCAGCAACAGCCCCCCTGCCGGTTAAAATCATTGAGGCGATCAGCTTGTCGGGCAAAAAATGCCCCGACCCCTGATCTATTTAACGCTATAGTATTTTTGTGTTTAAAATCAAGACTTAAATTGAGCTGCCCCCGGAGGTGGACGAAAAGATATGTGCATGAACATCACCGCTGCAGGGTCTGACAGCCACCGGGTGTTAGGTATGTTTTAAGAACGCTTCTTATATTATAGGGACTGTTGACATGGCGCATTGGCTCGGCTATGTAAAGCGGGTTGTTTTATCACCGGAAAGGAGACCCTATGAATAACTTTCAAAGGCTGGCCGACGTTGAACCGATAAGACTCGGCCCCGACAATACCTTCAAATTTCGCTGCCACAAGGCCGTGCCGTGTTTCACCAAATGCTGCCGCGGAATAAATATCGTGCTGACCCCCTATGACATCATACGACTTAAAAATCGTTTGCAGATTTCATCCGAAGAGTTTCTGGCCATTTACACCGAACCCCAAATATTGGAAAAGACGGACCTGCCGATAGTTACCCTAAAGCTATTGGATGACCCACTGCAATCCTGCCCATTCGTTAAAGATGATGGATGCCTCGTCTACGGGGATCGTCCGACCACCTGCCGCTATTACCCCCTGGGGGTGGCGTCTCTGAGCCATAAAGAAGATGCCCAGGGCCACGGGTTCTATTTTTTTGTCAACGAACCCCACTGCCGTGGTTTCGAGGAGGACAAAACCTGGACGGTTCGTGATTGGCGCGCGGATCAGGGGGTCGATGTCCATGATGATGTCAATGCAGCCTGGACCGATCTTGTGGTGCGAAAACGATCATTTCCGCCGAATGTCAACCTGACCGAACAGGCCAAAAAGATGTTTTTCATGGTCAGTTACAACATCGACACGTTCCGGGAATTTGTCTTTGAAAGTTCCTTCTTGAACCGTTACGATATTGATCCGTCCACCGTTGAAACCATCAAGTCTGATGAATTGGCCTTGTTGCAATTCGGTATGAAGTGGCTAAAGTGGATTTTGTTCAAACAGGGGGATTTTAAAATGTAGCTCCCCGCCCCAAAAGGCGGGGGTTCTGCCGTTTGGCAGAGCTTCGCAGCCCGGAAAGGAAAATATCTGTTTTAGATAGTTTCCCTTAACCCCGTCTTTAAAGGCGAGGCTTGCAGGGGGGCAAGCCGGTCAAGGAATCGGCGGCAGCGGCACGTTCTCGGGGACCGAGCCCCAAAAAACAGGGCTGGGACGCCGAGGTTTTGATAAGCCGTCTATGGAAGGACACCTTCAAACCGGGGTCAATAATCCCGGTAGTAAAGCGCATCCCACACCGCAGGGTCTTCCAGGCGGGCGCCAACGTCAACCCCAAAAAAGTCAGCAACAGGTTTAAAAATCTCGGGATCTTTCGTCTGGACGGTTCTGGCCGCCTCTAGCACCTTTTCCACACCCTTGCGGGTCATTTTCCCAAGGGGTTGCCGGCATCCGCCCGAAGGCATACCGAGTATGCCCATGAGTGTTTTTAGCGCCAACGGATTTCTTGCCCGGCAGACGACTTCGCCGTAAGGTGTTTCTTCCATCGTTTTTACGGTAACCAGGTTAAAGAGAGGTTCGAGAGACCCCAGTAATCGTTCGGCTTCATTGATATTGCCTTGTCGGAGCAGTTGAACCATCTGAGCGGTCGCGCCCGGGGCTACATTTGAAGTCACCGAGATGACACCGGCCGCCTGGACCTGAGGATCGGTCATCATCCGGAAAGTCATACCATCATCACCGGATAAAATGGTGAACTCGGGCCCGCAGCACTGACGTGTGCGTCTCATGTTGTCAATGTCGGCGGTCGCTTCTTTTACCGCACTCACATTGGGAAACGTTTTATAGAGCAGCGCCAGATCCTCGGGCAGCAATTGGGCACCCGTTCGTCCGGGGATAACATAGGGGATCACCTGCAGGTCCGCAAATGCCGCAGCTATCGGTCCGACGTACTCCTTGCGGATTTCCACAGAGCTGGGACCGTTATAGTAGGGATCCACCAGCAATACGGCACTAACGCCTACGGCCGCCGCGTGTTTGGTTGCTTCGAGAGATTCGCGGGTGTTGTTGCTGCCGGTGCCGGCAATACAGATGCATTTGTCTTTGGTCTTTTGGGCGATCCGTTCAACAACCGTATTGTGTTCCTCCCAGTTTAAAACCGGACTTTCGCCGGTTGTCCCGACGGCGAGAATACCGTTAATCCCGTTTTCAACTTGAAAATCGACAAGTTGATCGAGACCGTTAAAGTCAATGCCGTTCTCGTCAAACGGGGTAGCAAGTGCCGTGAAGCATCCAGTAAACATGGTTTCCCCCCTCACTGCATAATTGAGGGATCGGGGTATTTTTTGCGCGACAAGATGCCGGTTAAATTCACCGGGGCGATCGGCCGGTCGTGCAAAGAACACCCCGACCCCTGAGGTAATTCCGTCAAACCCGAGCTCGAAGCCGGGTTAGCAAAAACGGTAAAGAAAACAAATGGGTATGTCAAGAAAAAATACCCATACCTCTCAAGTAATTCAGGGATCGGGGTATTTTTTTCACGGCAGGATGCCGGGTTGTTGCCTGCCCCGCCTGACAGCGGCAACGGTCTTGCCTTTCTCGGCGGCAATCGCCCTCTGCCCCTTAGAAGCAGCGGGGCGATCATCTTGTTGTGAAAAAAACACCCCGGCCCCTAAAATAATTATTATATTGCATTTGATAGTCCCATGTCTTAGATTGGGAATTCGGCTTTCAATTACAACATCTGTGAGAGGGCAACAACATGGCAAAAGCAAAAAACGTGGAAGAATATATTGCTCAGCAACGGGCCGGGATAGCCAAAAATCCCGAGTGCGGGACAACGCATTACAACCTGGCTCTCGGACTGATGGGACAGAAAAAATATGATGAAGCTCAAAAGGAGTTGTTCGAGGCACTGGATTGCAGCCCCACGTTGGCCGAAGCCTATGTGCTTTTAGGCGGCATATGCCTGCAGCGGGGAGACCTTGAGGGGTGTTTGAATTATAACCGGAAGGCCGTAAAAGTCAGACCGGGATTTTCAGAAGGTTATGGTAATATCGGGTTTGTTGAGCTTCAGCGAGGTAATATCGATGAAGCCATCGCGGCCCTTGAGAAAGCCACGGCTTTTAATTTCAGATACATCCAGGCCTTTGCCAACCTGGCCAATGCATATCTAATCAAGGGAAGGGTTGAAGACAGCATCCAAACCAACCTGAAAGCCCTCAAACTCCAGGACACGTTTGCACCGGCCCATAATAATCTGGCGATTGCCTACCTGGAAAAAGGAGAA
>JASFTQ010000280.1:0-6402 GCA_050053515.1 Desulfobacterales bacterium | reverse complement strand
CTTGTCGTCCAGGATCAACGGAAATTTATCACCGGGCTGCCCGACCACCGAACTTGCATCAAGTTTGGACCGCCACGCTTCAATCGACGGACACACAATAGCCTCTGGTCCGTTTTGCCCTTCAGGGATTGCTTTCCCGGCCACGGAAGAAAGATCCAGACAAATGTCCCCCCTCCCACAGGCGCTGCTGACCAGCGCCGCTGCCAGAGATAAATCCGGATCGCCATCCTCTGCAAGCCTTGCCATGAATCTGGCAAAATGAAGATCGATCTCCTTTATAACGCCTTTGTGATAAAGCCTCATGAGGTTATCCGTCTGCATCATTCCCCGCTTGAAAAACCCGGAATCAGTGCTTTGCCAAGATCGAAAATAAAGTCTTGTGCCGGCCGGTCATGGAAAATACCGTATTGCACATCATCGTGTCGATTGACGCCTCTGAGAAAAACGTAAAATACACCACCAAATTTTTTTTCATAGGTATATTCGGGATCGCAAACTTGCAAATATTGATGAAGTGCAAGCGTGTAAAGGTGATACTGTAAGCAATAATAATCATCGCTCATTGTCTTGGCCAAAGATTTTGGGTGGTAGTCTGCAATTAGGCCGCCCAAATAATTTGATTTCCAATCGACGAGATAAAAGCGGCCCCGGTGATTGAATACCATATCAATGTATCCCCGCATGTATCCGCCGGCGGGAGTGAAGGTCAGGTTTCCCAGCCGCTCAGCAAAGTCTGTCTCCATATCAACACCGCGGTGTTTGGCAAAGAGTTCGGCCAAGTCACGAGGGCCAACCGGATGTAACGGAAAATAGAATTCCATCTCATGGATGCGATTTTCACGGGTTACAGACGCCAGAACAAAATCCTCGTTTTGGGTAACAAGCGGCACGTTGAGCACATTGTCAACCACATGCAAAATTTCCGACCTCCAGATGCGATCGAAACCATATTCCTGCAATTTGCCGGTGATTAATTTTTCCAAACGATGACCATCGACCTCCAGGTTTTCAAAAACATCATGAAAGAATATCCCGGCGCGCGCGCCTTTGGGGAATGAGAAAATATTTGGTTTGCCTGGCGATTGAACGCCATCGGTGTGATCTTCGGAAAACTCAGATAAATAGTCCCCGGGAAGGCTGAAATAACCCTGTAATCCGTCGTAGTCCGGGAGTTCAGAGTCAATCGCGCGTTTTGAAATCAAAGCGGAATAACTTGAAATACGCCAGGGTTTAGCGATTTTTCCCTTGAATTTCTTGCAGGAAAGTTTTTCCCTCGTGCCGGGCCTGAGCGCATATTTTTCATCTTGCGCATGCGGCAGGCGTGCAAGTTCGATCGTTCCCTGGGATTTTTCGGCCAGCCGCCGTAAACCATCAACAAAGGCCTCCTCCGAAAGCGAAGAAAACCCATCGGCCAATCGGCCAATAAAATCGTCCCCGACATCGGGCTTTTCGGCCCGGGCAACATCGTGAAGCAGATATGCCAGGGCAGATGTCTCAGCTGTATTAATGCGCCCCCAGATAAGATAGCAACGCGACTTTGCTCTTGTTAAGGCCACATACAGCAGTCGCAGATTTTCCGCCAGGAGTTCGAGGTGGGCCTGCTGCATATGTGGTCCATTTTTTTGGGCATCCAGATCCAGTGTTAGCCGATATGCTGCATCGGTTCCGTGAAAGATAATTTCTTGGTCTTTAATCACAGAGGGTTCCCATCCAAAAGGACAGAACACAATCGGATATTCGAGTCCCTTGCTTTTGTGGATGGTAACTATTTTGACGGCAAGCTCGTCGCTTTCAAGCCGCAATTGATGTTCTTCCATTCGCGGTGAAGCCGCAAACCTTTGATCCGAGAGCCACTTTAAAAGGGCTGAAATGCCCAGCTTATCTTCCAGCGAGGTCTGGTGAAGAATTTCAGCAAGATGAAGGGTGTTTGTCAGTCGTCGCTCACCATCGGGCCACGACAAGAGGCGTTGCTTCACACTTTCTCTGACCATGATGTTGCGAAACATACGGATGAATCCGTAGTTTCGCCATACGTCTAAATATTGCCGAAAGCGCAAAGAGCGACGTTGCCACCAAAGCGGCTCTTGTTCAGCGAAATCGAATTCCTGGCCCTCCCCTCCCAGCATGTCGGTCGCCCAAGCAGCTCGGAATAAATATCGATTATCCGGTTCCGCAATACTTGCCAGTATTTGTTGTATCTCTGCAGCCTCGGCGGTATCGAAGATATTGCCGGTACTATAAAGTATTGCGGGGATATTTTTTGCCGTCAGAGACTCTTTTACCATCTGCGCCTGTCGGTTGGTCCTTACCAGCACGGCGATATCACCCGGGACGACGGGCTCGGAATCCGGGGATATGAGCCTCAAAATTTCACCAGACATTGCTTCCGTTATGCTGCGGACTGCGTCTGATTTGTTTAGCGGTTTTTTGCCTTCTGCAGGTAAATACCATAGCTTGAACGCCGCGCCCGGCAACCCGGATGCAGGCACCGCCATTTTCCGCGATTCTCCCCTTTCGAAGGGGATTTCATGAAAGACAAACGGTTTTTTCACGTTGCAAAAAATCGTGTTGACAGCGGCAATTAAACCGGGGGCGGACCGCCAGTTTCCGGACAATGTATATTTAGATTGAACCTTGCCGGCTGCTTTCATATAGGAAAAGATATCGGCTCCCCGAAAGCTGTAAATCGATTGCTTTGGGTCGCCGATCATAAAAAGCAGACTATTTTTTGAGGCAAACAGCATTGAGAAGATGTCGTATTGAATGGCGTCCGTATCCTGGAATTCATCCACCAGGGCAGCCTTGTATTTTTGACGAATCGTTTTTGCAATTAGGTTGTCGCCTGCTCGGGTGCCGTCTGTCAGGGCTTTTCTAATCGTCAATAAAAGATCATCGTAAAACTGCACGTTTTTTCTTCTTTTTTTCTTTGAAAGTTCTTGCTCGGCAAAGCGAAAAAATTCCGCTTTCAGAAAAATAAGATATCGCGCCATTTGAGCTTCAAGCTCTGTGTCCTTTTGAATCAGTCGCTCGCAGATTCTAAAGATCTCGTGCGAAGGCGGTTGATGGTTTTTTTTGACCGAGCGATTCAACTTTGAGTCGCTGAATTTGTCAAAATCTTTAAATAACGGATAACCGGCGCTTTCATCGGAGACAAATCGATCCATGCGATCCATGAGCACCATCACCTTAAGCTCTCTTCCCGTTATGTCGGGTGTTTGGGCCCTCGGTTTCATACCTCCGTATATGGTGCCGCTGAGAGCCGGATCCTTTAAGTGTTCTTTCACCGTATCCCGACCGGCGGGCCAGGCCTTTTGCAACGCCCGAAACAAGCGTCGATAATCTGCCAAAGATCTCAGCTCGGGTGTTGCAATTTCGGGAATTATTTTTACGTCGGGACTTCTGACCCGTTGCAGCAACTTCAAAAAATAGTCCGGCGTTGTGATATTCTTATTCTTATAAGCGTAGCTCAAAAGCTCAGGGGGTAAGGCATAAACATATTTCCGCCAAAAATCTTCGGCAACTTCCTGCATAAGCGTGCCGGAATCCGTGACGAGCTCTGTATTGTATAAGCTTCCGGTTTCAAAGGCATGTTCATGGAGCATTTTATGACAAAAACCATGGATGGTAAAAACGGCGGCTTTATCAAAATCGATGAGTGCATCCCGAAGGATTTCGATGGCCTGGGCCGCAGCGGGATGTCGCTTCACCAGTGTATCGATGAAGGGATCCTGACTTTTTCCTTCCACAAAACCCGCTTTGGTTTGCAGTAATTTTTGGCGAATCCGATCTTTGAGTTCTTCAGTCGCCGCCCGTGTAAAAGTAACCACAAGGATTTGATCGACACAAAGTCCGGCCTCTATAATCAACCTGACAAATAAACCCGCAATGGTGTAAGTCTTACCGGTTCCGGCACTGGCTTCGATGAGGTTGGTCCCTTTCAGGGGAGTGTTTATCAGATCAAAGTTTTTCATGTTTCAAAAACCTCCCGACAATAGCCTAGCAGCGGAGAGAAAATTTCCACCGCGATTTTTTCGAAATCATCATCAAGAGGATTACCGTGTTTGAAACAGCGTTTAAAATACGGATCTTCAATCTCCCCTCTTTGAAATTCGCTTCCCAGCCACTTTGAACCGGCAGCCTTTAACGCGAACCGTTTTGTTTTTTTCTGGGTTAACCTTCGACGGGTGTATTCATAGGAGGATTCGGGGAAAAAAGGCAATGGCCGGGATAAACCCTTCCAATATCCGGAGAGCAGGACTTGCAGGATGTTTCTACTCTCATCAAGGGGTTGAAATTCCCAGGTGGAATTTTTACCCAGGAGTATCGTTTTTTGCGGCAGCCGGTGATCTTCAAGACTGCACAGCGCAAGATGAATAATCCAAGAGGCTAAAAGATCCTTTGGTTTTATATTCGAATACCGCATACGGACAAGCCTGTGGCGATGCACCCCGTTGAGCTGGCCTGAAAGATGAAAACCGTTGATTTTAATATCGATACTCAAGGCATCGATGCTTTCCCCTGCAGAAAATTTTTCAATTTTACGGACGAATGCATCTGCCTCGCTGCTCAATTCTCCGTAAATAAAACGGCCGACATTCCCGTGGGGCAGAACACCCTTTGCCATCTGTATCGGCAGATCTTTCTGAATCAGACCACCGGCTCGCCTTTTTTGCAAAAGATCCTGTCCGATCATATATTTCAGCAGGTTGTCAAGGCCAAAATTTTCTCTTTCCTCTGAAACTGTGGCCGCCTCTTCAAAAAATATTCCGAGGCGTTGTTGGAGTAAATATCTGGCTGGATTACGATAAAAAGCACAGAGCTGATCGATCGTAGCTGATTTCCAATCATCGGCCGGTGGCGGTAAATCAGCGGAGATAAAGGGGTGTGGGCTTGGGGTGTCAAAAAGGTGTTCAGCGGCGCTTAAATTCTCTTTGGAATAACTAAAGAGATTTGAATCCGGTTTAAAATATTCCGGATTAAAGGGTTGGAGTCGATGCCGAACCGTGACTTGATCCGCTGTCAGGCCGAAACCGTCTTCCAGTACATCCAGCAATTCGCTCACCAGGGGTGATGGCGGTATATTTGTGTTGTCCTGGATATTTTGCCCGCTGTAACTGATATAAAGTGTTTCTCGTGCTGAGATAATTGACTCTAGAAATAGGTATTTGTCGTCATTTCTACGGGATCTGTCGCCTTTGCGGGGGGATTTGGCCATAAGATCAAAGCCTAAAGTTCTGGAATCGCGCGGGAATGCATCCGAATTCATACCTACCAGGCAGATAACTTTAAACGGAATGCTCCGCATCGGCAGCAGGGAACAAAACGTGACGCCGCCTTTGAGAAACCCATAACCAAAGGATCTGGTTGTAAGTCGTTCTTCAAGGTGGGAACGAATCACTTCAAGATCGATGGCCTCATGATATTTTGCCAGATTCTCTTTACGCGCCAAATCATCAAGCGCTTTCCGCAGAAACTGAACTTCCGGTTCCAGCGCTTCACCCGCTAAAAATAGTTGGTCAAGGATTGACAGAAGGACTGATTGCCACTCGGTTAAAGATCGTGGCGTTTGAAAATTGTCTCGACAAATTTTTATTTTTTCAAAGAATTCAAGGAACTTGCCGAAAATTTGCGTCTCAGATCCTTCAAAGTTGCCATAGGGGAGAACGCCTTTGAACAACGCGTCGTCACCTCCCGGCAGGGCATAGCCGAGCAAAAGTCTTTTTACACCGGCATGCCAGGTATTTTCGCAATATCCGGGAAGCCCCATTCGTCTTCGGTCCTCAGCATCGATGCCCCACCGGATGTTCGTATCTTTTATCCACCGCTCGACTTCTGTGATTTCTGAGTCTGTCAGGCTAAATTTTTCCTTGATCCCGGGCAATTCCAGAAGGTTTAGTATTTGAGCAGCGCCAAAGCGGCTGGTTTTTAGATCAAGGAGTTGCAGGAACCCTGCCATCAGCCGACTTTGGTTTTTGACACTTTGATCGGCAATGCTGTAAGGAATTCGCAAGGCTCCGTCTTGCGGGGTGTCAAAAACAATATGAACATATGGCGCGTACGACTCGATGTCCGGCGCCATGACAACAATGTCTCTCGGTACCAGGTCGCGATCCGCTTCGAACATTGCCAGTAGACTGTCGTACAGGACCTCCATTTCCCGAAGCGGACTGTGACAGGAATGAATTTGAATCGATCCATCCGGTTTTTTTTCTACCCTCCTGTCCCTCAGGTATAAAATATCTGACTGAACACCATTTAGCATGCTGACACCATCGGCATCCTCGAATTGCTCGTATATTTCACTGTCAAATTCCCCCGCAAGTGACATGAAATCTCTTGCCAACGAACCCATCGATGCCAGCAGGCGATTACCGCGCTCCAGGTGAAGGTATCCTGTCGGTA
>JASFTQ010000279.1:0-6418 GCA_050053515.1 Desulfobacterales bacterium | reverse complement strand
TAAATTAATTTCTAAAAAAAGGATTAACTGAGGGCCGGGGTGTTTTTTTCACGGCAAGATGCCCGGGTTATTGCCTGCCAAGCATGACAGCGGCAACTGCCCTGCATTTTACTGCCGGTTATTTAAAATTTTCACTCCAACAAGAACCGACACCGTCTTTTGCCTTTCTCAGCGGCAACAACCCTCTGCCCGTTGGAAGCACTGGGGCGATAATCTTGCCGTGAAAAAACACCCCGACCTTTCAGATTAACTGTTACAGTTCTTATAAAGGAAATTTATCGGCGATCGGACGCCTCGCGCTTTTTGGGCGCTTTGGGCAATCTCCATCCCTTCCACAATCCATATATGGCCGGAACGACGAGAAGGGTGAGCAGGGTGGCACTCACCATACCGCCGACCATGGGCGCAGCGATGCGTTTCATGACCTGAGATCCGGTTCCGTGACTCCACATGATGGGCATCAACCCGGCCATAATGGCGAAAACGGTCATCATCTTCGGTCGCACCCTCAAGGCAGCACCTTCCTCGATGGCCTTGAATAGATGGTTGCGGTCGAGCCTTTCGCCATATTTTTTTTTGAACTTCCGATAGGATTGGTCAAGATAAATCAGCATTACAACACCGGTCTCGGCGGCAACACCGGCTAAAGCAATAAATCCCACTCCCACGGCAACGCTCATGTTGTATCCCATAAGGTATATGAGCCACAGCCCTCCGGTAAGCGAGAAGGGAACGCTCAACATTACAATAAGACACTCGGTGATATTCTTGAAGTTGAAATAAAGCAGCAGAAAAATGATGATGATGGTCAAAGGCACCACTATCATCAGACGCTTTTGGGCCCGTTCCATGTACTCATATTGACCGCTCCAGACCATGCTGTATCCGGATGGCAGTTTAATCTTATCCCGTATGATCTGCTGCGCCTTTTTAACATAGGTGCCTACATCGATGCCTCTGAGATCCACATATATCCAAGCGGTGTTGCGGGCGTTTTCGCTTTTAATGGAGGGCGGCCCCTTGACGATACGGATATCGGCGAGTTGAGTGATGGGTATCTGGGCTCCCGATGGGGTCGGAACCAGGATGCGCCGCAATTTTTCGGGCGTGTCCCTGAGTTCGGATCCATAGCGCAGGTTTACCGGATAGCGCTCCAGACCTTCCACCGTCTGGGTGACATTCATGCCACCAACCGCGGACATGATGATATCCTGGATATCTCCCACCGTGAGACCGTAACGGGCGGCTTCCTGGCGTTTGATTCGGTAGTCGAGGAAATTACCGCCGGTGACGCGCTCAGAGTAGACGCTGAGGGTTCCCGGGATTTCCCTGATAACGACTTCTACTTTTTCACCCAAACCACTTAACACCTGCAGGTCTTCACCCATGAGCTTAATCCCCACCGGCGTCTTGATTCCGGTCGAAAGCATGTCCACCCGTGTCTTAATCGGCATGGTCCAGGCATTGGTTAGCCCCGGAAACCGGATGGCTTTGTCCAACTCGGTTACCAGTTTTTCGATGGTCATTCCTTCGCGCCACTCCGATTCGGGCTTCAGCGTAATGGTAGTTTCTATCATCGACAGCGGCGCCGGGTCAGTCGCGGTTTCAGCCCGCCCTATTTTGCCGAATACATGATGAACCTCCGGAAAAGAAGCAATGATACGGTCGGTTTGCTGCAGCAGTTCCTTGGCTTTGGTCACGGAAATGCCCGGAAGGGTGGTCGGCATGTAAAGTAAGTCGCCTTCATTCAAGGGCGGCATAAACTCCGAACCGATGCGCTTCCAGGGTATGTAGGTCACCGCCAGAATTCCTGCCGCGAATAACACCACCGCCGGCTTGCTCTTTAGCACCAATTTGATAATGGGGTGATAAATCCATATAAGGAACCTGTTCACCGGGTTTTTCTCTTCGGGTCGAATTTTACCTCGAATCAAGTAACCCATAAGAATTGGAACGATGGTGACGGCCAGCAGCGCGGAGCCCAGCATGGCGTATGTCTTGGTAAAGGCCAGCGGCTTGAAGAGCCGCCCCTCCTGGGCCTGCAGGGTGAATACCGGCAAAAAGCTGATGGCAATGATCAACAGAGAGAAGAATAAAGCCGGTCCAACCTCTTTGGAGGCATCCAGGATTAGATCCCAGTGAGGCTTTTTACCTCCCTCTTTTTCGATGTGCTTGTGTGCATTTTCGATCATCACGATGGCCGCATCCACCATGGCACCGATAGCGATAGCAATGCCGCCCAGGCTCATAATGTTGGCATTGATTCCCTGTCTTTCCATAATAATGAGACTGATGAACACCCCGGCCGGCAAAGTGAAAATTCCCACAAAGGCACTGCGCAGGTGAAACAGAAAAACGATACAGACCAGCGCCACGATGATGCTCTCTTCAATGAGCGTTTTTTTCAGGTTGTCGACGGCCCGCAGGATCAGGCCTGATCGGTCATATACGGTCCTGATGCGCACCCCTTCGGGCAGGCCCGTCTTGAGTTGTTCCAACCTTTTTTTGACATTTTCAATAACGGCAAGAGCGTTTTCGCCGTAGCGCATGATGATAATGCCTCCCACCGCCTCCCCCGTGCCGTTGAAGTCGGCTATGCCGCGCCTGAGTTCCGGACCGACCTTTATTGTGGCCACGCTTCGCAGAAGAATCGGTGTGCCCCTCCGGTCCACCCCCAGGGGGATGGTGTAAAGATCCTCTGCGCTTTTGATGTAACCCAGCCCCCGAACCATAAACTCGGTTTCGCCCATCTCCACCAGCTTGCCGCCCACATCATTATTGCTGCGCTGGATGGCCATCCTGATCTTTTGCAGGGGAATGTTGAAGGCCACCAATTTGTTGGGATCTACAATCACCTGGTACTGTTTGACAAAGCCCCCAATGGAGGCCACCTCAGCCACGCCGGTCACACTGGTCAGTTCATAGCGCAAATACCAGTCCTGGATGGAGCGCAGTTGCGCAAGGTCATGCCGGTCACTCTCAAGCATGTACTCGTAAACCCAACCAACACCGGTGGCGTCCGGCCCCAGTTCAGGATTAACACCCTCAGGCAGCCGACCGGAGACGAAATTTAGATACTCCAGTACCCGGCTGCGAGCCCAGTACATGTCGGTGCCGTCTTCAAAGATGATGTAGACGAAAGAGAAACCGAAAAAGGAATAGCCCCGCACCACCTTGGCAAAAGGAACCGCCAGCATGGCCGTTGTGAGGGGATAGGTCACCTGGTCTTCCACCACCTGGGGCGCCTGCCCCGGGTATTCGGTAAATACGATGACCTGGACATCAGAGAGATCCGGAATAGCATCCAGGGGGGTCTTCAACATCGCATAGATACCCGCCAAAATAATAAACACGGTGCCCAGGATCACCAGAAACTTGTTCCTGATGGAAAACTCGATGATTTTTTCGATCATTTCAGTTGCCTTCTAATTAATCCGCCCTGAAAAATAACAAGATTCAGGGTTGGATGAGTTAATTTGTTCATTGAGAATTGAAGAAGGTGGTTACACCCAAGGCCCTGGCGGATTAATTAATTTATGCAGCGCATTTTGTTTTGCGCTGTGCCGCTTTTGTCTGTTTGCCAGCATGTAAGCGGGTTACTTTGCGCAGGTTCCAGGCGACAGCCGCCCAAACCCCATTGCTTGTATCGCCCTGCGAGCCCTTATATCGGCAATGATCCATGCGGTGATCTGCATTTAGGTGCCCCGATGACCGGTCATGAAACCTGCTGCAGGCAAAATCGCAACCACCAGAAAAAAAGCATATATGTTTGCCGCATCTTACCGATTTCGGCGATACCCCGTCTTGTCATTATGAGAAGCGGAAATTGTGAGACAGGCATCAGTGACCACCGGGTTCCCGCTTGCGTAATTCCAGCATTTTCTGGACAGCTTCCCGCAGGCGGCTTTCGGAATCGAGCATGAATTGGGCGGACAGCACGATTTCTTCACCTTCACTGAGGCCCTTGAGCACCTGATACTCATTTTCATTGCCTTCCAGACCGATATTCACTTCCCGCGGCTGGAATTTACCCTCACCGACCGCAACGAAAACTATCTGTCGAACGCCGCTGTCAATCACAGCCTCCTGCGGTATCACCAGGCTTTTTTTGGAAACGACGGACTTCAGGTAGATGTTGGCGTACATGCCCGGCTTGAGCTGGTAGTCGGGATTTGAAAAAGAAAGCCGGAGTTTGGCGGTTCGGGTTCTGACCTCAAGGTAAGGGTAGATAAAAAGCACCTTTCCTTTAAAGCGTTTTCCGGGGATATAGGTCAGCTCCATTTCTGCGGCCATGCCCTCGCGAACCCAGGGCAGTTCGTATTCGTATACATCCACATCCACCCAAACGGTTGAAAGATCAACGATCGAGTATTGATGCTCTCCCGCTTTTACGTAATGACCCTTAAAGGCATCCTTTTCAGTGACGACACCGGCGGCCGGAGAATAAATCGTCAGCGTTTTTCCTACCTTGCCACTTGTGCCGATCTGTTCGATCTGTTTATCCGTCAGATCCCAGTAACGCAAGCGCGTGAGTGAGGCCTCAAGCAAGCGCTGGGCTGCCTCCCGTATTCGGACGTAGGAACTATCGGACAGACTGTTATGTTGCTTCAGCGCCAGCAAATATTCCTCCTGAGCAGTAACCAACTCGGGGCTATAGATATCAAAAAGCGGCTGCCCCTTTTTTACGTTTTCCCCGACGAAATTGACATAGAGCTTTTCGATCCAGCCGTTGAACTTCGTATTCACCGTAAAAATTTTGGTCTCATCAAACGTGATATTGCCGAAGGTACGAATATATTTTACCAAAGTTTTCCGCTTGACCCGCCCCAAACGCACCCCCATGTTTTGCATGGTGACCGGATCGATTCGGATGGTGGAAACAGGCTCTTTTGCTTCCCCCTCTTCTTCATAAACCGGCACCAGGTCCATCCCCATGGGTGATTTTCCCGGTTCATTGCGGATGTAAGTCGGATCCATGGGGGCCACCCAGTACTTAATTTTTTTGCCGGTCTTTGGATCAATCATACCTGCTTTGAGTTCTTGCTTCGCAGCTAACGCTTCACTTACTCTAAACCCCGGCCGACCGCTTTGGTCTCTATCAAGACCGGACTGGAAGCCGATACCCTGCAAGGCTAGGATCAGTCCGGGCAAACCGACAATAAAAACAAGCATTATAATCAATCGTTTCATCTTGTTTTGACCCCTCTGAATAGAAATCAGTTGGACTCATCATAATGAAAATATATATATATTTTCTATGGGACACCGACCTCAGAGAGGTGTTTCATAGAAAATATTTGGATTAAAGGGGCCCCCCCAATACCTCATTCAGCTCCGCCCGTTTTTGATAGATCCTGAACAGGTAATTTATCGTTTGCAATTCGAAGCGCAGCAGTCGAATATGGGCATTAATCATGGTATTGAATTCTACCGCACCCACCTCATAAGCGGATAAGGATGAGCTGGCCCACTGATCTGCCTGAAACAGTAATGCATCCCTGAAAAGCCGGTAATTTTTTTGCATGTTATGGATTTCGGAAACCAAGGCGTCCACCCGGTGGGGCAGAACCGCTACCAGATTTCGATAAAACTTGATTGCGGCCTCATGATTCTTTTTTTTGGCAGCCAGCTTCGAATCCTGCCTTTTGTTCTGCCAGAGCGGGATATTCAACGTCACCGATGCCGAAACGAAATTCGGTAAATCCCGATCGTTGAAATCCTCTTCCCGTTGACCATAGGCCAGCTTGAAGTCCATGTCCGGCCAGTAATCTTTTTGGGCCAGCTTGATCTCCACTGCGGCAATGTCGATTTTGGTCCGCCGGACTTTCAACTGGGGATTCTCTTTGAGCGCTTTTTCCTGAAGGTGCCCCACATCGACGCGGAGGTCCGGGAATTCCAGGTCTTTGGGCGGTTGTACCGCTATGAAGACTTCTCGGTTGAGCAGTTCATTCACATTATCTTCGAGCGTACGGCGGGTTCTTTCCAGCCGAATTTTTTCCTCCAGAAGCTGGCTTAACTCAACCTGGGCCTGCAGCACATCATGCTGAAGACCGCGGCCTGTAGCGTAACGGGTTTCGGCAACTTTCAACAACTGGTTTACCATATCGGTCAGTCTTTCATTAACCTCCAGACTGGCGCCAACAAGCCCTAACTCATAGTAAGCATTGGCGATTTTGCGGGCAAGTTCCAGGCGCTTGGCTGCCAGGATGGCTTGTTGCCAGACAGCCCTCAGGGTGGCGCGCTGAGACCTCAGGTCCAATTTTCCGAACCAGGGGAATTTCTGGGCAATGAATATCTGTTTTTGGGTCATGGGCTCTTGATCAAAGTCAAACGTATCCGTCGGCAAATTCAAAAGGCCGACCCCAAGCCGCGGATCCTCCAAAGACCCTGCCAGAGGGATTTCTTTTTTCAAACTTAC
>JASFTQ010000278.1:0-6546 GCA_050053515.1 Desulfobacterales bacterium | reverse complement strand
AAGCTATACCAGCATGAGTTTTGTTATTTAAATTAAATCCACCAGCAGAGGTTCTGATTTTGAATCCATTAGAAAGAAAATCGCTATGAGTTCCCATTGCTTCAGCGTCCGCTGTGTTAGCCCTCAAATAATCATCTACTGGATTATATGTTGATCTTTCACTATCAAACAAAAACCCACCAGTAGCTGCAGTATCAACAGCTTTGACTAGAATAAATCTTGGTCTAAAACCGCAATAAACAAAAGGTCCATCAGCGCTCCCGTTACCCTCAAAACTAAATACTTTTGAAAACCCCTTAACACTTCTAAAAAGATAGGCTATAAAATCTTTCGCATTTTCGTTTACCGCTGCAGCGGTGCCGACTGTAAATTGTGTGGCTGTAGGCGCCGTATCATTCCAAATTGGGTCAAGATCGGCCCGAGCGTTATCTAAATCTAAACATCCGTAATCCGTTTCCGGATCGGTTTTATTCAGTGCATGTTCCGGATCGTTGGTGATAAAACCGAGGAGCACCCGCCAGCGGCCGGTTTTTCTGGCTTCGATGCGCAAAAAGTTATCCGAGATGTCGGATCTTTTGTCGTGGAGGGACGGCTGCATATCAATCCCGCCTCATGATGCCGGTGTTGACGGCCGGGCTGCCCGTGCCGGTTTCGGTTTTGTAGCGCTTCAGCAGCTGTTCCTCGCGGCGCTTCAGGGCCTCCAAATCGGCCATCGACCAGCGCATGCCGGCAATGGTGACATCCTGGCCCTTCATCACCTTTGAGATGGCAGCCTGGACTTCCTCGAGCTGTTCGAGCGTGGTTTTGACGGCCATGAAAAACCCCGGAGCTAAATTTGAGTTGTCAAACTTATATCACGGGGTTTTGGCCGTTTTGGAAAGATGTGGGGAAAATGTATGAAAGATATATGCGTTTTGAGGGTTGACAGACCTCGGGCGAATAGAATGATTCGCAAGTTTTTGTGTGAATATGATTATATCGGAGTTTTCTAAAATCTTTACGAATACTAGCAGTTTTTAATAGCGATCAATTGACTTGAGGCTTTTCACATAAACTGTGGGTCATTTCCCTCAATTTCTATGCTGAAGGTATAATAGTAATTTATGCAAGTTTATAACTTACCTAATATACAGCATTTTCTTTGTGTTATTCGTTGGCATAATTTTTGCTGCCGGGAGTAACAAATTTTTAAAGCAAAAGATGTCTTCCATCAAGCTATGTAAAATTCTATTTTTCTGTGAGGATATTCTGGCATTCTGTTGTGGAGGAAGCGGTTTGAAACATCAAAAACTTCTGCGAAGGCAGGAAGGTTATACACTAGTGGAAATTATAGCGGTCCTGATTTTGATAAGTATTTTGGCCTCAATTGCCGTACCCCGATATATTGATTTGGAACAAAACGTAAAACAAGAAGCCATGGATGCCGCCATTTCGGAGCTCAATTCTCGTGAAAGTCTAACCTGGGCGTATCAAAAAATTTCTTCCACCGGATATCAGGACGATATCCAGCTTCAATCCGCTGTAAACTACAATCTCGGTGTTGATTATACCTGGAATCCTGGCCATCCAGTAGCCACTGGTGGAACTTTGAACCTTAACGGGGAATCTGTTGCTTTGAACCGAAACCCGTCGGACGCATCTCATCCAGCATTTTGGAGGCGTTGATAAAGTAAAAAGAAAATAATTTAAAAAGTGAATAGAAAGGTAGCTTCAGAAAAGAAAAAAAGTGATTTTGCGGCATCATTTGAAATATCCCTATTCTTCTGAAGGTTACGGATTGAAAATACTGAAAAACATGGGAGGAGGGAATTTTGTTAATGACGGATAAGAAAATTTTAGTCGTCGACGATGAAAGTTTTATTCGGGAGTTGTTCGAATATTTTTTGGGTAAAGCCGATTATTCGATTTACACGGCAGCTACCGTTGAGGAGGCTTTGGAGATTTTAGGCCTGGAAGCTATCCCCGTCATGTTTATAGATTTAGGTTTAAACGCGCGGGGAATGAACGGATTTGAACTTTGTGAAAAGATTCGAAAGAAAAATCCCAACGCCGTCATTTATGCATTAAGCGGATATATAAATCTTTTCGATCCGCAGGAATTCCGCGAAGCCGGTTTCGACGCTTGTTTTAAAAAACCACCCAATATTCAGGCTATTCAGCAAGCTGTAAAAGAAGCGTTTGCAAAGATCAATCGGCATAATGCCATCAAGCGAATTCTCATCATCGATGATGATGACCAATTTCGAATGATGCTGCACAGGATGCTAGAACTTGAGGGGTATACCGTTTCAGAAGCATCTGATGCAGAGGAAGGAATTTTGTGCCAATCTGAACAGCCTGCCGACCTGATAATCGCCGATGTTATTATGCCCGGCAAAGACGGCGTTGACACGATGCTTGACATAAAGGAAGCATTTCCTGAAGCAAATTTCATCGTAATTACCGGGAAAATTGGTTACGGACCTGATGCCAAACTCGATATAGCAAAAATATTTGGCGCCAAAACTCTCCGAAAACCATTCCAGCGAAAAGAAATTTTAGACGTCATCCAACAGCTATAAAATTTGATCTACAGTTTTGTGATAAAAAAATTAGTTTTATTCGGCATTTCGGGGATATCCGGATTTGAATTGTCAAACTTATATCACGGGGTTTTGGCCGTTTTGGAAAAAAGATATATGCATTTTGAGGGTTGACAGGTTTTAATTGGAAGGTGATGTCAGGTGTCTGCAGAACTAAAACAAAAATTCGGGATCTATGATGATTGAATCCTGAGATTCAATGCTATTTTGCAGTTGTTCGATGATTTTTAAAAGTTGATTTCTTCGAAATGGCTTACAAAGAGTACGGGCACCGAGTATTTGTGCTTGACGGAGTTTGGCCTTAGGTAGATATCCACTTTCACCAGAAACCATAATAAACCTTGCTTCAGGAGATACACGTTCTATCTCAAGCATAGTATCAACGCCGTCTTTGCCGGGCATTTCAACGTCAACTATGATCAGGTCGGCGGGCTGTTCAGATTGACGCAAAATTCCTTCCTCTGCACCAGATGCTTCTGAAACGGTATACCCCTCAAGTTCTAACATTTCGCGCAGCATTTCTCGAAATTGATCATCGTCGCCAATGATGAGAATTCGCTCAATCACACTATACCGATCTATCTTTTCAATAGCATCTTCTAAAGCCAGCCTAATAGAATGAATACTGACAGGTTTCGCAAACCAATTGTCAAAACCGGCTTTGCGGAACTCCTCGTGATTGAAAAGGTTTGCATATCCGGTTAAGGCATAAATGATGGCATTAGGATTTTCCTTTCTAATCTTTTCGCCCAATTCAAATCCATTCATTTCATTTAAACCTAAACTTAAATCTATAAACATGACCGGGATAGATTGCTGGCCTAAAATCTGCAGGGCCTCCTCAACAGTAGCTGCCGTGTAAACCGAATAACCGTCTTTGCTCAAAAAATGTTCGAACAATTCTCGAATTATGGCTTCATCATCAACTACAAGAATTTTTTTACTTATCATCTGAATATCTCCAAATACCTGATACCTCACAATGATATTTTAATTCATCCAGCCAAAAGGTTTGTTTAAGCACTATTTTACATCTATTTCCATTTGCCTGCAGACATGCTTGTGGAAGCGTTTCGAGTGAGTGCAATTGATTGTGATTCAAAGTGAAGCGTTCCGCCAGTTATAATGGGGCCCGGATTCCAACTATAATTGGCTCCAAGGTTGGTATTCACCTGAGAAAAGACATCACCATCGTGAGTCCACCCGCCCTGAGACAGCTTCATATTTGTCCAGGTTAGTGTTTCCCTCATATTGATTTCCGAAATACCCGCTTCTAATACTCGAAAATCAGCGGTATCTGATAAAAGATTGTATTTCTTTGCTGCCACAGAAAAAAGAATCGCCATTATAACTAAGACCGCCATAAGCTCAATCAAAGTAAAACCGCGTTGATTTCGGATATCGGATTTTGTACCCATGAAAATTTATCCCGCTTGCATTTTCAACAATTTCCATATCGCAACAATTTCTGAATATGCATCCGCTGTAAAAATCCTCTGACTTTTCCGTCAATCAACTGGTGGGAATATCATTTATTTTGCTGAATATAATCGGTGTGCGTTTCCCCCTAAAAGTGGTTACCCCACAAAGCCTTCTGGCGCTGTACCTCTTTATGATTTCCGGTAAAAAGGCGGACATAAAAGTGACTAATCGACGATATATATAGAAATCAGTATTTTATAACCATACCATATAATTTGCGAAGATAAATTCTGGTTTATTGGGGTAATAATACGGTGAAAATTACCGTATTATTCGATGGATAAGAGGTAGGTTTTGAGATTTACTTTTTTGTGTTTGATTCCGAGTTTGTTTCGAATATTGTCTCTGTATGATTCGATGGTTCTCGTCGCCAAATTTAACAATGCTGCGATTTCCTTGGTGGTTTTGTCTTGCTTTATAAGATTTGCTATTTGTATTTCTGTTGAAGTAAGCTTCAAATAGTTGGAAGACAATCCGCGTGCCAAAGGTGATATAATTTCATTTAAATTTGAATTTATGATGTCTATATATGCCTTTTGCTTTTTATTCAGGGTGGAATTTTTTAATTTCTCAAAAAAAGGTATGATCAGCTCTTCGATATTTAACAGCATTTTTTCTTCAATTTCTTTCTTATCTTCAGCCCTTTTTTTTAATAATACCTTCAGCGCGGTATTGACTTCTTGAAGGTTAATACTCTTATTTTCCAGCTCCACCTCTCTTTCTCTGAGAGCGCTCTCAGCTAATTTTCGCTCCTTTATTTCTTTTCTCAGTTTCTCGTTTGTCGACAACAGTTCTGCGGTGCGTTCTTGCACTTGTTTTTCTAAATTGTCGTGGGCTTTGGACAGCTTCTCTTCTAAAAGCATAATTTTGGTAATATTGGTATCCGTTCCCAGCACTCGGTATGGATTTCCGTTTTTGTCTCGCATCGCCTCACCCCGAGCAAGAAACCAGCGGATAGTTCCATCTTTGTGCAGCATCCGATGGGCTATTTCGTATCTGGGCGTCGACCCTTCAAGATGTTTATTTGCCTCAACCATCACTTGTTCCGCATCACCGGGATGCACTAGCTTTCCCCAATCGTCCAGATGGTTGCGTATTTCATGATCCTCATAGCCCAACATGGCTTTTAAGTTAGGATCTACAAATATTTCGCCAGTTTTAATATCCCAATCCCACACGCCGACTTGACCTGATTGGGTGGCTAAGCCGTATCGCGCTTGGCTTTCCTTAAGCGCTGCCTCCGTTTGCACTTGATCGGTTATGTCCCGTCCTACCGATTGGTATTCTATGAGACGACCCTGCTCGTCAATTATCCCGCGGTGAGTACATTTCACCCATCTGATTTTCTCTTTGTTAGCTATAATCCGGTGCGCGATTGTCAATATCGGCTTTGACTTGCTGAGCGATTTAAGCGACTGTTCTATATTTTCTCGGTCGGTTTCGGGAATCAGTTCTAAAAAATTACTGCCAATCAACTTTTTTTGCTTTTTGCCGAAATAAGAGCAGCAAGCCTGGTTCACAAAGGTGATAATGCAATCGGGTGTGAATCTACAGACCAATTCCGTTTGATCTTCGACGATAGCGCGGTAGCGCGCTTCGGATTCGCGCAGAGCCTCCTCCATCTGCTTATATTTAGCGATTTCTTTCTCTAATCCCTTAATTGTTTGCTTCAAATCTTTACCGGTTGGTTTCCGGATGATCATTGGGGCTTGTTCTCCAATCGCTCTTGGTTCAAGGCGGGAAAAAATTTTTTACTACCGTTAAATACAATAACTCAAATAGGTAGATAAATTATTAGAGTTCCTGATATCATAAAATCCAGCGTCATGCAAATTTGCATAAAAACAAGAGTTATTATTCGGCATCCTCGGGGATATCCGTAATTCTTCCGAGGGTTGCGGACTTAAAATACTCATCCAGGTTGTCTGCGCCGGCGTAATGTCTGTTGTCGATCTGCTCCATACCGGCGGCCTCCAGGATTTGTTCGATTTCACGGACAGCGTTGCAGGTCTGTTCTTTGATGCGGATGCGTTCGTCGGCGTCAAGAAAATCGTCTTCGCGCCCCTGCCGGATCTCGAAAATGAGATTTCCGATATTACAAATCCATATTATGAGATGCCATCGATTAAAATCACATAACATATTCCGTGCATTTAAAACGACTTAAGGGCACTAAAGTGATGTTTTTAAAGGGACTACATTTGCCAAGCTATATTAGAGAAATCCGAAAACCATATTTTTAAAAAGCCAGATATGCGATCTCTATTCCTCACATTAAAATGATAAAAGAAATTGATATTCTCGAAGCGTAAAAAGTCGGGGATACGTATCCCCAAAATCGGGTAGGAGGAGGGGTCGCACCCTCCGTCCTCCCACACCACCGTACATACGGTTCCGTATACGGCGGTTCATGAGTTACATTGGAATTTAAGAACAGAATCGAGCAGTGACACAAGTCCAAGTTGATCAAAGAAACTCTTGG
>JASFTQ010000277.1:0-6550 GCA_050053515.1 Desulfobacterales bacterium | reverse complement strand
TCTTAAAAAAGGAAGACCCGGGTTGTATCGTTATCGATGAAATTGCCGGCATGATGATTGTTTTGGTGGGGGTGCCGCTTGACTGGAGCACGGTTGTCGGCGGATTCATTATTTTTAGGCTGCTGGATATTATTAAGCCGTTTCCAATTCGAATTCTGGAAAGGCGATTTTCAGGCGGTTTTGGCATTGTCGTGGATGACGTGGCCGCGGGAATAATGGCAAACTTGGCCTTGCGGCTCGTTATTTTCCTCAATGGTGTCGCGTAGCTGAAGTGCCGGTTTGAGTTTAGCAAGCATAGCGTTTATACTTAAACCTTAACTGAGCGTAAACAAAATGGAAAAATTTTGTAAAAGCACGATTGAAACAGGTATATTGAGGTATTTGCTGAAAATTATATCGCGCCAATAAGTGAAATAAGGATTTGATCATTTTATTTCTTGCCATACAAACCGGGTGCTCCGCACCCGGTAGCAAGTGCACCGTTGAAAGCACTGAAGTGCTTTTGCCTTTTCGGCAGCAATTCAAGCCACCCGCTCTGCGTGTGGTCGTTGACTTCCATTTTGTTTACCCTGCGGGAAAGCCGATGGCACGCCATCTCCTGCGTTGCCAAGAGCTCGCAGTAGTTTACTACGGCTTGACTTCGGCTGGGCTCAGTCGATGCCCACCCTCGGGCGTCTTGGATATGGCGCACCCTCGACTTTCGCTCAATTATGGTAAAGCTAAAAAAGGTAAATCCGGGAAGGGGAACATAATAATTTGAAATCACTGGAAACATCGGATAAAGATGTTCGGATACAGCGCAAGAGTCGCATCCGCGAGAACATTGAAGCGATTCTTGTAGCCATTCTCCTGGCCCTGCTGATACGAACTTTTTTCGTCCAGGCGTTTAAAATACCCTCCGGGTCCATGAAGCAGACACTTCAGATCGGCGATCATATACTGGTCAATAAGTTTATATACGGCATCAAAATCCCTTTCTTAAAAGAAACCATTATACCCGTGAAGCAACCGGATCGTGGCGATATTATTGTCTTTAAGTTTCCGATAGATCCCGATAAAGACTTTATCAAGAGAGTGATTGGCGTTGGCGGTGACGTTGTGGAGGGACGTGATAAAAAGATCTATGTAAACAACCAACCGCTTGAAGATGAATACAGCATTCGCACGGATTCGCAAATAATTCCGGGCGGTCTCCAGCCCAGAGACAATTTCGGGCCCATTACCGTACCCGAAGACTCCCTTTTTGTCATGGGAGACAACAGAGATCAAAGTTTTGACAGTCGCTTCTGGGGATTTGTGGATTTAAAGGTTGTTAACGGAAAAGCCTTTATGATTTATTGGTCTTGGGACCAGGAAAATTTCGGTGTTCGGTGGAAAAGAATCGGAAAAATACTGAACTGATACGGATACATAACGGTCGGCTGATCGATCCGGGCCATTTCGACGGTATTGCCGATATAGTCATCGATAACGGCAAGATTGTCGAAATAATCGATGTTAGTAAAAAGGGCAGCGAATCACCCCAATCCGGGATCCAGCATCCAGCAACCGGGATTATCCATGCGGGCGGCAAATGGGTAACCCCGGGATTAATCGACCTGCATGTCCACTTGCGTGAACCGGGCTATGAATACAAGGAAACCATACAGTCAGGATGTATGGCAGCGGTCGCCGGCGGCTTTACGGCGGTTTGTGCCATGCCCAACACCAATCCCGTCAATGATAACAGAGAGGTTACCGAATACATCATAAATAAGGCCGGACAATCCGGTACGGCGCGTGTATTTCCGGTTGGCGCCATCAGTAAAGGCCTCGGGGGTAAACAACTTTGCGACTACGGCGAGTTAAAGGATGCGGGTGCTGTCGCCGTATCCGATGATGGCCGGCCGGTAATGGACAGTCGGCTTATGCGCAGGGCTCTTGAAGCTGCCCGGGGATTCGACTTGTTGGTAATATCCCACAGCGAAGATCTAAAACTTGCGGCCGGGGGAGTCATGAACGAGGGCGCTTTAGCAACCCGGTTGGGTTTGGCGGGAATTCCCAATGCCTGTGAATGCATCATGGTTATGCGTGAAATCGCATTGGCCGAATTAACCGCCATCCCGGTGCACATCGCCCATGTGAGCACCAAAGAATCCGTCAGGGCGATCCGTGACGCCAAAGGTCGCGGTGTTCCGGTTACAGCGGAAACCGCTCCGCACTATTTCACCCTCACCGAGGACGCTGTTGAGAAATATAATACCAATGCCAAGATGAATCCGCCGCTGCGTTCCCGGGATGACCGCGCGGCAATACGAGAGGGATTGGCTGACGGGACAATTGACGTCATTGCCACCGACCATGCACCGCATTCCGACGCCGAAAAGGATGTCGCATTCGAAAAGGCCGCCAATGGCATCATCGGTCTTGAAACCTCCCTTTCATTAACACTTAAATTGGTGGAAGACGGTGTAATCAGCTTGCCGCAGCTGGTTGATAAAATGGCCAAACGGCCGGCAAAGTTGCTGGGCTTCGATAATAGTTTGACCACCGGCAAAGCCGCGGATATCACCATCATTGATCCCGAACGAGACTACGTCGTAGAGAGTGCCGAATTTAGGTCTCTGAGCCGTAATACCCCCTTCGAAGGCTGGAAGCTCAAGGGGAAAGCAGTGTTGACAATGGTAGCGGGTCGCGTTGTTTTCAACGAACTTGCTTCATCTGGATGAACGTTTTAAAATTCAATCCCGGCAAAAGAAAAATTATACAATGGAGTAGTCATGCCTAGCGAAATTCGTCATATTCTGGTTGTCGATGATGAACTCAGCATGCGGGAGTTACTGGAATTTATGCTGACCAAAGAAGGATGTCGTGTTTCCTGCGCGGATAGCGGGCGCGAGGCCATCTCTTTGCTTGAAAAAGAGCAATTTGATCTGTTGCTGTGCGACATCAAATTAGGCGATATCACGGGATTGGATGTCCTGAGGGCCTCAAAAAAGCACACGCCTGAAACGGTTGTCATTATGATTTCAGCTTACGCGACTACCGAGACGGCCGTTGAAGCCATGAATGCCGGGGCGTATGATTATGTTCCGAAACCCTTTGACAGCGATGAGCTCAAACAAACCATCGCCAATGCCCTGGACACCAAAACCCTGGAACACGAGAAAAAGATCCTCGAACACGAGCTGAAGAAGAATCTGCACTTTGGCAAAATTGTCGGCAACAGTCCCGCCATGCTCCATATTTATAAGATGATTCGCCAGGTTGCCAAGACCCGCACCAATGTTTTGATCACCGGTGAAAGCGGCACCGGCAAGGAACTGATTGCCCGCGCCATTCATGAACAAAGCGAGCGTCGTGAAAAACCGTTTGTGGTGATAAACTGCGGCGGCATACCCGAAACCTTGATGGAAAGCGAGCTGTTCGGGCACAAAAAGGGCTCCTTTACCGGAGCAACCCAGGACAAAAAGGGGCTTTTCGAAGTGGCCCATGGCGGCACTATTTTTCTGGACGAAATCGGTGAGATCAGCAGCCCGATCCAGGTCAAGTTGCTGAGGGCTGTCCAGGAAAGATCATTTAAAGCCGTGGGCGGCAATCTGGACGTTTCGGTGGATATTCGCATAATTTCAGCGACGAATAAAGACCTTGAACATGAAGTTATCGTCGGTAATTTTCGCGAAGATCTATTTTACCGCCTCAACGTCATTGAGATAAAGATCCCGCCGCTGCGGGAGCGCAAAGGTGATTTACGCCCGCTGGCCCAGCACTTCCTGGAAAAATATGCCCGTGAAATGGGAAAAGAAATAACTAAAATATCATCCTATGCCATCGATTTACTCAACAAATATGATTTCCCCGGAAATATCCGGGAACTTGAAAACCTCATGGAGCGCAGTGTTGCCTTAACCAGCACCAACATCCTGTTGCCGGACAGCCTGGCGCTTTCAATCCACAAAAGACGCTGGATCGAGGGGATTCAAAACCGGCGCTATGATTTGGACCAGGTCGCCCATGGTGTGGCCCTCGATAACATACTCGAAGAAATTGAACGGGCCTATCTTCAAAAAGCTCTGGAGGTCAGCAGCGGAAACAAGAACAAAGCCGCCGAGCTGCTCGGTATCAGTTTTCGTTCCCTGCGCTACCGACTGGACAAGATGGGAAATGAAAGCTGATCCCCCGGATTTCAGCCATGTTTTCCGAGTTGTTTTTTGACAAAAATTGTCAACAGCATAACAAAAATTGTAACCGGATTATTTTTTCATCCCGCCTTGTTCCCCGACCACCCCGGCCGGTAACTTAATTTTGTTCAATTTCAGTGGCTTATAAATTGTTATCATATGAAGCCATAAATGGCATATACTTTGCATCTACTCTGATTAAACGTAAATGTGATCCGATTTTACAATCAGAGTCGACTAAGGGGGATGGAAAAAGAGGATAGCATTCACAGGTTAGGGTTATATTTCATATCTTTTATTACATATTATTTGCAAGGAGGTTAACGTATGCTACAAAGATTAAGAGGAGACAATCAACAGGGTTTTACACTCATCGAGCTGATGATCGTTATCGCGATTATCGGTATTCTGGCAGCCATTGCCATTCCAAACTTTATTGCTTACCGCGATAAAGCATTCTGCGGGTATGCTGAAACAGACGCTCAGAATACTCTGGCGGCTCTGGCTTCCTACTATTCAGATCCCGATCACACGGCTACGCCTTCGATCGGCGACTTAACCCGCACGGAAGACCTTACACTCAACAACGATAACGCAGGTAATGTAGTCGTCAGCGGCAGCTCAACCGGAACCATTACGGTTACGGTTACCGATCAGTCCGGAAGATGCCCCAGAAGTTCTAACTTTCAGGTTACCATGGGCGGTGCATCCGGCAACTGGCAATAAAAGATCATCCGAAAAAAGGGGGGAGGGGCAACCCCTCCCCCTTTTTTATTGTTTTTTTTCAAAGATTTGTTAAAATAATAGACATATTTTAACCTGAATAATCCTTAACATCCTTTCCTGACGCATACCAACTCATCCAGCTGATTCTTACACATGGAGAAACCGGAAAAAGAACGATTCTACCGCAGGCTGGCTGTCGCATTTATCCTGTTGCTTATTTTGACGTTTGCAATCTACAGCAACACCTTTCAGGCTTCGTGGCATCTTGATGATTACCACAACATCGTAGCAAATCCTCGGCTGAAAATCAGCAATTTGTCTCCAAAATCCATTATCCAGACTTTTTTTTCCCATTATGACAGGGGGTTGTATCGAAGTAAAAAACTCTACCGTCCGGTGGCCTGCTTTACTTTTGGCCTGAACTGGTATTTCGGCGGACACAATCTCAGCGGCTATCATTTTATCAACATAATGATTCATTTTCTAACGGCGGCCGTGCTTTTTCTGACAATTCTAATTTTATTGCGAACGCCCAACCTTCGCGGCAAATATCCGGGAGATGCATATACCATAGCGCTTCTTGCAGCAACACTTTGGGCGGTAAACCCTGTGCACACGCAGGCCGTAAATTACATTGTTCAGCGAATGGCCGGCCTGGCGGCCCTGTTTTACCTGCTGGGCCTATACTTTTATATTAAGGGTCGGCTGGAGGAAACCGGATTTAAAAAAAAATCCGTATGGTTTTCTTTGGCGGGTTTGAGTTTTCTAATGGCTCTCGGATCCAAGGAAAACGCGGCTCTCTGGCCTGTGGCCGTGGTTTTAACGGAGATCATATTTTTTCAAGATCTTTCCCGACCGGCTGCCAGAAAACGATTTATGATGATACTGGCCGCCGCCGTTGGGATTATGCTTTTGCTGGGTTTGCTTATTTTCTTTAAAAGCAGTTTTGGATTTCTGAAGGGATTCGGTAATCGGCCCTTTACAGTGACACAGCGATTGATGACCGAATTCAGAATCCTCATTTTTTATCTGAGTCAGATCGCGTATCCGATCCCTGCCAGGTTGTCCCTGGTACATGATATACAAGTTTCAACCTCTTTGTTTCAACCCTGGACGACCCTGCCGAGTATCCTTTTGGTTCTTTCTATGATCGTGGGAAGTGCTCTATTGATGCACAAGCAGCCGGCTGTCAGTTTTGCCATACTGTTTTACTTTTTAAATCATATCATCGAATCTTCCATTATCCCTTTGGAACTTGCTTTCGAACATCGAATTTATCTGACATCGCTTTTTCTTTTCTTTCCCATCGCCCTGTGGCTTTCACAATTACTGAGCTACTATAAACGCCAGAATAGAAAGATGCATGCCGTGGTGGCCTCTTTCATTACTCTTTTGCTCATCGGTTTGGGGAGCGGGACGTTCATCCGCAACATTGTGTGGGCCAGCGAAAAAACGCTGTGGGAAGATGCCATCCGGAAAGCTCCGAATTCAGGCAGATCTTACCACAACCTGGCCTGGGCACATTACGAGGCCCAGGGACAACTCGAAAAAGCCTTGGATTTTTACCAGCAGGCCCTTAAGCACAAACGGCATAATATTTCGGATAACCAGGTCACATTGAGCAATATTGCCAACATACACTATCGGCTGCGTGATTATGAGAA
>JASFTQ010000276.1:0-6566 GCA_050053515.1 Desulfobacterales bacterium | reverse complement strand
AGCCGAAGTCAAGCCGTAGTAAACTGCGGCGAACCCTTGGCAACGCAGGAGATGGGGTGCCATCGGCTTTCCCGGAGGGGAAACAAAATGGAAATTAAATGATAAAATACTTATGTCACTTATTGTCGCAATATAATTTTCAGCAAATGTTTCAATGCATCTTCGTCAACCGTGATTTTACAAAGTTTTTCCATTTTGTTTACGCTCTATTAGGGTTGTATCTATATGATGACATCATATGCCTAAAATCTCAAGAACCTTTATAGTATAGATTTTTCGGTCCGGCTGATTTTTGAATTGACCTTGCTGCACTCAGTGCATCTAGTTATTGGAATTTTAGCCGATTTACTATAAACTAATACATAAATTGAGCGATAACGCTCAATGTCCGTGGCAAGTGGTTCGTTGTCCGTGGTCAATAAAAGTGACTAAAAGCTGAATTTTATATTACCGCAGCGATAGCAAAATAATAATTTATTGGACAGGCCACCTTACTCCCTCCCAGGCCCCTTACCCTCGAGGGGGAGGGTAGGGAGGGGGTGGATAGGTATTGCTCTGGTGGAGGGTTGATTAAATATTGAGATCAGAGTAGGAGACTGGCCACATGCATCCGGACAATTCACCCAAAAATCAAAGACATTTTACAATGAGGTATTTGTGAGCCCAAAAGACGAACGTCGAACCAGCAACCGCACCCTTTACGAAACACCGGTCACCCAAGAAAATTTGGACAGCGGTGTTTTTACTTACTGCAAAATGTACAATTACAGCAAAGACGGATTATATTTTGAATCCGACACCAAACTATCACCCGGGGAGGAAATTTTTATCGGAATTGAAAATTCACCCTATCACCCCGACCCCGGCGTTTATGAATGCTACCATGCGACCATTCGGTGGCGGGAAGAAAAAAAGGATTCAGCATACAAATTCGGTTACGGTGTCAGATTTTATAATCCGGATGAGCTGGCCACATTCACCGATCATAGAGTCGTTACCGAAAAGCTCGATTTGCAGGACGAAAGTCACAATGTCCAAGATGAGAAAAGAAAATTCCCAAGATACCCCTACCACAAATCAATCCATTACTTTGCCCAGAGCCGGCTTTTCGAGGGCGTTATCAAAAATATTTGCCGAAGTGGTGCCTTTATCCAGTCCAAACATAAGTTCAAAGTCGGTGAAAAACTTTCGGTAGTCCTTCCGTTTGTTAAAAGGGAAAACGGCGCCATGGTCAAAGGGGAAGTTATCTGGACCGATGAGCAGGGCTTCGGTGTGAAATTCAAAAAAACCAAGAACACTTGATTGAGCCAACAGCGCCTTATGTTTTAAAAGTTTTGCCCCTCCCCCAACGCCCCCCGCACGGGGGAGGGGGCTTTTAAATGCCCCGTCGATGCAACAGTATTCAGGCATTGTTGAGAGGGCACTTTCCCCCTATGGCCTGCTGCAATAATCCAGCATGTTTCTCCAGCCTGTTTAGGATCCCTTGAACAATTTTGAATCATGTTTACAGTTGAAAAATACAGCAGCTCGAGGCACTCATGAATAAAAATATGCCAAAATATGACAGAGTGCCCCTTGACGCGCCGTCGTCATAGCGGCTTTGGCGCGCCGGCGACTTACCGCTGGGATGATCAGTCCGACATGATGGCATCCTTTAAATTCACCTCCTCGGCGGGAGGGGTTAGGGGAGGGGGAGGAAAAAACTGGAGTTTCACTTTACCCGAATTCAATACCTTTGCCGGTTTTCACAACCTTATTTTATGATCATTAAACAAAGGAGGACAGGATGAAGGACAAAGGCAGTTTGCACCAGAAAGTTCAGGAAATGTGTGATTGTTACACCACAACGGATCCACTAAAAGAAATGTCGGTTGTCAAAGACGAACAGGATAAACAAGAGGCAGCCATCAAGTGGTTGGCGCTGACCGCTCTTCACGGGATTAACAATAATGCCAAAGAAATATCCCTCACGCGATCGCGAGACGGAGGTGTCAAAGTAACCGCCCAATACCGTAAGAGCGAACTGCCTACCCCGGGCCCGGAAGTGGGAAACAAAATTTTCGAGACCATCCGGGGGATCACCCATATCGAAAAAGATTACGGTGAAATGTCACTGGCACTGGGCATCCGGGACAGCAGCCTGGATCTGAAGGTCAAATTAACGCCCAAAGACAACGGAGAGGAAGTCACGATATCCTTTCCGGAGTAGACGAATTTTACAGCAATTTTTTAACAGCCTCGATTACGGCGTCATAGTCGGGCTCATCGGCTATTTCTTTTACGAGCTGAATGTATCGGATGATGCCGCTTCGGTCGACCGCGAATACGGCTCTGGCCAGCAACCGTGATTCCTTTATCAGCACACCATAGGCGCTGCCAAACTCGGCCCGGCGATGATCAGACAGCGTGATGACTCTGTCCACACCCGCTGCGCCGCACCAGCGTTTTTGAGCAAAGGGAAGATCCATGCTGATGGTGAGAATGACAACATCCGAACCGAGCTTGGAGGCCTCATCGTTGAATCTTCGGGTTTCCATATCACAGGTGGCTGTGTCGAGGGACCCTACCGAAGAGACGACACATACTTTTCCGCTATAATCCGAAAACCTGACGGGGTTGAGGTCATTGTCAAGCACCTCGAAATCAGGTGCCGGTTCGCCTACTTTGAGTTCTTTGCCCAAAAGAGTCAGCGGGTGGCCCTTCATTGTTACTGCAGCAGTGCGTTCTTCCATTTTTGACATCCTTTCCTTGACGGTAGAGGGAAATTAATCATTTTATCTTTTTAGGGAGGATAAAAAGCGTAATCGAACAAAATTCCGATTAGGATGTGCCGTGCCGGGCTTTACAATCCGAAGCCTTGAACGTTGAACCGCTCCACCCCGGATAGACTAACCTAATAATAAAACTTAGCAAGTCAACAACCTTTAAAGTAGATGTAAGTTTTTGTAACTCATTCCGACCAAGTGGCATAAATTTAAGAGATTATGGTCACTCTCCGGATAAGTGCCCAACAGGTAAGTCTAATTTGACAATGAAGCTGCACGCTCAGGCGACAAGGGGAAAAATGTTATGAAAAATTTAAGATTTTTTTATGCAACAGTCATTGCATTTTTGATAATTGGTTCGAGTATGGTGTCACCGGCCTGGTCCAAAAGCCTGATTAATCAGAACTGGCGGGGTGTCGCGATCAAAGGCTATGATCCGGTGGCATACTTTACCTTGTCAAAACCGGTAGAGGGTTCCGCTGAATTTGAGTACGAATGGATGGGCGCCAAATGGCGTTTTTCGAGTGCTCGGCACAGGGACCTCTTCAAATCGAATCCGGAAAAGTATGCCCCTCAATACGGGGGATACTGAGCCTACGCCGTAGCGATGGGGACCACCGCAAATATTGACCCCGTCAACGGCTGGAAGATCCTAGATAATAAGCTCTATTTGAATTACAGCCGGAAAATTCAAAAGAAATGGGAAAAAGACATTCCGGGATACATTCAAAAAGCCGATAACAATTGGCCTGGCGTTATTCGGTAATCGTTTCCGACCCACCTGGGATCTTGAAATGTTAACTGCTGTTGTTAATTTATCCAAAGCATAATAAGGCGTTTTACTGTAAATGAGGTTGTCCGATGTTAAAATTGTTGCATCCGTACATTCTTGTTCTGTCCCTAACGGCGTTTGTGGCTGGTGGTCTTTCGGCAAATGACGGTTGGGCCGCTGCTACAGTCGATAATAGTATTTATGCCGAGTTGTTGACAAAGTACGTAAACAACGGGCAGGTCGATTATGAGGGTTTCAAAAGGGAGGAACAACGCCTCGATCAATACCTGCATGTTCTAAAAAATGTCGATCCCAAACAATTGTCTCGCAACGAACAATTTGCGTTTTACACCAATGCCTACAATGCCTGGACCATCAAGCTGATTCTGAGCAAATATCCCGACATCGATTCCATCAGAGAACTGGGAATATTCAACACCGGGCCCTGGAAGAAAAATGTTGTCAGCCTTAAGGGAGAAAAAGTTTCTTTGGATGACATCGAACACGATATATTGCGTCCCGGGTTTAAAGACCCCCGGGTGCACTTTGCAATTAATTGTGCAGCCCACAGTTGCCCGCCTTTGCGATCCGAGCCGTATTACGGCGCCAGGCTTGACCAACAGCTTGATGGAGCCACCATCGCCTTTATCAACAACCCCAAAAGAAACTATCTGGACGGCAATAGGCTTTATGTGAGCAAGATCTTTGATTGGTTTGCAGAGGATTTTAATCATGACCCTTACAGCTTTGTGCTGAAATTTGCCGAGGATGACTTTAAAGAAGCATTGGAAAAGAAGAAGGGTAACATTAAACTAAAATATTTACCTTACGACTGGTCGCTGAATAACAAGCCCCAGTGAGGGAGCAGTACTAATACCCTATTTCATTTATTGCCGCAATATAATTTTCAGCAAATATCTCAACACATCTGCGTCAACGGTGCTTTTACAAAGTTTTTTCATTTTGTTTACGCTCAATTAGGGTAATAAGGAGGTTATCATGGCTGATTATGATTTCGATATCGGCGTTATAGGAGGAGGCGCTGCCGGTTTAACCGTGACATCCGGAGCAGCCCAGTTGGGCGCCAAAACGCTTCTGGTCGAGAAGGAGGATGTTCTCGGTGGTGATTGTCTGCATTTTGGATGTGTCCCCAGCAAAACCCTCATTAAAAGTGCCCATGTTTATCATTTAATGCAAAATTCGGATAAATTCGGACTTCCCGGGGTCGATTTGCCTCCGGTTGTGTTTACAGACATCGCCCAAAGGATTAAATCCGTCATCGCGGTTATCCAAAAGCATGATTCTGAAGAAAGGTTTTGCAGTTTGGGAGCCAAAGTGGTGTTCGGCGAACCACGGTTTACCGACGACCATGCTATTCGACTCAAGGGGAATACCTATTCGGCGAAAAATTGGGTTATTGCAACCGGCTCCTCACCCGTTGCCCCCCCCATCGAAGGGCTGGACCGAACGCCGCACATTACCAACCGGGAAATATTTTCTCTCGATCATCTGCCTAAATCCATGATTATTTTGGGCGGCGGACCGATCGGCAGTGAGATGGGCCAGGCTTTTAATCGTTTCGGCACCCGCGTAATTATTGTGGATCGGGCCGATCAGATCCTGGGAAAAGAAGATAAGGAAATGGCGGATGCTGTCATGAATGTCATGCAGCAAGAGGGGGTCGAGTTCCAATTAAACTGCACTATTGAGGCTGTGAAAGATAATGGCACCGACAAAGAAGTCGTCATCAATAACAAAGAGGGCAAAACTGTCAGTCTGAAAGGGGAGGTCATTCTGGTTGCCATGGGAAGAGGTGCCAATACGGGTGAACTCGGTTTGGAAAACATCGGGGTTGAATTCGACCGAAGCGGCATCTCGGTCGACAGTCGCTTGCGGACAACACGCAAACATATTTACGCCGCCGGAGACGTGGCCGGTGGATACCAATTTACGCATGCCGCCGGATATGAGGGCGGCATCGTCATCAGTAATGCGATTTTCCATTTACCCAGAAAAACAAATTATACCTTCTTGCCGTGGTGCACCTATACCGATCCGCCGCTGGGCAGTATCGGCATGAATGAGAAAATGGCCAAGGCAGCCGGAATCGTTTATGAGACCTGGACGGAGGAATTCAAAGACAATGACCGGAGTCTGGCGGAAGGCGAAAATATGGGCAAGATCAAGATGCTGTTGAATGACAAAGAAAAACCCATCGGGGTTCAAATCCTGGGGCCCCATGCCGGGGACTTGCTTGCGGAGTGGGTGGCGGTCTTGAACGGCAAGGTTAAACTCGCTACCCTTGCGGCGGCAGTGCACCCGTACCCAACGATTGGAGAAATCAACAAAAAAATTGCCGGAACCTATTTTTCACCCAAAATATTCTCCGACAAAATCAAAAAGGGTCTTAAATTTTTCTTCCATTTAAAGGGCCGCGCCTGTGGACCCGAGGTTTGTGAGGGATATTAACGGCTTAAATATAAAAACAACTTGAAAGGAGTTTGGCAAATGGATACATACTATAGACCCGAGGATTTGCCCAAATTTGAAGAAATCGGCAACGAGGCTTCCGAGCTGGCGCGGAAATTTTTTGATTACTACGGGAGCGTCTTTGCCGAGGGCGAGCTTTCCGAAAGAGAGAAATCTCTCATTGCGCTTGCGGTTGCCCATGCGATACAGTGCCCCTACTGTATTGATGCCTATACCCAGGCATGCTTGGAAAAGGGTTCCAACTTAAGCGAGATGACCGAGGCTGTCCATGTGGTTACCGCCCTCCGCGGTGGTGCTTCTCTGGTACACGGTATCCAAATGCGAAATATCGCCGAGAAATTATCCATGTAAATATCCTGAGAAGAGAGATAATAATGTTAGTTGAGCAACCCTCTGACCAAACCGGCGAGATCGAGAAGAAAAAGCAATTGAGCGTCGAGCCTTTTCGCATGACCCTTGCCAAACATGGTCTTAAGCTGGTGCGGGGAAAAACCCATACGCTTCAGGTAAACGTTGGCCTCATCTGCAATAAGGAGTGT
>JASFTQ010000275.1:0-6578 GCA_050053515.1 Desulfobacterales bacterium | reverse complement strand
TCACAATGGCAAAATGCTGCCGGCCGAATACCTTCCGAATATGGAAGTGATTTCGATTGAAATCCTATTGGGAGATAAAGATGCAGCCACCATCTGGCGGGGACCGCTTAAGATCGGGGCCATTAAACAATTCATATCCGATATTGAGTGGACGTATTTGGACTATCTGATCATTGACTCACCGCCGGGTACGGGTGATGAACCTCTGACGGTCGCGCAGACCATACCGGATGCCAGGGCACTGATCGTGACCACGCCTCAGGATATATCGCTGGCCGATGTAAGAAAATCAATTAACTTTTGCCGCCAGGTCAAGATGGACATTTTGGGGCTGGTTGAAAACATGAGTGGATTGACGTGTCCTTATTGCGGCAAAATAATCGATGTGTTTAAAACTCGCGGCGGCGGGGAGACGGCAGTCAAAGAAAACTTAAGACTGTTGGCGACACTGCCCCTTGAGCTCGAGGTCGTAAAAGAGGGAGATGCGGGCGATATCGGCTTCCTGGACAATAAAGAGCTTTCAATCACCAGGGGGTTGAGAAAAATGGTGGATGAGATTGTGAATCTAACCGGTGCACCGTCTAAACCCCACACTGATAAAAAGAGTGCGCAGGCGTTTTAACGCATGGCAATAGGATTTCCGGCTTAATTTCGATATCGAATAAGTATTATCATTTTATTGAAGGAGGTGACTAAAATGCCAAGAGGCGATGGAACAGGCCCACGCGGTCAAGGTCCCGGTACGGGCAGAGGCATGCGACCCGGTGGTGGTAAAGGTCGCGGTCGAGGTGGTGGCTTTGCAGCAGGCCCCGGCGGAGATTGTATCTGTCCAAACTGCGGTAAAACAGTTTCCCACAAATTGGGAACACCCTGCTTTGAGCAGAAGTGTCCTAAATGCGGTGCTGCTATGACAAGAGTGTAAAGAGAGTTGTTCGGTTAGTACCTGAATTTTACACGAGTCGGGGGTTTTCATATGCAAGGCATCTAAGGGCGAAGTCATCCAGCTATGAGCGGGATTACGAGCCCTTAGTAAGGCCGCAGATGGAAGCCTCCGGCTCGCCCTCCGGGTGAAAATTGATGAGAAAAATAGATCATCATCCGATTTACCATCTAGATTAAATTGTACGATTGGGTAATGTTGTAAAAACTCGCTAAATTTCAGCATTTGCAAAATTCTCATCAATTTTCATACAAGATTCGGGTAGTATCTTGCCGGTATCAATATCTATTTCACTTTGCATCTATTCAGCTTTCAGTTCACGGTATCCAACATGCATATGGCATGGCTCGAAAAAAAGTTTGTTAACAGAAAAAAGAAAGCCCGACTCAATATTGGAAAAGTTCGCCAAGCTCTCGATAAACTAGAGATAAAAACTTTACACAACGTACTCGAAATCGGTTGCGGTATTGGCATGGTATCGGCTTTTCTGGCCGAAACCTATGGAATGAACGTTTACGGGACAGATTACGATGCGGCAGAAATAGACCTCGCAAAGACATTGCAATCCGAGCATGAAAAACTGCACTTCGCGGTCGAAGATGCAACCGCACTCAGCTTTGAAAACAATGCGTTTGATTTGGTAATATCTCAAAATGTCTTTCACCATATACCGGCATGGCGTCTGGCTTTAACGGAAATTGTCCGTGTATTGCGCCACGAAGGATATCTGATCTGGAGCGACCTGGCTTTTCCCGGGTCGCTCATTCGAGTACTTCGACCCATCATCAAGAATTATAGTTTATACACCTATGAAAACGTCAAATCTTCGTTTACGCAATGCGGGCTTTATGCATTGGATCACCAGGGTCTGACCCGCGGACTGTTCTTGCACCATGACACAGTTTTTCGCAAAGTCGGCTGACATGATAAATATAAACCGTTTCCCTGCATATTATGTGCAAATTCCAATAATGAAGTCGTATGATGCCAGAGATATTTTCTTCTTCTTTTCCGACAACGATTGTACCTCTTTCATATGAAGACTGCTTTGATGATTGATTATTGAATTTGTTCTCACCGAAAAAACTTGTGTGCTTCATCTCCTTTTATGTTATAGTCGGTTATTATGAATGCAAATGTACCATAATTGTGGTGGGCCGGGTTGGGCAATTTCGGCACTTACAGCAAAAAGCGTATAACCCTTAGTTTCAATCATTGCATAAAACAAATTCACTTTTTGACCTTATTTCTGGGACACAATACTGCCTAATTAAAGGAGCTTTCAAATGCTGTTTAAGACTATTTCCAAGGCTGATTTTAAGCTGTTTATAAACGGTGTCATAGAAGAAAATGTAGTCATCGCTCCCAAAATGACGGCCAAAGATACAGCAGGAAATCCTGTTTCTCAGTTCCAGCAGGTTTACACATTCGATGAAATAGCGTTGAATTACACCAAGACCTATTCATCGCTTAAAAACTTTTTTCTACCTTTTAAAGAGCGCCTATCAACATTTCGATTCGATAAAAATGAGTGGACCCAACAGATCGAATATTCCATCCATCCACGCGTGATCGTAGGCGTGCGTGCCTGTGATATCAATGGCCTGCTGAAGCTCGACAATGTCCTCATGAAGAGTAAATATCCAAGCCCTTACTATGTCGCCCGCAGAAGGAATACTTTTTTGATTGGACTTGACCATGAACCCATGCAGGACTGTTTTTGCCAGTCTTTAAATTCTGATGAGGCTTTGCATGGATTTGACCTATTTCTGACGGATATCGGAGATAAATACTTTATGCAAATAAACTCCTCACAGGCATTTAACCTGTTAAGAAATATCCAAATTAATGATATCGAAACAGAGGATGAGGAAAAATACATCGCGGAAAAAAAGAGAATCGCGAGCCTGTTTAAAACTAAAGTTTCTGTAACAGGTCTTCCCAATCTGATGGATATTGAATTCGAATCCGATGTCTGGAAAAAGTGGGGGGATAAGTGTTTAAGCTGTGGAAACTGCGCCATGGTTTGCCCGACGTGTTATTGCTTTACAATTGAAGAAAACATCGACACCTCTTTAAAGTTCGCTTTCAAAGACAAAATGCTGTATTCCTGCAACTTGATTGACTTTGCCGAGGTTGCCGGCGGTCATAACTTCAGGCCGGAGCCTGCAACCCGCTTGAAGTACAGATTTTACCACCAGCACAGGGGGTTTGTCGAAAGCTACGATGAACCCAAGTGTGTCGGATGCAACCGATGCGGCATAGCTTGTCCGGCTGGAATCAATCCAATAGATGTCATTCACGACCTGAGAATGGAGGGTTTGAAATGAGGTATGAAATTCCAAGGGAAAACATTGCTGCAGAACCATTTATGGCGGGATCTCCGGATTTTAATCGGAAGAGTCACTTAATGCAAACCGATAAAGTCTATGAATGCATGATCACCAATATCGTAAAACTTACCGATATGGAAAAACTTTTCCACCTCAAAATCATGGATCCTGATGAAAGCAAGTTTTTCAACTTTCGACCGGGGCAGTTCCTTATGCTTGAATTGCCGGGCTTCGGAGAAATCCCGATTTCAATATCCGGCTCCTCCGCCATCAGAGAGCGAATAGGGCTATGCATCAGAAAGGCCGGAAAGGTAACCAATATGCTCCACCGGGTTGGCATCGGCACTAAAGTCGGTGTTAGGGGGCCATTCGGGACCCATTTCCCTATGGAGCGAATGGTGGGCCACAATATCCTTCTGATTGCCGGAGGCTTGGGGCTGGCACCGCTGAGGGCACCGATTTACTGGGTAAACGAACACAGATCCGAGTATGCCGATGTTGTCATCATGTACGGTACCAAAAGACCGAAAGACATCCTGTTTGACTATCAGTTCGATATGTGGGGCAAGATTTACAATTATGACATCCATCTTATCGTAGAAGAACCTGATGAAAACTGGAAAGGCAGGACCGGCTTGATTACCGAACTTTTTAATGAAGTTGATATCGACCCCCAAAGAACCTATGCCATCGTCTGCGGCCCGCCGGTTATGTTCAAATTTGTCTGTAACCATTTAAACCAGGTCGGGATTCCCATGAACCGCATGTTTGTCACACTTGAAAGAAGAATGCACTGCGGTATGGGAAAGTGCTGCCGGTGTATGGTGGGGTCTACTTTCACCTGTGTGGACGGTCCGGTTATGGATTATTGGACGGTAATGAATTTAAAAGAAGCTATATAAAGGAGGCTTAAATTGAATTATCTGGGAATAGAAATCAGGAAACCTAAAGTAGCTTTTTTTGATTTCACCTGCTGTGAAGGATGCCAATTACAGATCGCCAATAAAGAGGATAGCCTGATCGATTTTCTCTCCATGGTTGAAGTGGTAAATTTTCGCGAAATTTCTTCGGAAAAAAAAGACGACTTTGAAATTGCCTTCATTGAAGGGGCAGTTTCAAGACAGGATGAAATCGAGCGACTGAAAAAAATTAGAAAACGGGCAAAGCTGCTGGTGGCCCTTGGGACCTGTGCTTGTTATGGTGGTGTAAATTCATTAAAAAATAGTTTTTCGGTTGAGGATGTGGTTAACGAGGTTTACGGGAATAATTCCGTAGAGACCCTGCCCGTCAAAAGTGTGAAAGAAGTGGTGGCCGTCGATTTTGAAATTCCCGGCTGCCCGATATCCAAGGCTGAATTTGAGAGCATTGTGCTGCATCTTGTTTTGGGTGCCGATTTTCGTTTCAAGAAATATCCTGTCTGTGTTGAATGCAAACAGAATCTCAACCACTGCCTGCTCGATGAAGGCAAGATCTGTTTGGGCCCCATTACCCGCGCCGGTTGCAACGCAGTCTGCATCAACGGCAAGCTGCCCTGCTATGGATGCAGAGGCCCTGCAGAAGAAAACAACTGGCCTTCACTAAAGCACATTTTGACCGAGAAAGGCTTTTCCCTGGAACAGATTGACGAGAAAACCTCATTTTTTAATTCACTCAAGGAGATCGCGCGAAATGAAAGTTGACATGAATATTAATGTTCATCATCTCAGCCGGGTGGAAGGCCACGGAAATATACATATTGTTGTTAAGAACGGCAAACTGGTGGATGCCACGTGGGCTGTCGTGGAAACACCCCGGTTCTTTGAAGCCATGCTCAGGGGTATGTCCTGTGAGATGGCTCCCATTTTAACATCGCGCATCTGCGGGATCTGTTCAATCGGCCATGCCCTTGCATCTCTGAGAGCGATAGAGAATGCATTGGGAATAAAAATACCGCTTACTGCCAAAAAGATACGGCTGCTTGCCAAACACGGCGAGACCCTGCAGAGTCATTTTCTTCATCTATTTTTCCTGGCCGCACCGGATTATTTAAACGTGGGTAGCGTGATTCCGCTGGTTCAATCAAACCGTGCGGTTGTGGAAATCGCGCTTCGCTTAAAAGGGCTGGCAAACGATATGTGCGATATTCTGGCCGGAAGAACAACTCACCCGGTAAGCTTGTGCGTGGGCGGCGTCAGTAAAGCGCCCAATAAAAAAGATCTTCATAAATTAAGAGAACAAATATCTGAGAGAATCTCTGATACAGAAAAGACTGTGGAGCTCTTTAAATCGGTTCAAGTCCCGGATTTTATCCGGGAAACAGAGTATGTTTCCCTGCAAGGAGAAGAAAATTACCCCTGGATCGGTGGAAAGCTGATTTCAACGGACGGGGTGCAGAAAAACGAAAATGATTATCTCGCCATGACCAATGAGTATAAAGAGGATTTTACAACCAGCAAATTCGCAAAACTAAGCCGAAAATCCTTCGCCGTTGGAGCGTTGGCAAGACTAAACAATAATTACAACTTTCTGAAGGCCAAACATATTGCAGAAGAATTTGGGATAAAACCATTAAACCACAACCCCTTTATGAATAACATCGCACAGCTTGTGGAATGCGTGCACGTTATGATCGAATCGCTCCAAATAATAGATGAACTTTTAGACTGCAATTTGGATGATATTCGCTCGGAATATAATCTGAAAGAAGGAGAGGGGGTCGGCGCGGTAGAAGTTCCCAGAGGGATTTTATACCATCATTATCTGATAAATGAACGGGGCTTGATTGAAAAGGCCAACTGCATTATACCCACCACCCAGAATAATGCCAATATTCATTATGACCTGAAAGAGCTGGCTGAGCAGGCCGTTAATAAAGGTAAACAGGACACCGAGGTTAAACAGCTTTGTGAAATGCTGGTGCGGGCCTATGATCCGTGTATATCCTGTTCGGTCCATTAAAAATCGGACTAGCGACTTGGGTGAAATGCCATCAAATATTTTCGGTTAAGAATTTATCGGCAGCCTCTGTTCAGACATTTTTATACCTTCAAAATGGGGTAATCTATGTCCTGATAGTGGCAAAATAAGCATTATCGAGTTTGGCCATGTGAAGTTCTAATTTCGAAATATTTCAAACTGAAGTTCTGATTTTTTCTAATCCTTAATAAAAAAATTGAAAGATAATCGGTTTAAAATCATGTATTATGCATATTTTCAGCCGGTTAAATAAGCCTTAACAGAATGGCACAATTCATGCACATCTTTGAAAGAAAGAAAGCATATCATCAAAGCTGCAAACCATATAAGACTTAAGGTGGCTACCCTGT
>JASFTQ010000274.1:0-6579 GCA_050053515.1 Desulfobacterales bacterium | reverse complement strand
TGCCGCCATCATGTGCAAAAATTGTATGGATGATAACTAATGGGAAAGCTTCAATCAATTCAACAAAATGATGTTCTTTGAGAGGATTTCTGAAATTATACAAACTATTATGGCAAGTTATAATTACAGCTCAACGCCGCAATCTTTCAGCGCGCCGATTAAGAATTGTTACTGTTGCGATAAGTAGAATTGCTGTGAGGATAAGCAGGCAGGAACAGGCGGCAATTGTCGGGTCAATCTCCTCGCGAATGGCACTCCACATATGTTTGGGGAGTGTTAGCGATCGGTAAGTACTTAGAAAGGTAGCGATTACTACTTCGTCAAACGAAATGATGAACGCAAAGAGAGCGCCGGATATGACTCCTGGCCGAATGAGTGGAAACGTGACCTTGAAAAAAGTTACAAGGGGATTGGCCCCTAAACTCATTGCGGCATATTCAAGGTTTCTGTCAACGACTTGGAGTGAAGCAGATGTGGTAACCAGCACAATCGGAACGGCTAAAATCGAGTGGGCTAGAACCAATGCATAAAGGTTGCCGATTAACTCCATCCTGGAGAAGTGAAAAAAGACCGCCACCGCCACAATAATCACCGGGATGATAAGCGGTGAAATGAAAAAGGAATAGATCATGTTGGCGCCTTTGATTTTTTGGCGGGACAGTGTCAGGGCTGCGGGAATCGCCAATACAGATGATAGTATACTTGTGAGAGATGCCACTTTAATGCTGTTAACGAGCCCGGTCATCCAAGACTCTGATCCGAAAAAATTCCGGTACCACTTTAAAGAAAATCCTGGAGGTGGAAATTGAAGATATTCAGCGGAACTAAAGGATATCGGTATTACAATAAAAAGCGGAAAAATGAGAAACAATAAGATGCATCCACAGAATCCATAAAAAATCAATTCACTCCAGCTTTTGCCTGGTGGCCGGTATATATCTCTGCTTACCTGATCGGGTGTGTTCATGTTTTACTTCCCCAAATGCGGTCAATCCTTAAAAACTTATTGGAAAAATTAAAGAGGACTAATGTCAGCAACAGTAGCACTAACGAAATTGCGGCGGCGAAAGGCCAATTTGCCTTCAAGCTTACTTGATAATCAATCAGCGTGCTGATGACCATGTCTTTCCTTCCCCCTAAAAGAGCAGGTGTGACAAAAAAACCGATGCCCAGTATGAAAACGATCAGACAACCTGCGCCGACCCCCGGCAGGCTCAAAGGTAAATACACCTTTATGAAAGCCGTAATTGGATGAGCGCCCAAACTGTAAGCGGCTTTGATGGTATCTTTATCGATGCCGCTCATGACGCTGTATATCGGAAAAACCATGAACGGCATGAGGAAGTGTACCATCCCTATAGTCACACTGAAGGTGTTATAAAGCAGGTCCAGAGGCGTTGATATCAATCCAAGTTTTAGAAGGGTTGAATTGATGATTCCATTTCTACCAAGGATAACCATCCAGGCATACATACGAACCAGGATGCTCGTCCAAAAAGGAAGCACAATAAAGATCAACATAATGCTTCTGGTATTCGGTTTTACCCGATCTAAGAAATAGGCCAATGGGTAGCCTATCGCCAGAGAAACAATAGTACAGATCAGGCTTAGGCGGAAGGTTGACAAGATGACGCGCAAGTAAACCAGTTTGTTGTATATGCGCAGATAATGCTCCAAAGTAAAGCCGGGATCAAAAAAACTTGTCAGAAACATTGCTACCGCTGGATAAACGAAAAAATAAATAAGATAAAGTGAAAGGGGTAGCAGAAGTCCGTATTTATAGAATCCTGACTTCACCAATTTTATGCGTTCCATCTCTTCCCTCCGCCTTAGCCCAATCTGGTTTGGTTAGAATTCCCCTCTCTATTTTGAGATAGAAAAAAACATTTCCTCTGACCATACTTATTTAAGCATCCATTCTTCCCAACGTTCTTGCACAGTGTCTCTGTTTGCCGCCCACCACTCATAGTTATTGCGAATCATAATGCGGATATTTTCTGGATTGGTGGGAAGGTAAGGCGCCAGCTCCGGCTTAACATATTTGTAGAGCTTCACATGATTCCCTGGGTATCCTACGGCATTGGCATAGCACGCCTGTGCTTCAGGATGCTCGGCCCACCAGTTCAGAAGCTGCATGGCAATTTTCTTGTTTTTCGCTCCTTTGGGAATGACCACCGGTGAGTTCAAAAGGATACCCTGATTCCATTGAATGTCAACCTTAGCTCCTTGCTGAATAAGGGTATAGATGCGACCATTCCAAGCTGAAGTCATCACCACCTCTTTGTCTGTCAGAATTTGGGCGGATTGCGCACCGGAGGTCCACCAAACTTTTACGTGAGGCTTTATTTTATCTAAGCTTCGAAAAGCTCGATCCACATCAAGGGGATATAGTTGATCAGGGGAAACTCCGTCCGCGATCAGCGCAAATTCCAAATTATTGAAAGGTGAATTCCAAAGCCCCCGCGGACCCGGGAATTTTTCCACATTCCAAAAGTCTTTCCACCCTTTGGGCTCTTTGCCTTTTGACTTGGGAAACAGTTCAGCATCATATCCCAGGATAGTGCTGTAATACGCCATCACATTGGCATAGGGCAAAAATGACCCCTCGATGACATCTTCGTGCTTTCGAACAATTTCAGGATCAATTGCCTCGAAAAGCTCCTCTTTTACGCCCAGGATGTATGTGTCCATACTCCAGATTTCAGCCAGATCCCACTGCACATTTCCGGATTTAACCATGGCCCTTAGTTTACCAAAATTAACACCCGCTTCATGGATAACATCGTGCCCTGTGGTTGTTTCAAAATCTTTTACCCAGCACTTCCAATGATTTTCTGATACGACTCCGCCACTCAAATTCCATACCATATTTCCGGCGATAGCCGGCTGATAAAGGCAAACCCAAAAAACGACCGTCAGTAAAATACCCAAACCTTTTCTTAGCATGACTTCCTCCTTTTTGAATTGTGCGTTTCCCATGAAGGAAAACACCACTTTACTGTGTATCAGTCAGTTTTGTCTGAAAAGTGTGCATATCACCTCCTTCCTTCTTTGCTTGTTTGATTAGACCAAGTTCATATCTTCCTCATTCCAGCCCAATATTATCCGATCTTTTCGTCTATAGTTTTTCGATTTCGAATCGTTTTTCTCTGTAATGATGAGTGTTTCTCTCCCTTCGGCCAAAACCCGATACTTGATTGTATCACCAAGGTAGATGACTTGTTCAATTATCCCTTCATAGGTATTGAGCCTATTTTGGAGTGATTCGACGAATACAATTCTTTCAGGTCGAATGGCCACACTTACTTCTTTTTGGGATAGAGAGGAGCGTTTGGATGTTAGAATTTTTATCCCTTTGGAAGTGGTCAGTTCGAACCTCCCTTCCTCTTCTCCAGATATTTTCACTCCTACAATTAGATTGGTCTCTCCAATGAAGTCGGCAACAAATTTGTTGCTTGGCCTTTCATATAAGTCGGTGGGGGTACCTATTTGTTCAAAGCGACCGTTATTAATGACGGCAATCCGATCCGACATGGTAAGTGCTTCGGCCTGATCATGGGTAACATAGATCATGGTAATCCCGATAGTTTCATGCAGGTTTTTGATTTCCAGTTGCATGTTTTCCCTTAATTTCTTGTCCAATGCACCGAGGGGCTCATCCAACAAGAGAACGGGTGGATTGTAAACCAGTGCCCGCGCCAGGGCGACACGCTGCTGTTGACCGCCGCTTAACTGGCGGGGATGTCTTTCACCCAGGTCGGAAAGTTCTATTAGATCAAGCATTTTTTGCACATGTTCTGCAATGTCTTTTTTTTCCATCTTTCGTCTTCGCAACGGGAAAGCAATATTTTCAAAAACTGTCATATGCGGAAACAGGGCGTAATTTTGGAAGGTCACTCCGATGTTCCTTTTATAAGAAGGTTTGTAGACAATCATCTCGCCTTCAATAATAACCTTACCCGAAGTGGGCATTTGGAATCCGGCTATCATCATCAGGATGGTTGTCTTGCCCGAACCGCTTGGGCCCAGCAACGTAATAAATTCTCCCCTCTTAATTTTAAGTGAAACTTTATCTACCGCGATAAAATCTCCAAACTTCTTGGTGAGATCCTCTAAAATGACACTATATTCCGAGGAATGATCTTTGCCAACTAGGTCTGTATTCACCATCTGTTACGCCTTTTATGCCTATTTTCCATTTACGTTGCCAGATACCCCCCATCAACATGCAGAATATGCCCGGTCACCATCAAAGATGCGTTTGAGGCAAGGAAAATCGCTGGCCCCTGGAAATCTTCCGGTTTCGAAATTCCCAAAGGGACGCTGTCGGTAATCGCTTGCCTGCGATCTCTATCTTCAAGTAAGGGTTTCAACATATCTGTTTCCACAACACATGGGCTGATGGCATTGACACGAATGCCGTGTTTAGCCCACTCAATAGCCAAAGCCCGGGTCAGCGCGTTTACTCCGCCCTTGGTAGCGGAATAGACGGCCACGTTGGGCACCCCCGCCTCCGCGTCGGTAGATGAAATATTGATAATACTCCCACGTTGGTTTTTCAGCATTACTTTCCCGACCTCTTGGCAGCAGTAAAAAAGCCCGATCAGGTTAACATCGATCAGTGCTCGAATGACTCCCGGTCCTGTTTCTTCAGTCAGCGCTCGCTGAACGACGGCTGCACTGTTGACTAAGATATCGATGGTTTGAAACTGAGCGATCGTCTTTCTGACCATCGCCTGTACTTCATCTAGTTTAGAAACGTCAGCACGCACGTAGAGTCCTTTAGCGCCTGTAAGTTTCTCAATGGCCATGACCTCCCTTTGGCCTATTTCTTCCGGTAACATGTCCACTAGTGTGACATGCGCCCCGTAATTGGCCAAACCAAAAGCAATGGCTTTTCCGATACCGCGGCAGGCCCCCGTGATCACAGCCGCCCTTTCCGAAAGATTAAACAAGTTCCATTCCGTAAATCCTGTCATCCAAAAATCCCTGCTGAAAAAAGATTCACCGTCCTTTTATGGGGTGACAACCATCTTTTGAAATGATTGAATCCGATTATTTTAAGGTCCGTTATCTTAATTCAATTTTTTGATCCAATTCGAACCATGGTATCGCCATATCCAGCCAGTTCCACAACTTGTTATTGTAAATTAGCAGGCTGTTAACAAGACGCAGCAACGCATCTCGTTCAGCAACACTGCCGACACGTTCCGAGGCCGCCAGCAAGTGTTTGGCAATACTGTGGAACCCCCACGTGGTATACCTGCCTGCCATCGTCGTTAGGAATTTGGCTAAAATGACATTGCACTCCTGGATTCGATATCCTTTATCTTTTAACATATCGCGGGCGATGATAAGATAGCTTGATCCGTTGGCAACGTCAAAACAGGCATAGAGCACGGAAGGTACGGTTCCGCTTGGAACGAATCGGTTTTTTTTCAAGGCCGCGATCTCCTGCGGCGTCTGCTCCATATCCCATATTTCTCGACTCATCTTATTGATTTTTTCTAATAAATTTTCAAAATCGCTCATGGCTTTTCCTTATCCCAGATGGGTCTTGCTAAGCGCTTTCAGATAAACCGGTTGCGGTCCATGATTTAAAAGAGTTGCCCCGATTTTCTTTAGGTCGTCCAGTCCCCAAGAGACTTTTCCCACCAGATTAACCGCGGCAAAAGGGTAAATCTTGCCGTAAAACAGGCAGAGTATACCGTTATCTACGTAATATCCGACATCACCTGCTCCAACCTTTTCGACCTGGTTTTCCTTTTCAAGCACGACGGGAATGGGAATCATAACTTCATATCCGGCAAACTTACAGTGCACGGCATGCGCTTTAAGCGGAAGAAGCTCGCGAATGCCTGCAACGCTTTTTTGCGCTTGATCTTCAAACAGTTCGATAAACACCTCACAATCATCGACTTTCAGCTTAATCATTCTTTTCTCCCTTAATCCAATTCTATACCTAATCGGTCAATCCGCACCAGCGCGCAAGAAACAGTGCATACACCTTGGCCGTACTGATAACGCTTTCTATTTGAACACGCTCATTGGAAGCGTGAATATTCTCTGCCACAGGCCCATAACAGGTTGCTTGTCCTTGGCCAAAGAAGTGAAATGCACGGACGTCTGTAGTTGCGGTCGTGACCATATTCTCTGCATTTTGGTCAAACAATAATCGATGGCAGTCATTTAAAACATTAAAGGCCGGCTGGATGCGAGAAACCGTATGACCTTCGGATCTAAAACCGTAAAACTCAACCGATGGTTTATTCTCGGCCAGCCAATCATCCGTTGCGGATGCTCGTTCAATCGTGTCCTGGATTCGTTTTTGGATTTCTTCATAGGGTTGTCCTGGGAAAAAAGACAGCCGGCCATGAAACTCGGCTGCTGCTGGAACGGTGGAAGGCCAATCTCCTCCCCGAATGATGCCGATGTTTAAATTAATGGGATGGACAATTTCCGCGTAGGCCGGGTGCCGTACCTGGTTCATTTCGGCCTCCAACTCACGCAGAGCATTTATCAAGGGGATACACTTCTCAATGGCATTCACTCCGGCTTGGGCTTCATATACGTGTTTGG
>JASFTQ010000273.1:0-6583 GCA_050053515.1 Desulfobacterales bacterium | reverse complement strand
GATCCGATTCATACTGAGCCCCAACGCCTTTTTGTCAATACCCATAACGAGTCCGAGCAGCTGTGGATATAATATCGAGGGCAGTTCAGGTTTGTCCCCGTTATTGGAAGCGATCATCCGTTGGACGGTGTCGAATTGTAACTGGCACCAGGGGCAAGCGGCACAGAGATAGTCTGCCCCGGCCTGTTTGGCGTCCGCCAATTTATTGGTGGTCAGATCCATGGAAAGATCGTCATTGATCCCCATCAGCGGCGCTCCGCAGCAATCCAGTTTCAGCGGCCAGTCCACACTTTTGGCACCGGTCACTGTAACCAATTCATCGAAAAGGACCGGTGCGGCCGGATCATCAAATTGCATGATTTCGCTGGGACGCAAGGCATGACACCCATAATGGGTGGCGATGCTAAGGCCATCGTATTTTTTTTCTATCTTCTCTTTCAAGGCCCTGACGCCAACATCTTTGTGCAGCACTGCCAGAAAGTGGGTCACTTGACAGTTGCCGGTATATGCCAGCCCCTCCTTGGCCAGAAAGGTGTTAACCGTATCTCGCAGGGGCGTATCCTCTTCGAGGAGGTGGGCGGCCTTTTTGAGGCTGCCGTAACAGCACTTGCAAAGGGTCATCAGGTCCAGATCCTGTTTCTCGGCCAAGGCGAGGTTTCTGGCCGAAAAGAGAAGATAGGTATTGAAATCCGCGTTGCGCATGGGATAGCCGCAGCAGCTAAATTCGCGGATATCGACGATATCGATTGTTAATTTGTCCATTACCGCCCTGGCGGAAAGCTCATATTGCTGGACCCGGGCCGGAATGTTACAACCAATAAATAAAGCAAATTTCATCAGCGCATTTCCCTTCAACAAATGCGTTTTGATCGCGGCTGGAAGCCGCTCCCACTTAATCATCATCGATCTGTGGGAGCGGCTTCCAGCCGCGAGAAATCCGTTTTTAGCAATCTAAGTGTATTGCGGATCAGCTGCCGCAAAGGTCTCTTTCATTGCCTGATTTTTAAGTTCGTAAAGCACATCGGTCACCTTGACACCCTGGGGACAATGCTCCTGGCATTGATAGCAGGTTACACAATCCCACAACATCTTGGAACCCATTGCCAAATCCTTGAGACCCAGACCCAGTGAACGCATGATTTGATGCGGTAATAACTCGACGGCATCTTGCGGGTTTTCATAGTTTGCCACCACCGGACACACCGTGCTGCAGTTTTCGCAGGAAAAACAGTAGGAGTAGGTATTGGCCTGGGCCGAACGATCGGCCTTTTCTTTAAAATCTTTATTAACGGGCGTCAAGGGAATGACCTTTGCCGGCTGTTTGATTAACTCGAAATTATCAGCGATGGCCTTGCGGACCCCCTCCACTGGTTTTTGATAAGCGGCGCTTTCGACCTCCTCGCGATTTAATCCGCGGTACCACGAATACTGTGAAAGTATCAGGGGCATCGGACGGCCCTTTTGAATGAGCTCTTCCCTCACATTCAACCACAAATCTTTCAGGAGGATGCCGGCGGGACAGACCACCGTGCAGCGATCACAGTTTGTGCACAAATAGATCCCTTCCAGGATCGCTTTGAGGGCCTGATCGTCGAGATTCCGGTTGGCGGCATAGGCTTTTAAGAATTGAAGTTTTTCCGAAGGCAGAATATTGCTGTTGCCGAAAACATCGGCGGCCAGGGCAACCGAACATCGCAAGCTGCAAGTGCTGCAGTGCATGCAGGCGTCCAGCTCAAGGGACTGACGGGTAGCAACATTGGCCGGAGCAGATGTTTTTTTGTCCATGACGGCTGAGGCCAATAAGCTTACCGGGGTGGCAAAGATGTGAAACATCTTGCTAAAGGGCAGGTAAGCCAAACCGATAAAGCAGGCCAGAATGTGGACATACCACAGGAAACTAACACCCCCGGCTTGATCCAGCATAACGGCAATCGGACGGATGATTTTAGCGGCCGCATATCCGCTGAAAGCCGATTGGGGTCTGGAATGACAGTCTATGCAATAGCCTTCGTGGAGCTCTTGTCCGTAGGCCAGGAGTTCTTCATCGAAAGGGGCCTGGAGGTCGGGGGAGACAAGTCCATAGTGTTGAACCCAAAAACTTTCCAGGGGCTCAATTTCCGCTTCATCCTCCAAACCGGCATAATCGTCTACCATTCGCATAAATTCGCCGTGGGATGTAATTTTTAAACCCTCAAGAAATATACCCGATAGCATTACCACTGCTACGATGAACAGGGCATAACGGTCCATGATTGTGGTAGACAGGCGGGGAACTTTTCGGATAAAACGGCGGTAGACGGCAATCCCGATGCCGATGATCACCATGAAACCAAAGAGGTCTCTCAAAAACATGAACGGATTGACGGTCGAATAATAATCCAAGAATAATCGCTCAGTTATCGAACCCTCAAGGGCATGCATCAGCACAAGCAGCATAAACCCCCAGAAAATGAGCATATGCATGAGCCAGCGGGAAAAATCCTCTCTCAGTATCCTGATTTGCAGGAGGACGTCCAAAACGAAAACTTTGATTAACACCAGCACTTTCAGGCTAAAAATAGTGGTCAGGATACCTTTTGCAGCGGCCGAGACTCTTTGGCCAGTCGTCACCTGATAAGCCGATATGCCGATTTTGCGCGTAAACCAGGTGGATACCTTGAAAATGAGACCGAGGAGAAAAATTACCAGCGAGGTATAAAGTAAGATATCAAAGACCATTAAGTAATCCTCCGTAACCGGTTCGCTTCCCTGCAAAGCCCTCCCTTTTGGATGGGAGTTTCATTTCTCAATGAATAGAGATCCGTATGGCTATATCGACGTATGCTAAAATATCAGGGCAAATGGGTCGAATACCGATAATCATCATTTTTGTCAAGGGAAATGTACCCCAGATATCTTACATTGACAGCAGGGGTAAAAGATTGACACGCTGATGGGCGGGTGTTATAGGTAGGTAATATCGAGACAATCCGCATTTGCAGCGAAGGCGAAACATGGCTGACATTATTTCAATTAATGGTAAGCTTGCGCTTACCAAGCAAAAAAAGGCGACATTAATTAAACGGCGTAAAATCCAAGCCGTCCAGAAAGTGTTTCAGTGCACCCAGTGTGCCTATAAATGCGAAAAGTGCGGTACGCAAATCGGCAACGATCCTGCCGCGCAAAAAGAAATACCCCGCGATATCCGGGTACCTTACCGACTCTGTGAAAGTTGCGCGGAGGAATATATTGACTATATTGAGAGGCATAAAGGTGGCGGCGATCCGGATTGTTACTGGCACAATGAGGCCTGGCTTGCACTATGGAAAAGTTGGATTGATTACCAGGGTGCCGTCGATCGCTATCTGAAGTCAAAAGAATTCACTCAGCTTATCCAGGAGCTGAGACACCCGAATGACGATGAATAGGAGGCATATATGTTTGGAATTGGAATGCCGGAACTGATCATAATATTGGTGATTATCCTGATTATTTTTGGTGCCGGCAAATTACCTGAAATAGGTGCCGGGATGGGAAAAGCCATCAAGAATTTTAAGGGCGTTAATGACGAAGAAGAAAAAAAAGAACCTGAAAAACTTGAAGAGGACAAAAACTCCCAGTAAAGTTACTTTTTCTATCTAATGAGTCTAGGTGAATATTGATTTGCAATGCAAACCGGGCGGTTGATCAACATATCGCAAACTGCCCCAGACCTCTAATAACTCTCCCCTTGATTTCTTGCTCCCCAAACCGGCTGTGAGTTGCAAGAGCAACGTTTGAAGCCCGGATGTGTTTTGACTTCGGTGGCAGCGTTCCGGTTGCATCGACCACATCAATGGGCATACATCCAGAATCGAGTATCGAGCATCCAGGATCTGTTTGTTCTGAATAAAAGGTATCAATTTCCCCACCAGAGCCACTTTTACCGACCCGGCCAGGGGAAAACCCCTGAATCTCAAGCGCCCCTATCTCCATTAAAAGCGGTTTCAAAAAGGTATATCATCATCCGGAGTCTCCGGCAGAGAAGTGTCCGGTTCTGCTGACGGTGGACCGCCATATGAATCGCTCGGCGCCACGGTATCCCTGGAGCCCAACATAATCATCTGATTGGCGACGATTTCCGTCGTGTACCGTTTAATCCCTTCTTTATCCTCCCAGTCCCGGGTCTGGATGCGACCTTCGATGTAGACCTGCCTTCCCTTTGCCAGGTATTCGCCGCAGATCTCACCCAGTTTACCGAAGGCGACGATGCGGTGCCACTCCGTGCGGGTTTCCTTTTGGCCCTCTTTGTTGGTCCAGGTTTCCGAGGTTGCAATGTTGAAATTCGCCACCGCAAGACCGCTCGGGGTATACCGCATTTCAGGGTCTCTGCCGAGGTTGCCGATCAGGATTGCCTTGTTTAAACCATTTGCCATCTTTTACCTCCCTGTAACATGATTTGGCCTCGAGGGATAGTTACAAAATACGCTTTGCAAAGTCAATCTGATTGCGCTCATTTTTGTGGTTTCTTTTATGTCCCAAACCACTTGTCGCACAGCTCCTGGCACATGCCCTCCTCCATGAGTTCTAATGGTGCGATTTTATCTTATCCCGGTAAACACTGTGGACTGGAAGCGCGATACCGTAGCTTTTTTCCTTAAAAATCAAACCCACAACCTTGACCTTTCCTTTTCCTTTTTTGGAAGCATAACGTTGGAGGACAGGGGCGTCGTATACAACAGCGTCTACTTTTCCCGTCTTTAAAAGGTGGTAGGCTATCTCCACATTCTCGAGTTCAACGGCGGGCAAACCCTGTCCTGCTAGATAGTCGGCGGCAGTACTTCTCTCAACGGTCGCCACCCGCTTGCCAAATAGCTCCTCCGGTCCGTTGATGCGATCGATTTTGATTCAGCACATATTCAAGCGAAACCTCCGGCTGAACCGATAGATACACATATGCACGTGATCTGAACAAATTATGTTGACTCTCAAATAAAAGGCGGACTGCAAAGCTTTTTCAGGTCCCAGGCCTTTATTTTAAACGATTTGTCGTGAACGCCCGGGTTAAAATAAACGAAATTCTTTTTGGTTAAATCAGGATCAATATAAATCGGAAGCGATGTCAAGTGGCCGAAGGGCGGCACACACCCCACTTCGCAACCGACCGCCTGGCTGACATCTTCGGGCTTGGCAAACGTGACCTTTCTGGTTTTGGCCGCCGCCGCCGCCTGTTTCCAGTCGACCTTTTTGTCGCCGGGGAGTACCAGGACGATCATTTTTCCTTCTTTTGTCGTTAAAACCAATGATTTTACAGTCTCGGATTCGGCCACACCCAATTCCTCCGCCATTACCGGGTTTGTATAAACCGGCTGATGCTCGAAGACCTCGTAGGAAATCTTTTTTTCCTCGAGCATCGCAATGATTTTTTCTTCCAGTGTCATTTTTCTCCTCCACCGTTTCATTTGTTTGAGGGGCCGCTTTCAAAACAGCCCGGCACGAATCTTTTTGGCTTCGGGAACCATCCGTTTCAGTTCGGTGGTCACCAAATTTAAATGATCTCGCATATAGCCGGCGGCTTTTTCTGCTTCACCATTGGCGATGCCGGCCACAATTTGCTCTGCCGTCAAAACCGCCCTGTCCGTTTGAAATAGGGTTTTGGGCTTGAATCTATCATACTGTTCATGGACCCTGTTTACGATGAGTTTCATCATTTCAAGGATCATGGTGTTTCCGGTGGCCTGGGCCAGGGCGATATGAAAATCAAAATCATGTTCTGAAAAGCGCTTATAGTCGCCGACGGTTTCTTTCATCTTCACCAGAGCTTCCCGTATCCGGCGAACATCATCGGGCCCGGCCCTCTGGGCCGCCAATTTTACCGCATTGCATTCAAGAATTTCTCTGACCTCAACCAGGTCAATGATACTTGCCGCCGTCTGAATATCACTAAGCTCCATGGCGGATAGGTTGGCGGGCTGAAAATCTTTTCTCAGAAAAGTCCCTCTGCCCTGAATCACCTCCAGATAGCCCACCAGCACCAGGGCTGAGATAGCCTCTCTCAGGGTTGACCTGCCGACGCCGAACATTTTGGTCAATTCCCTTTCGGGAGGCAGTTTAGCACCGGGTTTCAACTGGCCCGACTTGATACTTTCAAGAATCTCTCGCATTACCAGTTCGGAGGTGGAGCTGCGCTGAATTGTTTTGTAATTCATCTGCCTCAATTTTACCATTGAAAAGTTGCTAGCAAGGGCGTAAGGAGGTGGTAATAATTAGCATTATTGCCATATTTTTTCTTGACACACTTTTTATTATCTGTCAACCTGATTTTCAGGTCATCAGACCAATCTTATTTATTTTATGCTAGCGTATTGTCCCGCAAAAAAGTTACAGATTTCAACTCAAGGTTTGAAAGTTTTTTGTGAGCGACATTGAGCAGTTTGGGTTTAAGGCGTCGGCTGCAGCAGGGCGCTTACCCGCCAGGGACCTTTGACGGGTAAAAATTAAAAGCTGTCTGAGTCCCGAGGCCCGCAGAGCGGGCCGAGGTCGAGTTCTTTTGATTTCTTGCCACACAAACCGGGTGCTTTGCACCCGGTTGCAAGTGCAACGCTTGAAGCACTTACGTGCTTTT
>JASFTQ010000272.1:0-6596 GCA_050053515.1 Desulfobacterales bacterium | reverse complement strand
AAGACGGTACAAATCAGGCACCCATTGAAGAAAACATCGATTACTGCAGCATGTGCTTGAATTGCCACGTGGCCTGCCCTTCCGGCGTTGCCCTGAACCGCGTAAACGTACAGGCCAAAGATGCTTACGCCCGGGAGAAAGGTCGCAGCTTAAGGGATTGGATGCTGGGACGCGCCGAGTTGATGGGAAAAATGGCAAGTGTTTTTCCATCGGCGAGCAACCGCCTACTGGCAAGCAATCTCGTACGCGGCGGCATGGAAACCGCGTTGGGCATCAGTCGCAGGGCGGAGATGGTGCCCTATGCAAAACCATTTATCAATTGGCTCAAACGGCGTTTGCCAGAGACCAAACCTTCCACCGCTCAACGCAAGATCGCCTATTTTGTCGGATGCTACACCAACTACAACGACACCGATCCCGGAAAAGAAGCGGTTACGGTTTTAGAGCATCTGGGTTTTAATGTCACAGTACCGGATCAAAACTGCTGTGGCTTGCCGCTCATCAGCAGCGGCGATTTGGACGGCGCCCGAAAACTTGCCAAAGCCAACATCGCCTCGCTCCAATCCTGGTGTGACAGGGGATACGATATCATTGTCAGTTGTACCAGCTGCAGTATGATGCTCACACACGAATATTCGGAAGTGCTGGGACTTGAAAATGCGGCCGACATCGCGGCCCGCACGCATGATCTGGGAGAGTACCTGCGCCATCTATCCGAAACCGGTGAATTGCAGCTCGATTTAAAACCCGTTTCTCTGGTTGCAGCCTATCACACGCCGTGTCATCTGCGGGCGCAGAAAATCGGTCTACCGTTAGTCGATATTCTCAAAAAGATCCCCGATTTGAAAGTCGAGGTACTGGATGCGGCCTGCTGCGGACAGTCCGGGACTTATGGCTTCAAAGCCGAAAAGTACGACATCAGCACCGCCGTAGGACGGCCTCTTTCAGAGTCGTTAAACACGCTCAAGCCCGATATTGCTCTGAGCGAATGTGGTCCGTGTCAGATCCGCATGCACGGGGTTTCAGGCCTTCCGGTGGCCCATCCGATTTCGATTCTGCGGCGGGCATTAGATGTGCCGGAGCCACCGAGCTAATTAAGTTTATAAGGAACAATTAGTGCCGGCCCTTCTGGCCCTTGTTATAGAATGTTAGTCTAAATTTACGGAGGGGGTATTATGTCTTGGAGAGCCAAACTGGGGATCATTTACCCCGCTGATGGTGCCCTGGACCGCGAATATTGGGAGCTGGTCCCCGGCGGGGTGAGTGTCCACATTACCCGCATACACGTTCCCCAGGAAGAACAGACCCTGGAGCTATTGGAAGCCCAAACCCAAAGCCCCGACATCGAAAATGCCGCTGCCGATCTGAATATCATTCACCTTGATGCCATTGCCTACGCATGTACTTCCGGAAGTTTTGTCCACGGGGTTAGCAGTGACCTGGAAATTATCGACCGTATGGAGTCTGCCTGCGGGGTACCGTGCACCACGACCACGACAGCCGCGGTCCGGGCCCTGCAAGCCCTCGGATCTAAAAAAATTTCTATCGTCACCCCCTACCCTGACGAAATCAACGCACGTTTAAAAACATTTATGGAAGACAGCGGCTTCCATGTCGTCGCTCTCAAGGGCCTGGGACTTTACCGCGGGATATACAACCAACCCGCCGGGGCTGCATACAGTCTGGCGAGGGAGGCGGATAGCAGTGAGGCGGACGCCATATTCATCAGTTGCACCAATTTTCGAACCGTAGAGGTGCTGCAGACATTGGAACAAGATTTGGGCAAACCGGTGGTCAGCGCAAATCAGGTCACCGTGTGGGACCTGCTGCGTCTGGCGGGTGTCAATCCCCATAACGAGAGATTCGGCAAACTGTATCAGCTTGAAATGAGATCATTGCAAATCTGACCGATTGACCATTGCCAACCGAAGAGGTCAACCATGAACATTTCGCCAGAGGTTTTAGCCATAAATCATGAAGTGGTTGCCCTGCGGCGTCACTTCCACCAAAATCCTGAACTCGGCGATGAAGAATTTCAAACCGCCGAAAAAATTGCAGACTATTTGCACCAACACCATCTGGAAGTCAAAACCGGCGTCAACAAAACGGGCGTGGTGGGTCTTTTAAGGGGTTCTGAAAAAGGCCCGACGCTTATGCTCCGTGCGGATATGGATGCACTGCCAATCAAGGAGGAATGTGATGTCCCCTATCGTTCGCGGATCAATGGTAAAATGCATGCTTGCGGACATGACGGCCATATGGCCATATTACTGGGAGCGGCGAAAATCCTTTCCCGGCGCCGTGAAAATCTGCGAGGAAATATCAAATTTGTATTTCAGCCCAATGAAGAGAACGGCGGGGCACTGGCCATGATCGAAGATGGCGTGCTCGAAAATCCAACGGTTGATGCGTCTCTGGGAATTCATCTGTGGAGTCCCATTGAAACCGGGAAGATTGCCGTTAACGCTGGTCCCGTTATGGCGGGAATGTATTACTTTCGAATAACGATCATCGGTCAGGGTGGACACACGGCCACCCCACAGGGGTCGGTGGACCCGATCATCACTGCCGCTGAGGTTGTTCAGGCACTTCAGACCATTCAAACACGCGAACTCGATGTGCTCACACCAACCAGTATCGTGTTCGGAGAAATCCAGGGGGGAACCGCGTGGAACATTATCCCGGACAAAGTGAAACTCTCTGGAACGATGCGCTTTTTGTATGAAGACACCGAGAATGGAAAAGAAGAACTGCCCGAACGTTTTGAAAGAATCCTGGCCGGTGTCTGCCGTGCCCACCGCACCGAATATGAGTTGTCGATGGTTTATGGTCACCCGGCCCTGGTCAATGACCAGGGTATGACCGAATTGGTTCGATCTGCTGCCCAAAAGGTGTTGGACACCCCCCGACATATCGTTTCTTTTGTTTCAATGGCTGGCGAAGATTTTGCGGAATTCGCGGATCGCGTACCGTCTGCGTTTTATTTTGTGGGCACCGGAAATGAGAAGAAAGCTACCTGCTTTCCCCATCACCATCCCCGGTTTAATATCGATGAAGATTCGCTAAAAATCGGGCTTGAGATGGTTGTTCGCACGGTTTTTAAATTTTTCAGTAATTTCAGAGTTTGAAAAAAATTTTACGCGGTTGTGTTTCTGAGAAGGAACATGTCTAAAGAAGAGTTTACAAACGAAGAGTTTCAGCAGAGGCACAGCAAGTTGAGAAAAGCAATGGCTGAGGCCCAGCTAGATTTGTTTTTGGTTACCTCGCCTATCAGCATCCATTGGCTTCTTGGTTCCAGGGCAAAAAGCTATCAAGAGTTTCAATGTCTTTTTTTTCCACAGGATAACAAATCTCTGGCCATTATAACCAGAATGGCCGAAGTGGCAGAATATTGCGATACGAGCCTTGCCGATGAGGTTTTTGGTTGGGGCGGTCGGGAACCAGAAAAACCCATTACGGTAGTTAAGCAAGTGATGAAGGATAAGAAGATCAACGGACTCAGGATCGGCCTTGAAGTTCCTTACTACTATTTGGGCGTCCATGACTATCTTGATCTTAAGGCCTATCTCGGGGATTCGCTGGTGCTCGAGGACGCCGATTTTATTGCCCGACTGAAGCATGTCAAATCTTCGAAGGAACTGGAGTACATAAGAAAAGCCGCAGAAATAGGAGATGCTGGTTTGCAAAAATGCGTAGAAGTGGTTCGCGAGGGCATGACAGAAATCGAAATTAGCGCGGAAATCACCTATACATTACTCAAGCTGGGCAGTGACGCTGCACCCAGCCCAATGAATATCGCCACCGGAGAGAGAAATTGCTATCCACATGCTTTACCCACCCATCGAAAAATAAAAATGGGTGATGATATAAATACTGAATGGGGTTCCGTATACAGGAGATATGTGAGTACCGTTGGTCGGCAAATGTGTCTCGGCAGACCCAGACCTCGAGTCCGGGAAATATATAATGTCGTTCGGGAGGCATGTGATGCCTCGATTGCCGAAGTAAAACACGGTGTCCCGGCATCAGTTCCACACGATGCAGCTAAAAAAGTCATCGCCGATGCCGGAATGGACGATTACAGGACTCATTTGACGGGGTACAGTTTGGCTCCGGGGTATCCACCATCCTGGTGCGACACGCTTGAGTTATTCGGCGGTAGTGAAAAAATTCTTGAGGCTGGTATGGTTATAACCATAGAGCCTCCCATTCATATACACAAAGAAAAAATCGGCGCCAGAATTATCGATAATGTTTTGGTGACGGAAAACGGGGCGGAAATATTATCAAGATTCACACGAGACTTAATTATTCTGTGAAAAATCCACAAGGAGTCAAACATGGAGATTTATCAAACTTAGAGATCAGCCGAATCGTATGGACATGCTATTGGTCGTAGCAAACATTAATCAGACGAGAGAGTTTGGCGAGGATTTTTGTGAGTATGCCAAAAAAATCCCCAATCCTTTTAATCTTATCGGTGCAGGTTATAGAGAAAAACAAACCAATTATCCCCCCATCACGCAAACTTCAATATTGATGAAAACGACTCGCTGATAGGCACAGAAATGCATGACAGATTAGGTGCAAGGCGCATGCTATCGCCGGTATGGGGGACTAAGTGGTAAAAGCATAAAATGAAAAGAGATTCAAAAATTACATTGGCCGATATCTATCAAGCTAAAAAGGCGATAGATTCCTGGATATGCCGAACCCCTCTGGTTTATTCCAGAAAATTGTCCACAAATTCACAGAGGGTTTTTTTAAAGCTTGAGATGGTTCACGATATTGGTGCATTTAAGATCCGCGGTGCATTAAACCGACTCTTAAATTTAAGCCCAGAACAAAAAGCAAGCGGTGTTGTGGCTACCTCGACCGGAAACAATGGCCGAGCCATTGCCTTTGCCGCCGCTCGGTCGGGAATAAGAGCCGTCGTTTTTATGTCAAATTTGGTCTCTGGTGATAAGATTGCAGATATCGAAGGCTATTGTGCCGAAGTTCGTGTCGTTGGGGACAACTTTGACGAGACACGTAATGCGGCTGAAGAATTTGTTGCTCAGGAAAAAAGGTCATGGGGGATCCTTTTGACGATACTTACATTATCGCAGGACAGGGCACAATAGGATTGGAAATATTAGAGGATTTACCGGAAGTGGACACAGTACCTGTACCGGTTGGGGGTGGCGGTTTGATTTCAGGGGTTGCCGTGGCACTCAAGTCATCCTCTTCGAACATTCGTGTTATCGGTGTCTCCATGAAACGTGGGGCAGCCATGTATGAGAGCATAAAAGCAGGCAAACCAGTAGAAGTTGAAGAGATTAGTACGCTGGCAGACAATTTAGGGGGAGGTATCGGTCTCAACAACCGGTATACATTCAAAATGGTTCAAACATATGTAGATGGCTTGATATGTGTAAGCGAGAATCAGATTGCATCAGCAATCAAGTATGCTTTCGAACAAGAAAAATAGTCATCGAAGGCGCCGCATCAGTCGGTATTGCGGCACTGATGAACGACCTTGTAGCGGGTATTGATAAAGAAGTGGTGGCCATAATCAGTTCACGAAATATCAATATGGATGTTTTGCATCAAACCCTCTGTCAGAATGGTTATTGAGCGAGGCGCCGAAAGCCTGCTGCACTGTCTTCGACCAATTTCTTTGAATTCGAATAGAAATGAAAGGAGTAATTAATGAAACGCAACATTCATGCCGGAAAATTCGAAACTGGCGGTATCGCCTTCAGCGTCCTGAGCGAATCGGATATGGATCGAATTCACGCCGCAACCCTAGAGGTCCTTTGGCAGAATGGCGTATATGTTGAGGATGAAGAAGCTATGGAAGTCTTTGACGGGGGGGGCGCCAGCGTCGATCCGAAAACGAAGATCGTGAAGGTCCCGCCTTATGTGCTGGAAGAGGCTGTCAACTCGGCCCCGGAAACCGTGATCTTGGCAGGACGAACACCAGACCGTGACGTTGTGATTGATATGAATCGTGTTCTATTTGATCCCTTTGGTGAAGGGATATTGATTGTTGATCCCCAGACTGCCGAGCTAAGAAAGACCACCAAAGCGGATCTAGCTGAAAGCACGCGTTTGATGGACTATCTCGAGAATATGGATATCTGTCACAGGCTCATGGGTTCGCTCGATGTCGCTCAGGAGGTGGCTGCCGCTCACAATGCCGAAGCTATGCTCTTGAATACCACCAAACATTGTTTCATCGGGCCTCAAAGCGGATACCTGGCCAAGAAGATTTTGGAAATGACTGCCGCTGTTGTGGGCGGAAAGGAGAAGCTCACAGAACGGCCGATCATGACCTTTGGCACTGCTTTAGTCACACCTCTAAAACTTATTAAAGATAGCTGCCAAATCATCATGGCGACATCCCGATCCGGCTTGCCGATTGAAATATTAGGACAGGGAATGGCCGGCGGTTCGTCGCCTCTCACCCTTGCGGGGGCCCTTGTGACCCACAACGCAGAAGTCCTATCGGGGATTGTTCTCAGCCAGTTGACGCAAAAGGGCGCACCTTGTTTCTACGGCAGCTCCGCCTGCAGCATGGACCTAAGGAATGGATCCGCCGTGGTCGGCAATCC
>JASFTQ010000271.1:0-6610 GCA_050053515.1 Desulfobacterales bacterium | reverse complement strand
GCAACTATCTTTTTGATGGAAGATCAAAGATGATTCGTTGGGGATTGTGCTGTATTTTTCGGCAATAGCCGATAAAGTTCCGCCGGGCGACAGCAAAGTATTTAGGGAAGCTCCCGCCGAATGAGCGGATGGGTTATCTCTCCGATGTTTGCCTGCACAACGCCGAATCTCTATTAAAAGCACTTCAATTTTGCCGGAGCAACACATTCAGTGTTTCACTCGCCTTCGCTCTGAGATCCCTCAGGCCTGTCCGTCATTTTTGTAAGTAAATCCCTGATATCGCTGAGATAAGTGGTGCAATGCATGCCGAACCACCAAACTTCGGCAAGAATCAGCAATAACAAAATGGTTATCCACACGGTCATCGATCTTTCCCCTTTCCCACCTCATAACGTCCGACGATAGTTCTTTACGATACATAGATACTAGCGCGGTTGCATCATCTCCGCTAAATTTTCTAACGCGGCGTCTGCGGAACTTTTTGCACTTTTTGGATGTCGTAGCCCTGCTCCTGTAGGAAATCTAAAATAAACTCGTAGTCTTGGTCTGGAATTGCCGGCTTCCTTGCCATGATCCACAAATAGTCTCTCTTCGTTCGGCCGATGACGGTTGTCGAGTAATCCTCGTTCAAGAAAATGATTCTGTATTCCGCTTTGAACGGCCATAAAAACTGCATGCCCCACACGGCGTTGGATTCCTCATCCTGGATGAATCCGCGGGGATTGTAAGTCTTGAGCGGACCATCAAAGCCTCCCTTGTTGAACTTGAAAGTGGCGGCAATGGTTCCGTCCTCGTCCAGGCGGTAGGATTCCACCGCATTATATGCCTTTTTCTCGATGAAGGTCGGGATGTTGGCAATGACATACCAATCGCCCATGAAACGATTGAGGTCAACGGATGGCACGGTGTGGATAGGATCCATGGTCTGACAACCCATGGCCGTCAACAGCACAAAGATAACTAGCAAAAATTCGATACGTCGCATTTTTATCTCCTTTATATAGTAATACTATATTAATTTTTTGCATCGGATAGAAAAAAACAATAAGAGAAAAACATGAGCAGAATGATAGATTGAACCTACCAAAGCAATCTGAAGGTCGAGTTATCAATTTTATGCCAGGCAGGTAACGCGATAGAGACATTACAGTTTTTAGTGCTCATTGAAAACTAACCTGTTGTGGATATGCTGGATGCAGTGGAGTTTGTTACGGGAATAGATGCGGTCGCGGGAAAAATAACAAAAATGAACGGGCTGTTGCCCAAACAGATTTTCGCTGGGTGTAAAACGTTTTTGGGCCGGTCTGCTTCCCTGCCAGCTCCGCCTTTTAAGGCGGGCTTAAGGGAAGCTATCTAAAATAGATAGTTTCCTGTCCGGGAAGCTGCCCGCCTTTTATGGCGCGCAGCTTCATTAACCTAAAGCTTGTTGCAGTCCCGCTTTCAGCGGGATAAGATTTATGGGCAAAAAACCTTTTAATGACCGTTCAAAAATGTTTGGGCAACAGCCCGTGAAGACCTGACCCCTTATTCCTGAAACGCTTCATAAGCGCGCTCGAGGCGGGTAAGGTTTTTGGTGGTGTACTCCACGTAATCGAAGTCAAGGGTGGAGTGAATCTCGGAGACGATGCTCCATAAGGTTTCACGCAACAATGATACACACTTCATGGCGGCAAGACGGCGGCGCAGTCTGTCTGTCACCGGTTGCTGATAGTAGGTCTCCAGGATCCAGTCTTCCTGCTCCGGGGATAATTCATTGTTTGAAGACAGATTGGCCAGATCGAAAAGAGCCGCGTTGTAGCCAGCATAGTCCCAATCGAGAAGCCACAGACGTTGGCCGTCATCGATGAAATTAGCGGCCAGCAGGTCATTGTGTCCGAATACCAATTTTATGTCACCCACCGTTTCTTCGAGCTCTTGGTTAATGTCAAGAAAACGCGGCAGCGAGTCCATCATCCGGCTGTTGCCCTCCCTGGCGGTGTGGATGTAATTGCGGCAGACATGAAACGGCCAAAAGACCAGCGCCGGACCTTGAAAGTGCTTCGGAATTTCCGTGTGACAGGTTTGAATCAGGGGCAGGATGCGTTTAAGGTTCTGCTGTTGTCTTACTTCTGCTTCGGTGAGCGTTCTTCCCTCGATGAATCGCATGACGAAAACGCCGTCGGCGTGGTAAACGATCTCCGGTGAGATGCCGGCGGCGTGTGCCGCACGTGCCGCCGCAATCTCGTTAAATCGCATCACACCGTGAATCGGGATGTCGTCGCCGATCCGAACGACGAAACGTTCACCACGGTCGCTGACGATAAAATTGGTATTGGTGATACCCCCGCCGAGGGGCTCAGGCTCCACCGGCGAGGACCAAAATTCCAAATTGGCGGCCCTGTCGCGGGCATTTGTGCTCATATTCTCTCCTTTATTAGATGACAACGAAAGTGCTAATATCAGAGGAATCCAGCCTCGTCAAGTTGCCGTCTTCGACTCTTTAGAAAAAAAATATGCAAAGATAACAACAACTTCTTGAAGGATTGATACCGCAGCGCGCAACTGGCAACAATTGCTTTTGAGGATTGCGCCAATGCCCTAATGCCAGGACCGGAGTTGAAACGGGGTCTAAATACCCTGCCTGTATGGGGGTCATTTTTCCATTGACACACGATACCAGTTCCTCTATAAACCCAGCCATAAAAAATGATCTTTTATCAACTACCGGTCTGAGGGCGACGGTATTGGTGGCGAAAAACTAAACGATTACCATTTTCATTTTCCCCATAGCGGCATAAAGGAGGAACGGGGCTAGTGTCAATACTCGAAGTAAGGGGAGTAAGCAAGTACTTCGGCGGTCTGGCCGCGCTGGATAATATCAATCTCACCATCCAGGAAGGCGAAATCAGGGGAATAATCGGCCCCAATGGCGCGGGGAAGACCACCCTCTTCAATGTAATCAGCGGGGTGTACCGCCCCGACTCGGGACAGATATTTTATAAAGACAGCAGGCGTATCGACGGCCTTGCTACAAGTAAGATAGCAGAAATGGGTCTGGTCCGGACTTTCCAGCGTACCGCCCTCTACCAGGATTTTACGGTTCTTAAAAATGTCACCGCGGCTCGCCATCTTCATGCCAGGGAAAATATCTTTGGCGTTTTTGCCGGCACGGTTAAGAAAATGGAAGCGGAAAATATTGCAAAGGCTTCGGAAATAGTAGAGTTCATGGGATTGGGAGCCCTTAAAAATGAGCTGGCGGCAAATCTACCCCATGGCCACCAGAGAGCGCTGGGTGTTGCCATTGCACTGGCCTGCGAACCCAAGATACTGCTGCTGGATGAGCCCCTGACCGGTATGACCCCCACCGAAAAAGCACAAATGATAGATCTCATCAGAAAAGTTCACCAGCAGGGTATTACTATCCTGATGGTAGAGCACGATATGAGATCTGTTATGGAATTGTGTGAATATATCAGCGTACTTGATTTCGGCAAACTGCTGATCGAGGGAATCCCCGCTGAAATTCAGAACGACGAGACTGTAATCAACGCCTATCTGGGAACCGAAAACATGATATCCATGTGAGGTGAAAAAGTTGCTGCTTGAGATTAAAGATATCACGGTGCACTATTTCAAGGTACCCGCGATCAGAAACATCTCAATAGCTGTCGAAGATGGTGAAATCGTGGCACTCATTGGATCGAATGGCGCCGGTAAAACGACCACCCTGCGCGCCATCAGCGGTTTGAAGAACCCCACTACAGGAGAAATCCATTTCAAGGGGCAAAGAATAGACAAGCTGCCCCCTCATAAGATAAATGCCCTGGGTATTGCCATGGTTCCCGAAGGAAGGCGGGTCTTTCCTCAAATGACGGTGCTGGAAAACCTCTTGATGGGTGCCTTTCTGCGTAAGGAAAAAGAAGCTATCCAAAAAGACTTGCAGGAATTGGTCTTCAGGCATTTTCCACGCCTCAAAGAAAGAACAAATCAGGCAGCCGGCACCTTGAGCGGCGGTGAGCAACAGATGCTGGCCATGGGACGTGCGCTGATGTCCGCGCCCAAACTGCTCCTGTTGGATGAACCTTCTCTGGGTCTGTCACCGATTATGTGTGGAGAAATTGGCAAAATCATCATGAACATCTATAACGAAGGCAGGACCGTCATCCTGGTTGAACAAAACGCCCGTTTGGCCCTGGGGCTGGCCCAGCATGCCTATGTTATCGAAACCGGCGATATCGCTTTATCCGGCCCGGCTAAAGAACTGCGTGAAAACGAGAATGTGAAAAAAGCCTATCTGGGCGGCTGAGAGGCTTTCCGCCTAAAGATCAAAAAGACCCGGCTAGCTCTTTTAGACTAGTCGGGTCTTTTTAATTAATTACCACTATTACCAAATTTGGTTCCTCAACAATCAGCTTGCCTCCGCTTTCGTTATCGGCAGGTTACGTAGTCTTTGCCATTGCACAACAGCTTTTGAAATCAAGCTCTCGATACCCCCGGGCATAAAAAGCAGAACGAATATTATGGAAAGGCCGAAGAACATGGGCCTTATCTGTATTAGCGGGCGTGAGAGTTCGAAAAGGGTGTACATTACGGATACCCCGATTACCGGTCCCCAGAAGGTATTGGTGCCGCCAACCACCACCCAGATGAGGAGATAGAGCATGGTGTGGATGTCGAACAACTTCGGATCAACGGCGCCCAGCCGGTGAACAAGCAGCCCACCGGCAATGCCGGCAAAGAAGCTGCCGATGGCACAGGCCAGCAGTCTGTGTCGGGGGATGTTTATCCCCGTTGACGCTGCCAGGGCTGGGTCCATATAGATAGCTTTGAAGGCATCCCCGATCCGCGACTTCTCTATGCGATAGAGCAGATACATTATGACGAGCATGATCACCAGGCTGAAAAAGTAGTAGGGAATAGAGGCACTAAAATCTATTCCTGCGATGACCGGGGGCCAGGGGATATCTATTATCCCCGTAGAACCGCCGAAGGGGTAGCGAAACTTTAGCCAGGTCAACCTGATGAGCTCCGCCAGCCCAAAGGTGGCGATATAAAAGCTCCATCCCGTGGTTCTGAGTAGAATCATGGTGATGATAACACCAAACAGACAGGCCGTCACGCCTCCAATGGGAATGGCCAAAAAGATCGGGAACCCGGCATTCTTGGCCAACATGCCGCTGGTGTAAGCACCGACACCGTATAACACAACATGATAAAGTTGCCAGTCGTGTATGGTAACTATCAGACGGTAACTCTGGGCAAGGATGATCCAGATAAAGAAAATCATGGCAACTTCGACATAATATGGCCTGGCAAAAAAGGGGAACAGACACAGCCCTACAATTACGGCTACCAACGCCCCAATCCTGACTCTTACAGTGTTAGTTATTGACATGGCCCAATAATCCCTGTGGTCTGATGGGTAACAGAAGCGCCATTACGGTAACCGAAACCATTAAAGCGGCAACGCCGTCGACGAGCGTGGTAACGAATGTCATCACAAAGCCCATGATAATGGAGGCCAGAACGACCCCCCCAACGCTCCCCATTCCGCCGACGATCACCACGATGAGGGCCGGCAGGATAAGGTGGCCTCCCAGGGCCGGGGTTACCGCATATATCGTCGACATCAATCCCCCGGCTATTCCGGCTAGGGCACCGGCAATGGCCAGGGCCAGTGCTGTCATCATGTTGATGTTTATGCCTTGCAGCGAGGCGGTTTCCGGGTCTTGCGCCACCGCTCGCAGTGCGCGTCCCAATCTGAACCTTCGCATAAAGATCATGAGCCCGCCTATGCAAACAACGGCAAAGGGTATGACCAGAATTCTTTGGAAGGCCACCGAGGCACCCATAATCTTGAAGGGGCGCATATAGGGACTGGGAATGGTGCGCATATACCCCCATCCCCAGACTTCACCACAAAAGACTTCGATAACAAACATTAGTCCGGCGGTTGCAATAAATCCGGCGACCACATCCCCCCGTAATGGTCGAAAAATAGTTCGCTCGATGGCTATACCAACGATCGCACCTACCACCAGTGCCGCGGCCACTGCTCCCCAAAATGGCCAACCACTCAAGGCATAGAGGGCATATACGGTATATGCGCCTATCATAAATACATGGGCATGAGCCAGATTTGCCATCTGCATGACGCCAAAGGCCAACGTCAGCCCCACGGCTATCAACGCATACATACTGCTGGCCGCTATCGCGTTGGCTATGGTTTGGACCAAAAGTTGGGTGCTCATCTTTTACCTCATTCTCTGATAGCGCCTGCCGATCCGAGCTTTAGCTTTCACGGGGGTGGTTTTCGACACCACCCCCGCGGCATAGGTACTAGCGCTGGGTGTAATACTGCCCGCGCTCTTTTACTGCTTTCAATACGACGTTTTTGATGTTCGCATACCAGGGTTCGAAATTCAAATGAGCCACAATGCGTTTGTCGTCAGCTTCGAGGTTAAACATACACATGGGGACAGGCTCTTCAATCATGTTGTCGATGCCAAACATCTCCTTGCCGCTCATGTGTCCCGGGCCGAGAATGGTGGGAAACGACGGCAGTTTCCTCAGGGCTTTTAGGATGGCATCGTTTGAAGGCCATTTGCCCGGTGTATCCTTGCCGGCAACC
>JASFTQ010000270.1:0-6621 GCA_050053515.1 Desulfobacterales bacterium | reverse complement strand
CCAAATTCGGCTCTGAAAGCGAACCAAATTTTGTTCCGATTCTTTGGATATCACAACCTTGCACGAAACGTGGTTATTCTCAATATATCTCTAATTATTCGATAGTTGACATTTAAAACGTATATTTGAACAAATCTGGCAACAAAATGCATAACTTGACCACGAGTAAACCACCTGCTATAAACAGATCAACTTTGCTAAAACACGCCTGACCTGATCTCGACCGAAAAAATATGATTCTCGCCTGACCGATTACGCTATCTGTAAGCACCTATCAATAGATAACAATATTCTTTCTCCTGGCAGGTATACTCATAAAGTAAGCAGTCAATAAACCCCATCTTCATACAGCGTTAAAATCTTGCCATGATGGGGAATCTTGAAAAATTCGCTCCAATAACTGAAAGTTTGAGATGCAAATGATATTAAAGGAGGGACTTGCCATGACTAAAACAACTATGTCAAGGGAACGAACACAAAGTCTTCGTAAGCTCGCAAAATTAATGAACACAAGACATCGCCGTCCATGGCCTGTCACTTCACCCCTATTGGCTTGTTTTGATATTGCCGTGAATCAACAAGAGGTCGATTTCTTACTCCTTTTCGGGATAGAGCCGCACAACTATTCTGAAGCTGAAGCATTAAGCGGTCAATCAAAAGATACATTTAAAGCTTTTTTCGATGAATTGATCCGTAAGGGATTTATCTGTAAAAAGCATGATTCTGGGAAAGAGCCAGAGTATCTTTTAGCGGGTATTGCCTTTGGATGGTTTGAGATATTTTTTGCAGACGGAAAGCAAACTGCTGAGCAGAAAAAGTTGGCTGTTAGGGGAAAAGAACTACTTGAGTCCTATCAAAAGTTTAATGTATTCCCTCTGAGAAACCTGATGAATTTTAAAGAAAAAAAATTGAAACCTTCTCAGAGTATCATCGCTTTTAGAGACGAATCAAAAATAAGGACAGCTACAAGATTAGAAGTCAACCAAAGGTTGAAAACACCTGAACCAGCTGTCTATCCTTCTTCTAAAATAACCGATCTATTTGAGGAACACGCCAAGGACAATTCCATAGCAGTCATCCACTGCGGTTGTCGAGAGATGAGCAACATGGCCGGTAATCAATGCCGCTTTGATTTCCCGACTGAGACCTGTATTGCTATGGGAAATTTCGCAAAATATATGGTCGATTACGGTATCGGCAGATACATCACAAAAGATGAGGCCTTAAAAATTATTGAAACGCTGAGACAGGAAGGAGCGATTCATCAGATTTTTCATGAAGAAGAAGATTTGTCTAATTCAGAATTTGGCTTTTGTAACTGTTGCTGGGATTGTTGCGGCATTCTTGGATCATACAACAGAGGGATAATGCCCTTGAATTTCAAAACATTCTATTTAGCGCAAATAGCCGATGAATCACTTTGCGATGGATGCGGAACTTGCGAAAATCACTGTCCAGTCCAGGCGATAACTGTCAATAATGGCAAACCCCAAATTGATGTCGATAAATGTATCGGCTGCGGTCAATGTGAGTTTCAATGTCCCAATGATGTTATAACCTTAATTGCTCAAGAACGAGAAGTCATGCTGCCGCTTCAAAAAAGATCGGAAGCACGAATACAGGCATGAGTGTTTATGATACTTAAGCGTATTGCGGAATAGCAGATATGAAGGTTGTTGTTTTATGTATCTGCAATGAAATTAACTTTGCAGCAGTTTGGATCACTCCAACGTATCAGTATCCTACTGTGATAATAAATCATTGTGATATCGTTTTCATATCTCAGGTGTAAACTGGCTAAATGGAATTTTGAGTCCTCCCGTTTATTTCAGGTTTCAATCATTAAATCCTAAGTCTCAGGAAGGTACAATATTCTGCTACAAGGTCGGACTTGAGCCGATTTGAATCACCCTTTTTAATTATGTTTGAATATTACGCCTTATAAATAGAATTTGGGGCAGTATCTTAATGGGGAATGTTGTCACTAAAAGATATTTATTGGATTAGAATAACTTTGGACATGCAAAAGAAGTGTGAGATCTTTTTTGTTTCCAATAGTCACAAAGAAAATTATAGGTGTATCTGATATCGGGTGCTTTTGCTGCTGGTTGGCTTCGAATATTAAAGAGCGGGTTAGAAACAGGCCTTAACCTTGCAGGTCAAGCGTCATTAATTCGTCGGCCCATATGATTTGGCCTTTATAAAACCGCGTGAGATCCAGCAGAGCTTTTTCCCTGGATCCGGGCCGATCCAGGTCGTGCCCGATATGCGACAAGACCAGTGTTTCCACCCCGGCCTCGGCTGCCAGCTTGGCGGCATCAACGGTGCCGGTAATCATACCGGATTCGGCCCGCTTCATCGTGTCCTGATGCCCCCAGCAATGGATCACAAGGTAATTGGCGCCCCGCGCCAGTTCAATCACCGATTGGCAAACACCCGTATCGCTGCTGAACACAATGCGCTTGCCCGAGGCCTCCAAGCGATATGCCAAAGTGGGCATCCAGGGCTCGATATGCCGGCAGCGGGCCGCAGTCACCTTCCAGCCGGCATCTTCTATAACGGCCCCGGCATCGATGTTTTTGACATCAACCTGCGGTTCGGGACGGGGCAACCGGCCACCGCGTCCGACAAAAATATCCTGGCTGCCCGGATGACCCACCCGTGCACGCCAATCATGGTTGAAAGCCCCGTCCGGGCCGATGAGTCGATCCGTAATCCACTCGGTGGGCGCGGGGCCGAAAACCCGAAGCGGGTTTTCCCGGCCGATACCCTGATCCCAGCGACACAGCAAAAAGCACGGATAGTCGGCGTTATGATCAAAGTGATGGTGACTGAAAAACAGGTAATCGACCTGGGTGGGAAACAGCCCCATTTTAACCATTTTATGGGTTGCGGCCGGTCCGCAGTCGAACATCAGGTAACCTTTGTCAATCCGGACCACGTAACAGGTACCGAATCTATTTTGGGTCGGTGTCGGTGTGCCGGCACCCACAAAGAAGATTTTCAATCTTTTCCGAGCTCCTTTTAATTTCTTTAGGTGGGCCGGACAGCGATTTTGACGGCCATGACCCGATCAGGTCACAGAGCGGACGGCTTTTTTGCGGGACAGATAGTTGCGAGTGGCCCCGGCTGTAAGAAGGGCCAGCCCCAAAAAATCCGTGGTTATGTTTGAAATCAACAGTAAAACACTTCCGGCGAAAAATAAAAATAAATGTGAGACAGACAATGGGGCAAAAAAGTATTTTTCCAAAGCCGCCGAAAGACCGACGGTGCCGATAAGGGCTGTGGCGACACTGAGGCAGATGAACCAAAAATTACCCTCCATTAATAAAGCCGCATTATAGGCAAACACAAAGGGCACAATGTATTTCACGAAACCGAGTTTGGCTGCAATGACACCGGTTCGCATGACCGGTGCGTCGGCGATGGCAGCCCCGGCATAGGCGGCCAGAGCTACCGGCGGGGTGATCGCCGACAGCAGGCATCCGTAAAAAACGAACATATGCGCCGCAATCGGACTCAAGCCCACCTCCTTGAGAGAAGGGGCGGCGATCAGAGCCACGATGATATAGGCCGGCGCTGTCGGTATTCCCATTCCCAGAATCAGACAGCCCAGCATGACCAAAAGCAACATCAGTGGAAATATACCGCCGGACAGGGTCGTGATGACGTCCACAAATTTAATGCCCATGCCGGTGGTGTCTAAACACCCGACAACGATACCGGCACACGCGCAACAGGTTGCAATCACCACCGCATTGCGGGCTCCCGCAATCAAGGCGCCGGGCAATTTTTGCACGACAGCCATTGTCATTTCGGATCCAAGGACCCGGAATGCGCCACTCCCAGCATGGGAATCTTTGTTTTTAGACCCAACGGCCATCTGCCAGAATTTTTCAATAAGGTATCTCAGGATGACCACGATCAGCAGGGCATTAATGGCTATGAAGGCCGCCCTGAAAGGGGTGAAGCCCTGCACCAGGATTATGATCAGACACATAATCGGCAAGGCATAGTGAAATCCACGCCACAGGGTTGTTTTCATGGATGGCAATTCGGAACGGGGTATGCTGGTCAGGCCGGTCTTGCGGGCCTCAAGGTGGGTGGAAACAAATACGGCGGTGAAATAAAGAATTGCCGGCACGACTGCGGCTTTACAGACAGAGATGTAGGAAATTCCAATGATCTCGGCCATGATGAACGCTGCGGCACCCATGATCGGCGGCATAATCTGGCCACCGGCCGAGGCCGCCGCCTCCACGGCTCCGGCGTATTCCGGTTTGTAACCCGTTTTTTTCATCAACGGTATGGTGAAAGTACCGGTGCCGTATACGTTGGCCACAGAGTGGCCGGAAATGGTGCCGAAAAGGCTGCTGGCAATAACCGCCACCTTGGCCGGGCCGCCGGTGGCCCACCCCACGGCCGAGAGACTAAAATCGATAATGAAGCGACCCGCCCCGGTTTTATCAAGCAGAGCGGCAAAAATAATAAACAGAAACACAAAGGTGGCAGAGACCCCCACAGGAACACCGAAGATCGCCTGGGGGGTGAGAAACATGTAGTCGATAAAATAGCGCAGATTGGATGGGGGAATGGTGAGCGGATAAGGCAAAAATTGCCCCAGCAGGGTATAGGCCACAAAAGACAGCGCCACGATGGGCAACGCCGGTCCGGCCACCCGGCGGGTAGCCTCCAACAACAGGGCCATCGTGATCCACCCAAAGGCGATATCAAGGCTTGTCATGGGGCCCGTGTACCATTCTCGTGTGGTAATCCGGTAATGATTCGCCATGAGGTAGAAATCGATGATCAGGCAGATCAAAGCGAGGGGAATGTCGATGATGGCTGATTTTTTGCGGGACCACTTCTTTGAGACCGGCCAATAGAGAAAGGCCAGGGTTAACAAAGTCATCAAGTGGATGCTGCGCATGCGGTAGGCCTCGAAGATACCGAACGCGCCCGTGTATAGATGAAAAATCGAAATGACAATGGCAATGACGGCCGCCGTCAGTTTGATTGCACTCACCAGGGAGACAGGCTTAGGAAAGATCGGTTCTTCCATATGGCAAACCTTTCAACAAATCCATCGTCATCGCTTGATTCTTGCCATACAAACCGGGTGCTCCGCACCCGGTTGCAGGTGCACCGATGAAAGCACTGAAGTGCTTTGGCGTTTTCGGCAGCAATTGAAGCTCCCTGCCCCCTAAGGACAGGGGTTCTGCCGTTCGGCAGTGCTTCGCAGCCCGGATAGGAATATATCTATTTTGGATAGCTTCCCTTTGAACAGGGAAGCCTGCCGGTCAAGCCACCCGCTCTGCGGCTGTGTCACAATTCGCAAAAAGCCGTCATTCCGGACGAATTCCGCTTGGCGAGATAAAATCCGGAATCCAGAATTTGCTAATTATAACAAACAATTACTGGATCCTGGCTCGCGCCCTGCTGCGCAGGGCTTGGCCGGGATGACGAATTATGACAAAGCCTGTCTGCGGGTGGTCGTTGACTCACTGTGCAAAACGGAGGGCAGCCCTGTCTGCCGGCGACTTTCCTTTCGCTATTTTTTCGCCCCCCAGCAGCGTTTGTGAATGCGGCGGGGAACTGAAGCTTAGCTGTGATCCGTCCCCTCACCGCCTTCGGCCGGCAAAAAGAATGTTCCCTCCGTTGGCTCTCAACCGCCAATTATTTGATATAGCCCATTTCCTTGTAATATTTGAGGGCGCCTGGGTGAAGCGGCAGAAATATGTTTTTGGTCATGCCTTCAGCTTGGAAATTTCTGAAAGCGGCATGATGATCTTGATACACCCGGGCATTGTCGGCCATGCCTTTGACCAGGGCATATGCCACCTCATCAGAAACTCCGGCGTTAATAATAATCTCCCCGGAACTGGAGGGGCAGTCGACGGCATAATCGATTCCCTGGTAGAGCCCGCCGGGCATTCTTTTGGTACTGGTGCCCAATTTTTGGTTGATGGCGCTCAGCAATGACGGTTCCCATTTGAGCACCTTCATATCACGCACAGTGGCCAATTCCATGGCCCAACCGGCTTTACCCAGAGCAGCGGCGCAAACCAGGTCTGCATGCCCGTCTTTAATCAAAGAAACCGCATCGGGCCATTTGACGAAGTTGACTTTGCCGCCCCAGCTTTTGATGATATCCCAGGTGATCCCCTGGGAGCCCAGTGCAGTGCGGAAGGTGAGTTCGGTGATCGAGCCCGGAGAAAGGGTGCAAACGCGAACAGGTATTTTTTGTTTGATCAGCTCCCCGACGCTGTCCACCGGAAAATCCTTGCGGGCATACATGAAATAATACATATCATCCTGCACGCTGAACAGCGCCCGGACATTTGAAAAGTCCTTGTTCATGGGATCAACCTTGTTTTGAGCCAACTGGCAAAGCGTATTGGCCGTGCTCGCAATCTGCAGTTCACCGACGTCAACCCTCGTGACATTGCCAACCCAACCGCCAGGGACGACCGTAATACTGATCCTGGGGTAGGATTTACTGACCACCTTGCTCATGCCTGTGAGCATTGCAAACCCCGCTCCACCGGGTGCGCCCCCCCCGGCTTTCAAAACAGCCCGAACATCAGCGGCCCCAAGGCTTCCGGTAAATGTGATCAACAG
>JASFTQ010000269.1:0-6645 GCA_050053515.1 Desulfobacterales bacterium | reverse complement strand
AATTTGGATGTCAAGCCCAAATCCATTTTCTTCGACGAGGTCGGCGACGGAAAGCACGACTTCTATCTTATTGGATGGTTTGACGGTGCTTTTGATATGGGCCGCACCTATTTCAAACTCATTCATTCTTATGACCCGGATAGAGGCTTCGGGGCCTGGAACGGAACGCGTTTCAGCGATCCCAGTGTCGATCTGCTACTGGAGTCCACCGCAGGAATTGTTGATCAACAAAAGCGCCGCCAGGTGCTTCAGGACCTGAACAAGATGGCCATGGCGGATAAGGTTGCATGGATCCCGCTACACTATCAGGTGGATATCTATGCCATCCAGAAGGACAAGGGCATTAAATTTCAGCCCCGTCCCGATCGGTGGATTGTCTTTAAAGAGATCTCCAAGCAGTAATATTTGGTGCAATGGCGGGACCGCAGGCATGTGAGGTCCCGCCTTCTATTGGGTGCTTGGCGACATCGCAGCGGCAATTTGTTGTCGACGGTCAAACAGATATTGCCCCGTTATTTAAGATCCATTCCGTTCCCAAAAGATGACAATTGTCCTTAATTTTAGGCATGTGGGGGGTCGGGGTGTTTTTTTCACGACAAGATGATCACCCTTGTGCTTCTGGAGGGCTATTGGCGCCGAGAAAGGCAAAACACGGCGTCGGTTCGTGTTGGAGTGGACCTTTTAAATAGCAGGCAGTAAAATGCAAGGCAGTTGCCGCTGTCAGGCTTGGCAGGCAACAACCCGGCATCTTGCCGTGAAAAAAACACCCCGACCCTTGAGATATTTTTAACTTCAGGCACTATCTTTTATGTTTGCATACATCACACGTAGGCTGATTCAGGGCGTCGTTGTCTTGCTGGCGGTTTCCTTTATCTGTTTCATCATCTTCATGTATGCGGGCGACCCTGTTTTAACGCTGGCAGGCAGGTATGCCACGGTTCAGGAGCGCGAAGAAGTGCGCCAGGCCTTCGGCCTCGACAAACCTTTTTATATTCAATACATCCGATTTATCGCCAATGCCGCCCAGGGCAATTTCGGCAAGTCCTACGTCAGCCGGGTGCCGGCACTGGGCCTCATAATGGAACGCTTTCCCGCGACTGCTGAACTGGCGGTTTCGGCAATTTTTTTGGCCTTCACTATGGGTGTCGGTCTGGGGGTTCTGGTTTCGCTGAAGCCATACACCTTCCGGAACCGGCTGATCATGGCCGGTTCCCTCGTCAACATCTCCATGCCCACATTTCTTATGGGGATTTTGCTCATTATGATCTTTGCCGTTTACATTGGAATTCTGCCCCCCTTTGGCAGGGGCGAGACTGTAAATCTCGGTTTCTGGCGCACCGGATTATTGACTTTCAGCGGTATCCAGCATTTGATACTTCCGGCCTTCACCTTAGGAATGTACCAGCTCGCGGTACTCCTGCGCTTGACACGCGCCGGCATGCGGGAGGTCCTCACCGAAGAGTATATCAAGACTGCCTGGTCCAAGGGGCTCCCACCGCGGAAGGTAATCTTCAAGCATGCCTTGAGAAACGTGTTGATTCCGGTGGTAACTATGACCGGTCTGCAATTTGGCGAATTGGTCGCATTTTCGATTGTCACGGAAACCATCTTTCAGTGGCCCGGTATGGGCAATCTGTTGCTGACATCTATCTATGAAGGGGATCAACCTGTAATTGTCACTTATATTATGCTGGCATCCCTCATTATACTGAGTCTCAACATTATCGTGGACATTCTTTACGCTTTTTTGAACCCAAAAATTCGTTATGAATAAGCGATTTTTCAAATCAAGAATTCTTCATGACTATTTTCATGACCCGTCTGCAATTGCCGGCAGTTTTTTGCTTGTGATTTTTATTATTGGTGCCGGGTTTGCTCCCTGGCTGGCCCCCCAGAATCCCTACGACTTGGAGAAAGTTGGCCTTGAGAATTTCTTGACACCTCCCATTTGGATGGAGCAAGGGCGGGTGCCTTTCCTTTTGGGAACCGATGATCAGGGCCGGGGGATATTCAGCACTATCCTGTATGGGTGCCGGACTTCGCTGATCGTTGGATTCGGCGTGGTTCTCATTGCCGGAACATTCGGTGTCACTATGGGATTGCTGGCCGGCTATTATGGCGGTGCTTTTGACTCAGTCACCATGCGTTTGGCCGATATCTTTTTTTCCTTCTCCACAACCTTAATGGCTTTTCTGTTGCTGGGGCTGTTTAAGCAGCGCGGGGTGCTGATCGTTATCCTTGCCATCTGCATTGCAGACTGGGTTCGGTATGCACGCACCATGCGCGGCAGTGTGCTTCAGGTCAAAGAAGAGGCTTATATCATGGCTGCCAAAGCCACCGGTGCCGGCGATCTCAGACTGCTTTTAAAGCACCTGTTGCCCAACGCAATCCCCCCCATTTTCGTTGTAATGGCCGTGGATCTCGCTGTTGTAATCATGCTGGAGGCAACCTTGAGCTTTCTGGGAGTTGGCGTGCCACTCACCGAACCGTCTCTGGGGATGATGATTTCCATTGGGAAAGATTATGTCTATGCCGGTATGTGGTGGCTGGTTGTCTTTCCGGGAGCGGCTTTGTTCTTATTGGTGATCGGAATCAATTTATTTGCCGACTGGCTCAGAGAAGAGCTCAACCCCAAAATTGAGAGAAGGGGTTAGCAAGCAAAATCGGTTGCAAAGGCATTCAATAGCGAGGGAAGCTAACCGGCCGATAAAAATTTAACCCCTGCCTGCACATCGGGCAATCGGAAACTTATTTTGATAATCACTCTAACTTGCGCTTGGTTGTCTTAGCTGTCTTCCGTATTATTCTTCTGATAAGCTTTCTGCTTGACACAAAAGTTTCTCTTGCATATGTTCGGTTTATTGTTTCTGAAAAATATCAACCTAAGAGGAAGGAGGGACGTAAAATGAAATTTTCGAAATCTGTTTTAATATGTTTAACGGCTTTCAGCTTGATTCTCTTTGCGTCAAACTGCTTTGCCAAAACAACGCTAGTATACGGAACAACGGAAAAGGTCATCGATATGGACCCGGCCAATGCCTATGATTTCCATACCTGGGAAATTTTTTATAATATTTATCAAGGCTTATACAAGTATGAGATCGGGGAGACCACCCTCGTTCCAGGCCTGGCCGAATCTTACAAAATCAGCGGAGACGGCAAGGAATACACCTTTGAACTCAGAAAAGGTCTGAAGTTTACAGACGGCACGCCTTTTGATGCCAACGCGGTCAAATGGTCAATTGACCGGGTCATGACCCTTAAGGGAGATCCTTCATGGTTGGTCACGGATTTTGTAGACAGCGTAGAAGTGGTAGACAAGTATCGGGTCAAATTCATACTCAAAAATCCCGTAGCCTATTTTCCATCCCTGGTGGCCTCCGTGCCGTATTATCCGTTGAATCCAAACGTTTACCCCCAGGATAAAATCATTCGCGATCCTTCCGAACTTAAAGGCGGAAAGCTTGTGGGACTGGGCCCCTACAAAGTAATTTCATTCAAAAGAGACCAGGAAATCGTCCTGGATGCCAATCCCGACTACTACGGGGAAAAACCCAAAAACGACCGTGTGGTCATTCGGTACTTTGCCGATGCCACCACCATGCGCCTGGCACTGGAAAAGGGGGAGGTGGATTTTGTATTCAAAAGCCTCAATCCTTCGGACATCATGGATCTTGAAAGATCCGCCAAGATTCAGACCATCAAAGCCCAGGGACCTTACATCCGGTATATTTGCTTTTTAACCGACACGCCGCCCTTCGATAACAAGCTGGTGCGGCAAGCCATCGCCGCTGCGGTCGACAGGCAGCCGCTTTTGAGTAAGGTTTTTTTGGGGCAGAATGCCCCGCTTTATTCCATGGTCCCCATGGGCATGTGGTCTCACATCGATGCCTTTAAACAGGTCCATGGTGACGGCGACATCCAGAGAGCAAGAAGTCTCCTGAGTACTGCCGGCTACAGCGACAGCAACCCTCTGGAATTCGATTTTTGGTATACTCCCAGCCACTATGGTGACACCGAGGTCGACATTGCCGCTGTACTCAAAAATCAATTCGAGGCCACCGGCATGATGAAGGTCAGGGTCAAGTCTGCTGAATGGGCCGCCTACAGGGACAACTGGGCCAACAAAGTGATGCCCGTTTGGCTGCTGGGCTGGTACCCGGACTACATTGATCCGGACAACTACACCGCCGCCTTTGCCGGTACGGCCGGTTCCAAGGGTCTGGGCATCCACTTCTCCGACCCTGCTTGGGACCAAAAGTTTGTTGATGGCCAGAAAGTTACAAATATGATGCAGCGCACCGCCATCTACCAGGATCTCCAGCGGATGTGGACCGACGAGGTGCCGACCATGCCTATTTTTCAGGGTACGCTTTATCTGTTTGCACAAGATAACATCCGTGGAATTACAATTTCACCGACATTGCAATTTATATATGCCCCGATTCATCGGGTAGATTAATGCTCTTCTTCATGAGGGCCGGTCCGTGTACCCGGCCCTCACCGGGCACTTAAGTCTTCAGGTTCCCCCCGTAGTGAAAATCTATGAAAAATCTCACCCGATACATCATCACCCGACTTTTTTTGACCATTCCCATGGTTTTTATTCTGCTAAGTATTGTATTTGTAGTATTGCGGGTTATGCCCGGTGACCCGGTTTCCTCCCTGCTGGGGGGTCATGCTCCGGAGCACGTCATTCAACAAAAAAAGGAGGCTCTCGGCCTCAATCGTCCCATGGTCATTCAATATCTGGACTACCTCTGGCAGATCTGCCGTTTTGACTTCGGGGAGTCCATGGTATTCAAACAACGGGTGAGCAAAGCCATCCTCGAAAAGCTTCCGGCCACCATTGAGCTGACCTTATGCGGCTTGATTATTACCCTGTTTTTAGGGGTGTTCATGGGCGCTTATGCCGCTGATAAAAGGCGCATGGCCCGGGACTACGGGATTCGGCTTTACGGAATCGTGGTCTACTGTATCCCGGTATATTGGATGGGCCTCATGTTGCAGTTAATATTCGGTATCTGGCTGGATATTTTCCCGATTGCCGGCCGAACAGGTCCCAGGGTATTTGCCTCAACATTTGAAAAAACAGGCTTTTACCTGCTGGATACCATTCTGATCAAAGATTTTTCCGCCCTGGGGGATGTCCTGACGCATTTGGTTCTGCCGTCGTTTACTCTGGGTTTGGTTCTTTCCGGAATTTTTGTGCGTCTCACCCGAACCAATATGCTGGATGTGCTCAAAGCAGACTACATCGTTGCCGCGGAAGCCAGGGGTATTCGCCATCGTGTAATTGTTTACAAACATGCTCTCAAAAACGCCTTCATCCCAATATTGACCATGATGGGGCTTCAGTTTGCATTGCTCATGGCCGGCGCGGTGCTTACGGAGACCACTTTTTCATGGCCCGGCATGGGCCGGCTTCTTTTGGAAAGGATTTCTTTAAGAGATTATCCGACGATTCAGGGAGTGATTATTGTCATCGCCCTCTTTGTGGCTTCAGTTTCGCTGGTCGTGGATATTATTTATGCCATCGTTGATCCGAGAGTCCGTTATTGATCGTCCCGGAGTGTTAGTTATAGTTGAGAGGGGTCGGGGTGTTTTTTAACGACAAGCTGATAGCTCCTGCGCTTTTAAAGGGCAAAGGGTTATTGCCGCCGAGAAAGGCAAAAAAACGGTGTCGGTTCTTGTTGGCGTGAACCTTTTAAATACCTGGCAGGAATATGCAAGGCAGTTGCCGCTGTCAGGCTGGGCAGGCAACAACCCGGCATCTTGCCGTGAAAAAAACACCCCGACCCCTCAGTTGTACTTACAAAAAATATAACTATGGAAAAACAAAACAATTTAAATGATCAATATGTTGTGTTTTGTATCTTCTAAATGCCAGATATTATTTAGCGCTTGGGATTTCCGAAAAATCCCGTTAAGGGGTATGACATGCGGTTTTCGCCGGCATATGGTCTAGCACGAGGTATTTCACCCCTCTTGCGCATGGGGAAAAAATACGGTGTGGAGTGGTGGATTCTGGTCATCGGCGCGCTGATCATTCTTGCCATCGCTTTCATGGCTGTATTCGCAGAAACCATTGCACCTTTTAATCCTTATGACCAGAACACGGGTCCGCAGCTCTCACCGCCGGGAAGCCAGCATCTTATGGGAACAGACAACCTTCAGCGAGACGTCTGGTCCCGCATGATTCATGGTTCCCGAACAATACTGCGTATTGCGGTCTTGGCCGCGGTGATCTCCTGTTTAATCGGCATCCCCTTTGGCCTGATTTCCGGTTTTTCAGGTGGTTTTTTTGACCGGATTATTTCACTTGTCATGGACTCCGTGTACTCGTTTCCCGGCCTCATATTGGCGATAGCCTTTGCCGCCATGCTGGGTCCAGGGGTTATCAATATTACCCTGGCGGTAGCCGTCATTTACATACCCACATATTTTCGACTGGTTCGCGGACAGACACTTCAGATTAAGGAGGAGTTGTACGTTGAGGCTGCTAGGGCCATCGGTGCGTCCGGCATGGTTATTTTGTGGAAATACATTTTCCCCAACGTTATTGCCACCACCGTTGTGGTATTTACCTTAAATGTGGCTGATGCCATCATGATCGAGGCGGCCCTGACATACTTGGGCCTCGGA
>JASFTQ010000268.1:0-6649 GCA_050053515.1 Desulfobacterales bacterium | reverse complement strand
TCTCACCTTTGGTCACATCGGCATGATTGTTTTTTCCCTTTGACTGGCTGAAGGGCGAGCGATAGGTATAAAATTGGCTTTTCTCACGCTTTACGATCGCACCATCATCTGCAAAACAAATGTCCGGGTCACAAAGACGGGTGATGGTGGATTTGCCGGCACCGGACAGCCCGAGAAAAAGAACGGTCTGGTCATTTTTTTGGATAGCCGCACCATGCAGAAGTAGGCCGTTGCCGTGAATAAATCGATATGAAAGCACAAACATGATTCCGTTCATCACCCCCGCCAACATATGGGACCGCCGGGGTTGTCCTTTTAGGAAAAAGAACGCGGTGTTTGAACTCACATCGTAAAGATAGATATCAAAACCCACCATCGAATAAACCAGGTTCCGGGGTCTTTCCAGACAGGCGCACACATAGCGTATGGACTTGTCCTCGAAATCATAGTGCTGCAATAAATTCAGCGATACATCCACCGTTTCTTCCAGCGGGTCGGTCGGGGGGAATCGTTGTTGAACCGACCTGAAGAAATTTTCAAATTTAGCAAGCTCGGATGGTGGCCAATAAAAAAGACGATTATGAAAGTAGGGAACCACCTTGACGAGCGTCCTCCCTTTTTTTGAAGTGGTAAGGTAAGCGTTAAGGGATTTGCGGATGGCATCCGATAGGCGCTGATCCCCTTTTCCCATCTCGATGCGGATGGCTTCACATCCGATTTCGATATCCAGCTGTTCTTGTGTCATTGATTTTCAATGAGAGATAATTTTTTTTGACCGCTAAATACCCTGTAACAGGAAAGCGGATCCCACCCGTCAATTCCTTTACCCAGATTGAAGGGTATTGCCGGACACCCCCCCCTGCAAACGCCGGTATAATGGCAATTTTTACATTCCTCAAATGAATCCAGCCGCCGGGCATACCTCGTCCGAAAGTTTCGAAAACCCTCCGAGTGCAGCCAGATAGACTGAAAGGTATCCTCCCTTACACTCCCCACTTTGCAGTCCCATAGACGATCGCACGGAATAACCCAGCCTTCCGGTCGAATGGAACATTCTGAAATACTGCCGCCGCAGCTGGTAATTTTATTGGCAATTTCAGCTGCCTGTTTGTTCGCGGGTATGCGAGATATTGTATTCATCCATTCAATCGTCTGAACCAGAGATCCCCCCACCAAATCCGGATATTCTTTCTTCAGCCGCCCCAGTTCAGCTTCGGCTTCTTTTTGCTCCCCAAACGAAAGATTAAGATCTTTGAAATGCTTTATGGCGCTGCCCTGGGGCAGCAGATTGCAGAAAGCAATGTGGGTCGCCCCGACCTTTTTTGAAAAAAGGACGATTTCCTTGAGATGCTTCAAATTATTTCTGCAAACCACAACAAAAAAACTAAAAGGAATTTCATACTGCTGCAAAAGTTGAATGCCCTTCATCATTTTGCCGAATGATCCATGGCCCCGAATAGAATCATGGAATTTTGCGGCAGGGCCGTCCAAAGAAATTTGAATGTTGTCCAAACGGTTGGATTCGGCGAGCAGCAAAACAGTATCCCTGTCGATGCGGGTACCGTTGGTGTTGATTGAAACGCGAAAGGGAAGTTGCAAGATATGCTTTAATATTGCCGCAAAATCGGACCGGACAAACGGTTCGCCGCCGGATATCAGCAAATGAAACACTTTTATCAGCGCCAGTTCATCCACAAGCGCTTTCCACTCAGCGAGGGTCAGATCTCCCGGGGCGTTTTTTGTGGAAGATACGGCGCAATAAAGACAGTTAAGATTGCATCGGTTGGTGATATTTAAGGTCACCTTTTGGGGTGCAGAAAATACTTTCATAAGCGGCTTCGATGATCTCCTAATAAATCTTTTTTGCGCAAAATTCGTGTTTGCGGAAAAAGCCCTTTTTGAAATACCGCTTCACAAAGGGGGTAGGAGTCGACCAGCCTTTGTTTATGACCCAGAACATCGGCTCGGCAAAAACCCAGGCACTGGTATTTAAACAGACATTTTCCGCAGATTCCACCGAGTTCGGACGGTATCCTTTGGCGAATTTCCTGAAATAAGACCCCTTCCTCCCAGATTCGGGCGATACTATCCTGCTTGACGTTGCCCATAACCATAGCTTTGTTTGTCCTGCCGATACCGCAAATCGAGACCTCTCCATTGGAAAGAATACCGCAAATATTGAAGATATTACAGGTGCCCAGCGCATGGCGTGACAGTTCTTGGATACCCTTAAGCGCCGGCGGAAGATAGAGGTCGATATGCATCCCCGCATAATGCTCAGGGAATTCATTTTCAACTTTCTGTTCCAGTTCAATAAGATCTTCAACCGGCAGACCCTCACAACCCTTTGCTTCCGGTCTGTCTCCGTTGAAGGCCAAAGGATTGATTTCAAACGATTTCACCCCTAACCGGTGAGCCAAACGGATCGTATTTTCCAGGTCATGGGCATTAAGCTTTTGTAGACAGAAAATAACCTGTGGATAGATACGATGTTCAATCAGCAGGTCAATACCTCTAAGCGCCTTTTTAAAACTTCCTTTCACCCTTCTGATTTTATCATGGACTTCCGGCACGCTCCCATCCAAGCTGGTACTGATTTGCTTCAAATTATAGTGACCCAAGCGTTGAACCATACTGCGGGTGAGCAGGGTTCCGTTTGTTTCGAAGCTGAATGACAGACCATAGCGGGATAGTCGTTCGAGATACTCGAATATGCTCAGATTTAAAAAGGGCTCCCCACCGGTAAATTTTATGTGCCGCAGCCCCAGTGATATTGCATCCTGCACAACCTGGGCCATTGTTTCTACCGAGACGTTATCTTTATTTTGAACATCATAGGTTTTTTGGGACACGGCATGGGTGGGCTGAATCCAGCAGTGAATGCATTTTAGGTTGCAGGATTCCGTGGGGTAAAAATAAATAGCGTGCAGGGGATACGGCTGGTTTTTATCGGCTTGGATGTCCATAAACCCTTTTTATGCCTCAGCGCCCGTGGCCAAAAATCCAAAATCTTTTAAATCATCGAGAAATGAAAGACAATCTTTGGATATCTGTTCAGGTGTTGTTTCAGGGTATTCTGAAGAAATTTTCGTAATAATACGGTCTGTTTCGATGGGCTTGCGACATAATTTCCAAATCGTGATCCCCAACTCATTCAGATAACAGATTCGGCCGGTATCTGGATCAAACAAAAATGCACCCTGATCTTCTTCTCTTAAAACAATTGCCGGATTAATTCTCACCGTCTCACCCGTTGCTACCATATACCCATCCCCTTTTAATGAGATCATTCAAAAATACCGCCACATCCTTCCTGAGCCTTTCCTTTGATACGGATACCGTTCGGGCCAGTATCTCAACGACGTCGTCTATATTTTTCCTGCCGTCCAGGAGCTGGAGGATTTGGGCACCGCTGCGGTTGATTTCATGGCAAACACGGCTTTCCAGTTCAAATATCACACCGCCATCGTCAAATACTGCCAACAGAACGGTATCTTTCAAGCAAAAAACGCGATTTTCGATTTTTTCCAATGCTGTTTCAATGGCCTTCAACTATAGTGAACCTCGGAAAATTTAAACTTCAAAAAAATCTGGTTGAAACAACCAGCCACACCGACAGACGCATACAATTTGAAAAATTATAGCATATTTATCAAGCGGATAAAAGTTCGGCGCTTGAACGCTTAACCTTCAGTGATGTTTCCGATCATAATATTTTGACCGGTTCGCTTCCCTGCAAGCCCCGCCTTTTAGGGCGGGGAGCTTCACAGAAAGAGCACGATAATAACCGTTGAACCACTTACGATTGGTTGGCATAAAGATACTTGACCATTGAATCCAGAACATTTAAGTAAGATGCTGAGTTAAGATGATACAGATGCCTGATGAAGCAGGGGTCATTTCCCCGAAATACTCGGATATCGCTCGCAAAAACTTTTCAACCACTCCAGTTTGAGTTTTGCCAATTTTAATAGAACACAACCCAAGGAGGGAAAATGCCTAAAATCAAGATTGAACATAACCCCGAAGACGACCGCCTAAAGGAAATGGGGGTGTCGCACTGGCCGGCCTGGACCAAGGAAGTGTCCGAGTTTCCCTGGAGTTATGATGAAAAAGAGACCTGTTACTTTTTAGAGGGGGACGTGGTTGTCACCCCGCAAGGGGGTGATCCGGTTGAAATGGGAGCCGGCGATCTGGTTACGTTTCCGGCGGGAATGTCCTGTACCTGGAAAATTCGAAAAAGTGTCAAAAAACACTACAAACTCGGTTAACCCCGAGGTCGGTTAAATATTAATATGCGCCGAAAAGAAAGAGAAATCACCGATCAAAAATCAATCGAGGACATCATAAATAAGGCTTGGGTTTGCCGTTTGGCCATGGTAGACGGCGACTGCCCCTATGTCGTCCCCCTCTGCTTTGGCTACGCTGACCGTACACTGTATTTTCATTCCGCCGCTGAAGGAAAAAAGCTGGAAATCCTCAAAAAAAACAACCGCGTATGTTTCGAGTTTGATATCGATCCGTCATTGAAAACCAATGCGAAGCCCTGCGCATGGGGCATGAACTATAAGAGCGTCATCGGATTTGGCCATGCTTATTTTTTAAATGATGTTGAATCCCAACGCCGGGCATTGGATATCATCATGAGAAATTATTCCATCAAAGCATTTGAGTATGAAAATTCGGCGATTGAAAAAACGACGGTGATAAAGGTGGAAATCGAGCAGATGACCGGCAAACAATCCGCCTGAAAAGTCTCTAATCAACACAATTGGTTTATTGCCGCCTGGCCTCTTAGGGACCGTGTCATAACACACCAAAGCCGTCATTCCGGACGAGTCCACCAGAGGTGAACGAGATCCGGAATCCAGGATAGCCGAGGATAATCAATACGTTTTGGATCCCCGCGCATGCCCGCTTCACGGGACTTGGCCGGGATGACGAATTGCGACAAAGCCTGTTAGTCATCTGAAATAGGTTTTTTTTAGGGGGGAAGTCTCGCCCGCTATGGCGAGGGACTTCACAAAAAGTAAAAAAATTGAGGCTGCTGCATGTCTGTTAACCATAACGAAATAAAGCATGACGTAGTCACCGAAAATCAAGCCCTGCTGGATCTGGTCAAAAATTTTGCGAGAAAATTCTTCAAAAATTCACGGGTAAGCCACAGATGGGACCATACGCTTCGGGTTTTTTTGTTGTGCCAGAGGATTGGGCCCCAGGAAGGCGCCGACATGACAGTGTTGCTGGCCGCGGCCTACTTGCACGATATCGGCAGAGCCAGACAGGACAGCTTAAACGGTGCCATTTGTCACGCCCGGGAGGGCGCACGCATTGCGCATTCTTTTATATATGAGCTGCCGCTATCCCAGATACAGAAAGAAAATATTCTGCACTGTATCGAAACCCATCGTTTCCGGGGCAACCGGCAACCTGAAACCGAAGAAGCCAAGATTTTGTTTGATGCGGATAAACTCGATGCCATTGGCGCCATCGGAATCGCCCGGGCCTATCTTTTCGCCGGTGAAATCGGTGCCCGACTTCATGCATCCGAGGGGAACTCCGATGACAGTAACTCCTATTCTGAAAACGATACCGGTTATCGGGAGTACCGGGTAAAGTTACGCAAAATCAAAGATCGGATGTTGACGGCGGAGGGCCGGCGGTTGGCGGAGGGCCGCCATGCGTTCATGGAAAATTTTTTTGAGCGCTTTATTCAAGAGCATGAAGGAAAGGGGTAACATATTATGACGATTAACGTTGTTGAAAAAATCGATAATCTGGTCAAAGTAAGACACGTGTTGGTGAGTGTTTCCGACAAAAGCGGCCTTGACGGTTTTGTGCCGCAATTAATGGAAATCAATCCTGAAATTCAAATTTTTTCAACCGGCGGCACTTTCGGACGAATTCAGGAAATCCTGGGCGCCCAGGCGGCAACCAGCTTGAGACAGGTTTCCGACTATACAGGCCAACCGGAGACCCAGGGCGGGCTGGTGAAGACATTGGATTTTAAGATTTACCTGGGCCTTTTGACCGAAACTTATAACGATGCCCACCGGGCCGATTTGGAACGAACAAAGAGCGTGCCGATAGATATGGTGGTTGTCAATCTGTATCCCTTTAAGGAAACGATTGCGACACCGGGCGTTACGGTGGAGCATGCCCGGGGCAACATTGATATCGGCGGACCCTGCATGATCAGGGCATCTGCTAAAAACTTTATCCGGGTGGCATCCGTGGTTGATCCTTCAGATTATCAGTCAATTGCGGCAGAATTGCAGTCCACCCATGGCGCAACAACCCTGGAAATGCGTTATAAATTGGCCCAAAAGGCATTCGAGCATACCGCTGTGTACGATAGAACAATCGCCGAGTTTTTAGCTGCCAGAAATTATGAAGAAGTAAAAGCTTGTTATAAATAAACCGTTCAACGTTCAGGGTTCAAGGTTGAAAGGCGTTTTCAGCAACGAAGGACTTTAACTTTGAACGTTGACCCCCGAACCTTGAACCAACTTAAAGGAGTACGGCCATGGCCGAAGATTTGAAAAAAATGTACAAGACCATCATGGATGACCATTTTCCGCCGCAAATGGAGATCAGTTTTGTGGATCAAAACAAACGCCAAACGTTGTTTTACGAGAAGGTAACGTGG
>JASFTQ010000267.1:0-6661 GCA_050053515.1 Desulfobacterales bacterium | reverse complement strand
GAAATCCCCCAAAAAGCATACACCTGATCGACAACCAGACCGAAGAGGACCGCCGACAACGCTATAGTGCCCACGTAGATCGCGGTGGCCCGTTTACCCAGTATACCTGTCAAAACGGTCAGGGAAGCCATGTTGGTGGCCGGGCCGACCAGCAGGAAAACCAGTGCTGCACCCGGGCTGACGCCTTTGAGGATCAAAGCTGCAGCGATGGGGGTGGATGCGGTTGCACATATATATAAAGGAATACCGATCGCCAGCATCAATAACATCGCAGGTAGTCCTGCACCCAAGTATTGGGTGAAAATATCATCGGGGATGAGGGTCGTTATCAATCCCGCTAAAATAAGTCCGATAAAAAACCAGCCGGCCAAATCCCCCCAGAGGTCGATCAGGGCGAACTTGAATCCGGCCTCAAGCTTCTCCCTGAGAGAGTGATGGCGCCGGTGCTGTTGGGGAGAGCAGTTCAGTCCATCACAGCAGCCATCGATGGGGCAGCTAAGGTCCGGCTTTATCCGGGAGTTCTTTTGTTTGAAGTTGAGGAGGTTTTCAGCGATCCCGGCTGTGGCGGCGGTGATAAATGCCACCACAGGACGCGCCACCGTCATGATCGGATCGAGTAATGCGTAGGTAATCGAAATAGAGTCGACCCCCGACTCGGGCGTGGATATTAAAAAAGCGGTTGTGGCACCATTGCTGGCACCTTGTTTCTGCAGCGACACGGCTGCAGGCAATACGCCGCACGATCACAAGGGGATCGGTATGCCCAGCAGCGCTGATTTAATGACCGACTTGATTCGGCCCCGGCCAAGATGCCGAGCGACCGTGCTCGGACTGAGGAACACCCGCAACAAACCGCTGACCAGCAGGCCGAACAATATGTAAACGGAAGATTCCTGCAGCAACCGCCAGGCCTCCAAAAATATATCCAAGATAAAACTCATGCTCCGTTATAGCCTCGCCCATTGGCAAATACAAACCGCAGATCTACTCTCTTATGTGTTGCAACCCCACGTCAAGCAGCTGCGAAACATGTTCATCGTCCAAAGAATAATAAATTACCTGACCCGCCCGGCGTTTTTTCACCAGGGCCAGATCCCTGAGTCGTCTGAGTTGATGTGAAACGGCAGACTCGCTGATGCCGAGAAATACGGCCAGATCACATACACACATTTCGACATTTTTGAGGGCCATCACGATTTTAAGACGGTTGGGGTCTCCCATGACTTTATACGTCAGTGACAGTCGTTCCAACTCATGCTCTGAGATGGTTTCTCGGCGGGCATGTTCAACGCGATCACGGTGAACGATCCGTATTTGGCATCCGTCTTCTTCCAAGAATTTGGTTCTGACCGAACCCATGCGCTATCCTTTATTATATGAATATATGATCATATATTATAACATCGCAAGTATTTGGTCAACCAATTTTTTTGATATGACTGTTCACATCATCCGGGGGTCGGCCTTGTTGCAGGAAAGGCTTAAATGTTGGTGTATTCGTCTAAGCGTTAACTTCTTCCTTGACCGATACGGCAATTTTATACAGGATCGTTAACACGAGGAAACCCGTGGCCCATACCCCCAGGGAGATTAGGATCTCGGGGAGGGTCGGAATGTATTCGTTGATTTGATGAAGGGGATTGGGCACAAATCCGCCGGAAATCATGCCCAGTCCCTTGTCGATCCAGGTACCGGAAAAAACCGTCACACAAGCTATAGCCAGCACGCCTTCATTTTTGCGCGTCACCGGATTGACCAGCAGAATAATACTCAACACCATCAACGCCAGTGAGCCCCACATCCAGGGCACATAGGCGCCGCGGCCGTCAAGCCCGGTGAACAGATATTTAAAATGGTCCATGTGCTCGGGAATCTGGCTGTAAAAAACCGTAAAAATCTCGCACAAAAAGAAAAAGACATTTAAACAGATGGCATAGGCGATTATTTTTGCCAATGATTGAATCTGTTCTCTCCCCGGATCGAATTTGGTTGTTTTGCGGATGATCAGACACAGCAGCACCAGCAGTGCCGGGCCGGAAGCAAATGCTGAGGAAAGAAAGCGGGGGGCCATGATGGCCGTCAGCCAGAATCCTCTGCCGGGCAATCCGGAGTACAAATAGGCGGTTACCGTATGAATGCTGATGGCCCACGGGATCGATAGATAAATAAAGGGTTTTAACCAAACTTGGTAGCGGGTGTTGTTGCGCTCCGCCTCGAGCACATTCCAACCGATGATAATATTTAAAAATAGATATGTGTTCAGTACCACCGCATCCCAGAACAGCACGGAATTGGGAGTTGGATACAACAGGATATTGGCCGCCCGCATCGGCTGACCGAGGTCGACGATGATAAACAGCCCGCACATAACCACGGCGGCAATTGCCAGAAATTCGCCCAGAATGGTTACTTTACCGAAGGCTTTATAATCGTGTAGGTAATAGGGTAAAACCACCATGACACCACCGGCGGCCACACCAACCAGAAAGGTGAACTGGGCAATATAAAAACCCCAGGTGACATCTCGGCTCATACCGGTAATCCCCAATCCAAAACCCAGCTGTTTCAGGTAAAATCCAAAACCGATGCCGATGACAACCAACAGGGCCGTTATCCATCCGTAATATTTTCTACTTCCTTTAATCGCTAATTCAAGCATAACCACCTCACACGATATAGTAAACAGCCGGATCGGTTCCCAAAGCCTGTTTACGTCGAATGGTGTAATTCGTTTTGATCAGTTTTCTGACTTTCGACGCCGGGTCGTACAGATCCCCGAACGCCAGGGCGCCGTTGGATGCCTCCACGCAGGCGGGGATTTGGCCGACCGCCAACCGCTCGGCACAAAAATTGCACTTTTCGACCACGCCTCTTGTGCGCGTCGGAAATTTTTTGTTGATCTTGGCAATGAAGGGCCGTGGATCTCTGAAATTGAAACTTCTGGCCCCGAAGGGGCAGGCCGCCATACAAAACCGGCATCCGATACACCGATGAAAATCCATCAGCACGATGCCGTCGCTTTCTCTTTTAAAGGTTGCCCGGGTGGGGCAGGCACGCACGCAGGGCGGGTTCTCACAATGATTGCATAGCACCGGAAACGGCGTGTGCTCGACTTTTTCGCTGATAAATCTGGATGCCTTCATGGGGAAAGCGTGGTGGTATTCTTCCTGCCAAATCCATTTGATCTCATGCCGCTTGTTTTGAAATTTGGGAACATTATGAATTTTGTGGCAGGCCTTGATGATCGGCTCCAGGTCATGTGCCGATTTGAATTTGCGGGTGTCGATCACCATGGCCCACTGGGTTGCTTTCAGGGCATCCGGCCCTTTTTGGGTTTGCGGCTCGGGCAGACTACCGGATGCTTGCTCTTTGGCAAAAGCATCCATTACGGGGGGGCTGCTCAAACCGAGGGCCGCAAATCCAGCTATTTTCAAAAAATTTCTTCGGCTGCTCTCCATCACTCGTTCTCCTTCGGATTATCAATATGGCAATCCCAGCAATAGGGTCTCACCGAGGCGTAGTCGTGGCAGCGGTCGCAAAATTCAGTCTTGTTTGAGTGACAATCCAAGCAGGTGTTGGAAAGACTCATGGTAAACGTCTGCCCCTTGCTGTTGACGTATATTCTCTCGGCATTCCTCACCACCGCATGGCGCCAGGTATCTAAAACCTTCATGTGCTCGGCCTTCATATATTCCGTGGATCGCACGCACGCTTTGGCAGCTTTGGCTCTTTCGGTCAGCACCGGTTCGGGGGCGACCTGGGCTTTGCCCGCATTGATAAATATGTTATAAAGGAAAGGTGAAAACAAAATAATAAGAAAAATTACCAGGCCGGTAATTATGATTTTTTTATCCTTCATCAGCTTCGTCCTCCCTTTGGCTCTCGGTTCCCGGCAGCGGTTCACCTCTCAGGTCCGTATCGCGTTCGTTCTGACCGGCCAGATTCAGGGCATTGGCCACCATCTCATGAACGCCGGTGACACCGACTTCGGGGACCCAGTAATCCATAAGATCCGGCAGCACGGCTCTGTCTATTGCGCAAATACACGCCAGCATATTGACGCCATGTTTTTGCTGCACGTATTTGACGGCGTTGGCACGGGGCAATCCCCCGGCCATCCTTAACTCCAGGTTCTCACCGGCATTCAGCCCCGCACCACTGCCGCAGCAAAAGGTCGACTCCCGTATCGTGTTGCGCGGCATTTCATAGAAATGGTTGCACACGTTTTGAATCACATAGCGGGGTTCTTCAAAGATGCCCATGCCGCGGGATGTGTTGCATGAATCATGAAAGGTGACCTTGAGATGATCGTTGCGGCTGGGATCGAGATCGAGTTTGCCGTGCTTGATCAGATCAGCCGTAAACTCGGTAATATGAACCATTTTGGTGGATTTGGCGTTCTCGAATTTGGTACCGGTAATCGGCGAAACCGGTTCTTCCAAAAAATCAGCTGGGCCGTTCATGGTATCCATGTACTGATTGATGACGCGCCACATATGTCCGCACTCACCACCGAGAATCCATTTCACCCCCAGCCGTTTGGCCTCCGCATACATCTTGGCGTTGAGCCGTTTCATCATCTCATGGGAGGTAAAAAAACCGAAATTTCCTCCTTCGGAGGCATAGGTGCTCCAGGTAATGTCAAAACCGTAATTTTCCTGTAAGAAGTGAAACAGCATCATGTATCCCATACAGGTGTAAGTTCCGGGATCGGCAAAGACATCCCCGGAAGGGGTAATAAAAAGGATGTCGGCGCCTTTCTTATTAAATTGAGGGTCCACCCGAACACCGGTTACCTCCTCGATATCATCGGTGAAAAAGTCCAGCATATCTTTAAATGCATGGGGCTGGATACCCAGATGGTTGCCTGTCCGGAAACAGTTGGCTACGGGCGTTGCAATCCAGTCGATATTCAGGCCCAATAAATTCAGCAATTCCCGGCCCATGATCGTAATTTCGGCAGTATCGATGCCGTAAGGGCAGAAAACGGAACATCGGCGACATTCAGAACATTGAAACATGTAGGACCACCATTCTTTGAGCACCGCCATGCTCATCGGTCGCGCACCGCTTATTTTGCCAAGGATTTTAGCGACTCTCGAGAAATCATTGCGATATACCGAGCGCAACAGTTCGGCCCGCAGCACCGGCATGTTTTTTGGATCTCCGGTACCGATAAAGTAATGACATTTATCGGCACAGGCGCCGCATCTGACACAAATATCCATGAATACCTTGAAAGATCTGTATTTTTCCAGTCGTTCCTTGAAGCCCTCATGTATAATTGTCTGCCAATTTTCAGGAAGCTGCCAGTCTTCATCGAAACAGCTCCATGTTCGTGGATTGGGAAGATCTACTATTTCAAGGCTCTTGGGATTGCCGGCATAACAGGCGATCCCTTTTTTGATTTCTACCGGCGTATCCATCCAATTCGCTGCCGGCGGACGATGATCTACCTTTAGCATTTCTTCAGGTGTGGGAAGCTCTGACATCTCTTACTCCTTTTTATCTGATCCCTCTGCAGCCGCTTGAGCAGGCGGTTTATCAACGGGTGGCTTATCCACCGGCAGTCCAACCGCTACCATTTTTTCTCTGAACTCATCTTCGTACTCTTCGTAAGTGTGAACCTTGACCGGATAATTCCATGGATTGACGTGCCGTCTGGCCCGGGTATCGGTGGTCAGATTTCGAGTCGGACTCAGGAATATTCCCCCCAGGTGCATCAGCTTGCTGAAGGGAAAATAGGCCAATAGGATGCTGACAAAAAATACATGGACATAAAAAATGGGGCTGATCCCATCCGGTATTGTGGGTCTGAAAGTAACGAGACCCATGGTGAGTTCTTTGGCCGCCGTGACGTCAATTTTGGCGTAGTAGCGCATTAGAATGCCGCTAAACGCGATGCCGAAAATTAGAAAAAGGGGAAAATAGTCGGAGGCCAGCGATATATACTTTACATGGGAGACGAAAATTCTTCTCAGAAACAGGTAGCTTACCGCTAACAAAAGGACAAAACCGGATAGATACACACCCGGCACCCCAATGTGGATGAAATCGTATAAAATTTCCAAGCGGAAAAAACTATCAGCGTTTTCCACCAGCTGGACAATCCCCGGCACCGGGTTTGTAAAAAAACGCAGGTGCCTGAACAACACCGTGAAAAAGGCCCAGTGAAATGCCAATGCGCCCACCCATAGGAAAATTTCCAGCTGATAAGCAAGCTTGGATCCTTCCTTTAATTTCATGCGGGTATTTCGAAACAGCGAACGGAAAAAAACGATTTCGAGAATCATTCGCAGAATAACCCCGCCGGTATCTGAGGGGCAGTCCACGCGCTCCTGCTTGAACCAGGGTAGCGATTTATGCTGACCGGCCGTTGTGGTTATGCTGAAGGGCACTGCTGAACGTGACCAATCCATGATGCGGTATGTAAACCCAATGACAAAGGTGGCAAAGGCCAGATAAGGGACAATAATCCCGAACACGACCTGCATTCCGACTGCCGCAACCCCCGCATAGGAAAGCAAGAACAGCACGACAACAGCTAAGAGTGATACAATATACTTTGCATTCATATATCAGCACCTCACTGGTAACCCCGCAGACGCGCTGCGGGTAAATTCAGACGGCTCGCAAGTCTCATGGCTGCAAAGACGGGAGC
>JASFTQ010000266.1:0-6670 GCA_050053515.1 Desulfobacterales bacterium | reverse complement strand
CGAACCAGAGAATAATAACAGCCAGGATAAATTTCCATTAATTCTTAAGACGCTGATAGCCCATGACAGAGTTCAGAGAACAACTCATCCGCATCCATAAAAAGAACTATCGACAAAACGTCAAGCTGGTTCGCGAGAGTTTGGGACACAACCCCGGGGTTGAAATTTATGCCAGAGAGTATACGCGCTGTGTAAAAACCTATGAGGAAATTTCAAATAAAACCGAACTGATAAAAAAAGTCGTGGCAGCCGGTATTATTTTTCATGGAGATTATCATACCCTCAAACAATCTCAACTTTCCGTTTTGCGGATCCTTCGTGATATCAAGGATAAAAGGGATATTATCCTTTGCCTGGAGATGTTTCAGGGAAATGACCAAAAGTATATCGATCGATTTTTATCCGGGGAGTTGTCCGAAAATGAGTTTCTTGAAAAAATCGATTACGCTAAAAAATGGCCCTTCCCGTGGCGGAATTGGCGCCCGATTGTTTTGTTCTGCTTGGAGAATCAAATCCCTATTTTAGGCATCAACACCGAAATTGACGGTGTCAAAGGAATTAAAAGGTTGCAGCAGCGGGATCAATATGCAGCGCGCATCATTGCAAAGGCTTTCATTCGAAATCCCAATAAGTTGATTTACGTTGTAGATGGTGATTATCATATCCCGCCGAATCATCTTCCCAAAGAGGTGAAGCTTTTGCTGGAACAATTGGACGAAGCCGCCAGGACGCTTATCATTTTTCAAAATGTAGAAAACCTCTACTGGAAATTATGCAGCCAGGGCCTGGAGGAATCCGATGTGCTCAAACTGAGTGAGAACATGTACTGTGTGATGAATACCATGCCGGCCAATAAAATTCAGTCCTATTTAAACTGGTTGGATTATTCCATAGACGCCTATTTTCCGGTGCATCAGGAATGGGAGGACGATGCCTATGAAGACCGCGGAGTAATGGTGCACGAAATGGTTACCACCCTTGCCTCCATTCTCGGTCTGAAGCTGCCCCGGGATGCCCTGGAAAAATTGACGATTTACTATCCCAACAATCTGGATCTCATGGAGCTGGTTCACAACACCCCTGATTTCAAGGGCCAGCTTCGGCTGATTCGGAGTAAAATAAAAAAAGGCGAAGGCTTCCTCCTGGAATATGAGAGTTCGGGTGAGAGGGCCTACCTCGTTTATCTGGCGAATTCAAACATAAATATGGCGGCTGAGGAGGCCAGCCATTTCTTAAATGCCGTCTTCAGGGGGCCGCGTGCAGCGAGCATCAGCCCGTTCGACAGCTTTTATCGTGATGTCATCACCGAATGTCTCGGATTTTTTGGCAGTAAATTCATCAACGAGAAGCGCAAATCGCATACGGAAAGCTCTCTCAGGAGCTTCTTAGGTCAGGTCAAGCGCGGAGAAATTAAAAGAGCCGATCCGGAAAACATACGAGTCGCACGATACATTTTGCAGCATTTTTACTTACAGCGAAAAACCGCCGATGCAACTGAATTCGTAATTAAATTTTTTGAACTGTATCACAGCCAATCCGCAGTGTCTCGAATGTTCAGCACTCAACTGGGATATATGTTGGGGAACAAACTTTATTATGCAGTAAAACGCGGCAAATTCTCCATAAAAAAGGTGCAGCAATATTTTTATGATCCCTTTGACAAACCCCGGAAAGCCTTTGACTGCTATTTAGAGACCCATAACCGGGTAAAGAAGGTAAAGAGCGCCGGTCAGCTATGACCGGTTTGCTTCCCTGCAAGCCCCGCCCTTTAGGGCGGGAGGCTTCACACCGCATTGAGCCTTGTTGGAGTCTAATAATATGGCATCCAAAATCGGTATTCAGTGGTGGCCTTTCATTCCTGAAGATTGCCCGTTTGTATAATTCCAGATGTGTTGATTTTATACCTCTCTTGCAGTATAATGTTTGCTGCCTACAAAAGTCCTGCTTATTTTCAATCTGGTTTGCCTCTCTATTTACAGACTGAAGTTATTTTGAGGTGGTGGGCCGATCACAGCGAGGGTTGACTCTTGACGGGCTGTTGCCCAAATCCTTTTTCACTTTGTCTAAAACGTTTTTGAATCCCGCCTGCCGGCGGGATTCCAGGCGCTTTGAAAAATCGTCCCAACGGGACTCAATCAGGTTCAATGCGCCTGCAGCAAGCTTTAGATTTATCGAAAACCGTTTTAGACTCAGCCAAAATATGATTGGGCAACAGCCCGTTAGAATGTCATGGCCCACCGCCTTTCTAACGACTTCTTCAAATAATATCAGGATTCTTTTCCATATTCAGATGGTGTCATATGCAGACAGCAATTGAAAATTTCAAAGTACCGGAAAGAGCCGCCAGATATTTTCTGGCCTTGCTGACGTTGTCTCTTGTTTTAGCAGGGTGTGCCTCGACGACAAAAAAGGTCCTTAAAAGTGCGGAGTCTGTAGAAGTGTGTTTGAACGGCAAGTGCAGCCCGGCTCTTGGTCGTTTCAGCCAAGACGAACTGATCGGCGGCATTTTTATGATGCTGAAAGCCAACGAAAACTCGGAAGCCGTGTTATGTGCCTCGAAAACCGACTCGCGAGAATGCATGCGCCGGTCTCTGCGGTGGTTTGTTCAAGGAGGGCCGATGCCGGGAATGGCATCCATTAAAAAACCATACCTGATGCAGGTAAGCCTGGATAGGAAAACGTCACAGATTAAATTTGAAATGGATGCCACCCTAATGTGGATCGGAACCCCCGTGTTCTGTGCCGATGGTTACACCGAATTGACTGTTTCAGCTGCCGATAAGATTCTAATTGAAAGCCATTTTACATGTACCTGGACAGCTTTTCCGCATGTGTGGAATCTCCAATTCTCTGTCGGTTTCATCGATTTTGATAATAGCATCCTTGCGGGTAACTATGCGATTTCCGGTGGTGGCTTGCTGACGGCGGGTATGGGGGAGGGAACATTTATCATGCGACTGGCCCGCAAAAACAGCCTTGTTGCCCAGGCCGATGGTGTAGCCGGCGTCAAGGCCGCCCTCATCTCCGTGGAAAAGTTGCCGCCACAGTTGCTGGTAACACCCGCGCTGAAGCCCGAGGAGAAGAGAGAGGAAAAGGCCGCGGCAGATCCTGCAGAGCGTAAACTGTGGGAGGCTGTTTCTAAAAAAAATACAGTCAAGGACTACAAAGATTATCTGAAGCGTTATCCGGGGGGCCGCTTTGCCGCCCTTGCAAAGGGTAATCTGCAGATCATCAACGATAGAGAAAAACAAAACAAGGAGCTTGGGGATTGGGCCAAAATAAAGGACAGCAGCGACCCGAAGCACTTTGAAGCTTATCTGTCCAAATACCCCCAGGGGCTTTTCAGGGATCTTGCCGCTTTACGAATTCAGCGGTTGAGAGCCGCCGGTTCGGAGGCTGCCGCCATGGATGCTGACATATTATTGTGGAATCAGGTAAAGGGCAGTTCGGAAATCTCCGAAATTCAAGTCTATCTGAAACACTATCCAGAAGGCAGGTTTGCAGGCACGGCCAGAGATCGAATAGAAAAGCTAACCGCCGCAGCCAGAGAGAAGCAAAACTTGGAAGTCAAGATGTGGGCCGAAATTAAGGAAAGTCGAAGGGTCAGCGATTTTCAGAACTTTTTACAGGCATTCCCTGAAGGTATCTTTGCCGAAATTGCAACGTCGCGAATGGAAAACTTGATCAGAGTCGAAGCCGAGACCGAAGAGCTGGCCTTCTGGAACCGCATAAAGCAAAGTTCGAATACCGAAGATTTCAAAGAATATCTTCTGCGCTACCCCGACGGACAATATGCTGATCATGCCCGCCGTCTTTCTGCGCATCTCTCTTCTCTTAAGAGAGAACGCGCAGAACTGGAGTTCTGGGAAAAGATAAAGGACAGTGAGAACCCAGAGAACTTTGCAAACTACCTCTCTCGATATCCAAAGGGGCGTTTTTCAAAGATCGCCCGGCAGCGGCATGAGGCAGCCTTACAGGCCAAAGCTCTGGCCCGGATCGAATTCGGTAACTATTATGCCCTGGTAATCGGAAATAATGAATATCAGCATTTAAGAAAACTCAAAACGGCAGCCAATGACGCTCGGGCCGTAGGGTCTCTTTTGGATCGAAAATATGGATTTAAGGTTACATACTTGATCAATGCCGGACGCAGGGATATTTTCGATGCCCTGAGCAGGCTGCGCCGCAGTCTCACCAACCAAGATAATCTTTTAATTTATTTTGCCGGACACGGCTGGCTTGATAAAGAAGCAGGGCGCGGCTATTGGTTGCCGGTGGATTCAGAACAGGATAGCCCTGCCAACTGGATATCCACCGGCGATATCACTGATTTTTTAAAAGCCATGGACGCCAAACACGTGATGGTCGTGGCCGACAGTTGCTACTCCGGAACCCTTTCCCGAGCCATAAAATTGACACTTCCGACCTCTGAGTATCTCCAACGCATGGCAGTCAAGCGAGCCAGGGTTGTCCTTACCTCAGGGGGAGTAGAACCGGTTCTTGACGACGGAAGTCAAGGACACTCCGTCTTTGCCAAGGCTTTTCTCGATGCACTCAAAAAAAACCAGGGTGTACTTGAGGGTACCCGGCTTTTTAACCAGCTTCGCCGGCCCGTTATACTTAATGCTCCCCAAACACCGGAATATTCGGATATCCTTTATGCCGGACATGACGGAGGGGATTTCTTGTTTGTGAGCAAATAGCGTACCTAACGCGAAACGGCATCGTATATCGGTCTATTCACCGCTCATCAGATATCATGATCCAGAAAGGCATAAGTGTAAAATGAAAAAATTACTAATGATCGGCTTCCTTATTTTCTGCGGCTTTACATTGCTGGTTGGTTGCGGTCCCAGTGAAGAAAAGGATCGCGAAGTTGCCAAAACGGCTCCGTCTTTAACCCCCGAGGCCGAAATCCCGGAAATCGATAAGGTTTTAACCATCGGGACCGGCGAGATTAACGATGTATATCATCCCACCGGAAAGGCCATTGCTGAGATTGTCAACAAGAAAAGAGACCAATATGGTTTCCACTGTAAGGTCGTATCAACGGGCGGTTCGGTGTCCAATGTGAATGCCGTTGTGTCGGGTGATCTGCAGCTCGGTATGGTTCAATCAGACCTGCAATACCAGGCAATCAACGGATTGACCCAATGGAGAGGCAAAGGCAGCCAGGAAAACTTGCGCGCCATGTTTAGCATACATTCGGAGGCGGTAACACTGGTTGCCGCCGTTGACGCGGGTATCGAAAAAATGGCAGAGCTCAGGGGCAAAAGAGTCAACATCGGAAATCCCGCCAGCGGTCATCGCCGGAACGCTATCGATGCGCTAACGGCTGTTGGCATTAATTATAAAACCGACCTGACCACCGAAAGCTTTACGGCAGCCCAAGCATCCGGTTTGTTGCAGGAAGGTAAACTGGACGCTTTTTTCTATACAGGCGGGCATCCCAACGACATCGTTAAAGAAGCCGTTTCCGATACCCGAAAGGTACGCCTTATCCCGATTGTCGGCCCCGGGATTGACACCTTAATTCAAAACTATCCATACTACACCAAAGAAAAAATCCCTGTTTCTTTCTATCCGGGGGCAGCCAACAAAGAAGATGTCGAAACTTTTGGCGTCAAAGCCACGTTGGTCACCTCCGTCAAGGTCCCCGAAGACGTCGTGTATAATATTACCAGGGAAGTTTTTGAAAACTTCGACAATTTCAAAACCCTTCATCCGGCATATGCCATGCTGACAAAGGAAGGTATGCTTCAGGGGTTATCCGCTCCGGTGCATCCGGGTGCTTTCAAATACTTTAAGGAAAGCGCTTTGAAATGAAAAAATTTTGCCCGGTCGACGGGTGCTGGCGAGTTCAATGAGGAGCCAAGCCCTGGGCGACAAATTAAACAGGGTGGCACTTGATAACGGAACCCCCATTTCTCAATGCGAGATCTGGGGGTTTTTGTTTCTTTATTTTTATATATGCTGCGCATCACCAGTATCGGCAGCGGCTGAAGGCAAGCGTAAAAAAAAGACCGATGGCATCTTAAACATTGGAAAAAAATTGGATTTTCTGGTACAGATTTCAAAAACATGGAAAGGAGCGTGTCAAAAATGGTTGACCTGACAACAGAATACCTGGGTATGAAACTGAAAAATCCGATCATCGTCGGCAGTTCCGGTTTGAGTGGCGCCGTGAAGGGCGTAAAAGAAATCGAAGAAAACGGAGCGGGCGCCGTGGTGTTGAAGTCTATTTTCGAAGAAGAAATCATGTTTGAGTATGAGGATATTTTACAGGAAGCCGGTGCAGAGGGCGTCAACTTAGATCAGTTCGATTATTACGATTTTGAAATAAAGGGCGAAAAGATAAAAAAGTACACGGATCTGGTCGCTGAAAGCAAGAGCAACGTTTCGATCCCGATCATTGCCAGCATTAACTGCGTCTATTCACACGAATGGACCTATTTCGCCAAGCAATTAGAGCTGGCGGGGGCAGATGCTCTGGAATTGAACATGTTTTTCCTGCCTTCAGAATTCGATCGCACCACCCAACAAAAGGAAAACGCCTATTTTCAAATCATCGAAAAAGTTCAAAAAGAAGTCAGCCTACCGATTGCTCTCAAGATCAGCTACTATTTTTCCAACCTGGGACCCATGATCCAACAGCTTTCCAACACCGGTA
>JASFTQ010000265.1:0-6774 GCA_050053515.1 Desulfobacterales bacterium | reverse complement strand
TGTCTCAATTCGGTGAATTTAACGGCCAGATCAGCTACGGTGAAGATGTCATCAGCCGGATAGTATTCGCCGAGAAACCCGGTGGCCTGGAAAAACTCCAAGCGGTGGTCATCTCGACCATTAATAAGGTCATGGAAAAAATCATCAAACGGGCCCAAATCGATCCCGATGAGATATCCACCATTACCCTGGCCGGCAACACCACCATGACCCAGCTCATGTTGAAAGTAACCCCCCGGTATATCCGCCGCTCACCTTATGTTCCGGCCTCAACCTTATATCCACCGATTAAAGCCGCGGACCTGGGCATTGCGCTGGGTGATCATGTGACGGCCCTGGTCTATCCGGCGGTATCCAGCTATGTGGGCGGTGACATCGTAGCCGGTGTAATGGGCTCCGGCATCTATCGCACCGATGCGCTTACGCTGTTTATGGACATCGGCACCAATGCCGAGATTGTTATCGGCAACAAAGACTGGCTTGCCTGTGCAGCTGCTTCAGCCGGTCCGGCCTTCGAGGGCGGCGGCATCTCGTTCGGTATGCGGGCTACCAAAGGTGCGATTGAGGACTTTTCCCTGGATCCTCTGACCTTTGAACCCATGAACATCACCATCGGCAACGTCAGACCCAAAGGAATCTGTGGGTCCGGGTTGATCACCACGGTGGCCGTGCTCTTTGAGATGGGGATCATCGACAACCAGGGAAAATTTAACCGAGACCTGAACACAGCCCGTATTCGTGCCCAGGAGGGTGTTTATGAGTACGTTCTGGCATGGAAAGATGAAACTCAGATTGATCGCGATGTAGTCCTGACCGAAATCGACATCGACAACCTGATCCGGGCCAAAGGGGCCATGTACAGTGGTTGCATGACCCTGCTGACGGAAGTGGGTATGAGTGTTCAGGATATCGAAAAGATCATTCTGGCAGGTGGTTTCGGCAGCTATGTGGATTTGGAAAAAGCCATGACGATCGGTTTGTTGCCGGAAACCGATCCGGACAAGGTTGTTTTTGTGGGAAATGGATCGTTAATGGGCGCCAAAATGAGTTCCCTGACCAATCGCATTCGCAGGGACGTTGTGGAGGTCACCAAAAAAATGACCAACTTCGAACTTTCTGAAACCTCATCGTATATGGACAACTACGTTGCTGCGCTCTTCCTACCCCATACCGACCTGGATAATTTTCCAAAGCTTAAAGGCCGCCTTGCGGCTCGCAGGTCCATGCTGCAATGATTTATACCGATCCCCTGAATCAGATTTAATTACAAAACATAATTCAATCCCACTCCTCTATTGACAAACATTTGTTTGCAAGATAAATAATCTCTTTTGTTTTCTTGCCATACAAACCGGCTGCCCCGCAGCCGGTTGCAAGTGTAACGCTTGAAGCACGTGCGTGCTTTTGACTTCACAATAATTCATCCGTTATCTAAAGGAGGTAACATTGGGTTTTGAATTCTACAAAGAAAGTTATACGGGCAGTATAAAGGAAATCACATTGGGTGAAGGCAGCAAGGCAGTTACCGTCGGGGGACAAACATGTTATCCTTTTTATCAATTTGAGGGTACCATGCCCCATAAGCCTAAAATCGCAATGGAAATTTGGGACATGGAACCGGCGGAGTGGCCGGAATCGGCCCTGGCTCCTTTTAAGGATGTGGTCTCCGATCCCGCAGCCTGGGCTAAAAAATGTGTGGCAGAGTTCGGCGCCGATATCATTGTTCTCCAACTCAAAAGCATTGATCCGAATGATAAGGATGCCAGCCCGGAATCCGCAGCTGCCAGCGTCAAAAAGGTTGCCGATGCCATCGATGTACCTTTGGTTGTCTGGGGATGTGCAAACCCCCAGAAAGACGAAGAGGTGCTCAAAAAGGTTGCCGAAGAATGCCAGGATAAAACCCTGGCCATCGGACCGGTGGAAGATAAAAACCACAAGGGCATTGGTGCGGCTGCCATGGGATATGGCCATATTATTATTGCATCGTCACCGATTGATGTGAATTTGGCCAAACAGGTTAACATCCTGCTTGAAAATCTGGGTGTCTCCACCGATCGAATGCTTATAGATCCCACTACCGGCGGTTTGGGTTATGGGCTGGAATACTCCTATTCAGTAATGGAGCGGCTCAGAATGGCAGCCTTGACCCAGGGAGACGACAAGCTCCAGCTTCCGATCATCAACAATATCGGCAACGAGGTCTGGAGATGCAAGGAAGCCAAGCAAGCGGTTGACGAAGCACCAATTTTAGGGGATCCTGAACGCCGGGCCATTCTCATGGAAGCATTAGCGGCCGTATCTTATCTGATGTCCGGTTCGGATATACTCATATTGAGACATCCTGAAACCGTGCGGATGGTTAGATCTTTTATCGAGCTGGCAATCGAAGGGGGGGCTGCGGCCGATATCGCCGCCATCAATAAACGCCTGGCTGATGTCGATATCGATTACGCGTCCGTTGCTCCGCAGCCGGATTTGACGATCGAAGAGGAAGCCAAAAAACCTGCCCCGGCCAAAAAAGCGCCGCCGGCAAAAGAGGCTGCTCCGGCCGAAGCCGCAAAGCCGGCAGCAGAGCCTGCCGCGGAGGCGCCACCACCGGAACCGGCCAAACCGCCCGAAGCCGAAGACAAAGCCAAGCTTGAGGAAGAAGCCAAAGCCGAAGAGGACGCCAAGGCCAAGGCCGAAAAAGAGGCCAAGGTCAAAGCCGAAGAGGAAGCCAGAACAAAGGCCGAAGCAGAGGCCAAGCGCAAGGCCGAAGAAGAAGCCAAGGCTAAGGCCCGGGCCGAGGAAAAAGCTGCAGCGAAGGCTGAAGAAGAAGCCAAGGCTAAAGCCCGGGCCGAAGAGGAGGCTGCAACGAAGGCTAATGAAGAGGCGCGTGCCAAGATGGAGGCTGAAGAGGAAGAACTCCGGCAAAAGCGCTCAAAAGAACGAGAACAACTTATGGCCAAACGCAAGGCTGCTCCCCAGAAGGATAAAGTACCGATGACACCCGCGGAAGTCCAAGTGTCTCAAACGGATAAAATGCTGGACAGACTCAACCGAATCCACAGACGGGCGGACTGAAAAAAAATGGCGGTTGACGATGAAGCCCGTCAACGGGAATAGACCCAAGAGGGCATGCACATTTTATCCAAAAGGGTATTTTTTCGAATGGTCGATCTTCGATCGCAAATCGCCAATATGCAATATTAGAAGGAGGATCTGTTAATGACAGAAGAGCAAAAGGAAAAAGGCGCCAAGCTTAAAAAAGTGGCTGATCCGGTGGCGGCATCCATCGATGTTGCAACCCAGGGGATGATCAAACGTGCGCAAGATTTAGGCGTTGACACGGTTTTTGACCGGGCCGTTACAATGAAACCCTGTAATATCGGTATCCAGGGAACCTGCTGTAAGAATTGTGCCATGGGACCGTGTCGCCTTCCGCTTCCCAAAGCAGGGATAGAAGGCGAGGACACCCGCAAGGGATTGTGCGGCGCGACGGCCAATACGATTGCGGCGCGGAATTTTGCCCGCATGGTGGCAGCCGGTGCAGCCGCCCATTCCGATCACGGACGCAGTGTTGCCGAAATATTCCTTTCCGTAGCCCGCAAGGAAACTGAAGATTATAAAATCAAGGATCCCGGCAAACTCTTGGCGATTGCACCCCATTTTGGTGTGGCCACCACGGTTGAAGTGGATGGTGAACAGCTGGATCGGGACCTGGATGAAATTGCGTTAGAGGTCGCCGAGAAGGCTTTGAACGAGTGGGGCAAGGCCGAGGGAGAACTTTATTACCTGAAGAGAGCACCGGCACCCCTGTATGAGCGCTGGAAAAAAGCGGGTGTTCTGCCGCGGAATGTCGATCGGGAAATTGTAGAGATTATGCACCGGACCCACATGGGAGTCGATCAGGATTACAAAAACATCATCAAACAATGCACCCGGGCGGCCCTTGCCGATGGCTGGGGTGGTTCGATGCTTGCAACCGACCTTCAAGACGTCATGTTCGGCACGCCGTCCCCGCTGCAGTCAGAGGCCAATCTGGGCATCATGAAAGAGGACCATGTCAATATCATTGTTCATGGACATGAACCGGTTCTATCCGAAATGATTGTGGCGGCCGCCCAGTCGCAGGAAATGATCGATTATGCCAAATCAAAAGGTGCCAAAGGAATTCAGCTGGGAGGTATTTGCTGCACGGCTAATGAAATCCTGCAGCGCCATGGCGTACCCCCGGCCGGCACCTATCTGCAGCAGGAGCTTGCCATCATTACCGGTGCCTGTGATGCCATGGTGGTTGATATCCAGTGTGTGTTTCAGAACCTGGCCAACGTCGCCAAGTGTTTTCACACCAAACTGGTTACAACCCACCCGATTGCCAAAATGGAACAAGAAAATGTGATCCACATCGAGTTCGACGAGCACCATGCCATGGAAGATGCCCAGCGCATCGTCAAGATGGCCATCGACAATTTTGAAAACCGGGAAACAGAGTTGATGATACCCAAACAAAAAGCCGTCCAAATCGCCGGTTTCGGTGTCGAGTCGATCGAATACCATCTGGGCGGAACGTTTCGCGGGTCTTATTATACGTTAAATGACAATGTCATCAACGGACGTATCCGCGGTGTGGCCGGGGTCGTCGGCTGCAACAATGCCCGAACGCGCCACAATGAAGCTCATATTACGATCATCAAAGAACTGATCAAAAACGATGTGCTGGTGCTCAGTACCGGTTGTAACGGGATTGCCTGCGCCATGCACGGCTTGCTGACGCCTGAAACCGCTGCAGTCTACTGTGGACCGGGTCTGGCCGAAGTGTGTGAAACCGTCGGTATCCCGCCGGTCCTGCATCTGGGTTCCTGCGTGGACAACAGCCGCATTCTGCTGGCTGCCACCGAGGTCGTCAAGGCCGGCGGCCTGGGCAAAGAGCTGTGTGATTTGCCGGCAGCCGGAAGCGCGCCGGAGTGGATGAGCGAAAAGGCGATTAGTATCGGGCATTACTTTGTTTCATCCGGCGTCTATACCGTATTTGGATATCATTTTCCAACAACCGGCGCACCGGTGTTCCAGAATTATCTGTTCAACGACCTTGAAAAGAAATACGGCGGCATGTGGGATTTGGAACCGGATCCCATCAAGCATGCCCATAAAATGATTGCCCACATTGATAAAAAACGCAAGGAACTGGGCATCGACAAGGCCCGCGAAAGGGTATTGATGGATATGGCCGATCGCCAGAAGCTGGAATCCGCTTAGATATCAAGTCAGGTATTTGTGAATATGGAAATTTCGTCCGGGTATGTCTTATTAAATTCAACCGGATATAACTTCAAAAACCTAACCCGGACCAGTCGGAAGCAAAATTGAAAAAATCACAGTTAAAGGTCTAGTTCATAGACAATAAAAATCTTCAAAGAAGGAGAGAGGCATGTCAAGATTAGTTGCGTTTGCCGCAATACAAGGTGGCTACAATATTGTTTCGAAAGTGGAAGGAAAATACAAAAAAGCGCTGCAGACGTATGACGCAGATACCAAGGTTGGATTTCCTAACACCGCCTATTTTTTGCCGGTTATCTACTCACTGCTCGGAATGAAGGTCGAAACACTGGAGGACATGCAAAAACCGCTGGAATTTGCGCGCGGCCTGCTGCCGCCGCACATCAAAGGTCAAAACCATTTGCCCTACCTGGGTCCGCTGCTGGATGCCGGGATGGCGGCCCTTTTGGCCTTTGAAATCGAAGAAGCCCTGCGGTATCTGGAAGAACCGGATTTTTATCTGCACTCGGAAGATATCGACGAAGAGGCCGGCAAGATCTGGCTCGGTGCGGCGGATGACACGGTTTTTCGAAAAAGAGGCGTGGAGTTCGTTGACGGGACAGCCCCGGGATTTGCCGCGGTTGTGGGAGCTGCCCCTGATCCTGAAACCGCCAAAATGATCGTTGAAGAGTACCAGAAACGCAGTTTGTATATTTTTTGCGCGGCCAATCAGAACGGGACTACCGTCATCGAGCAGTTGCTCCAGGCCGGTGTGCAGGTCGGCTGGAATACCCGGATCGTGCCCTTCGGCCCGGATATTTCTTCGGCCATATTTGCCCTGGGTTTCGCCAATAGAGCCGCCATGGCTTTCGGCGGCGTTAAACCCGGAGACTATCGAAAGATGCTGCTTTACAACAAAGACCGGATCTTTGCTTTTGTCAATGCCCTGGGGGATGTCAACGCCGAATGGGCCGCAGCCGCTGCCGGCTGTGTCAACTGGGGGTTTCCGACCTTGTCCGATACCGATATACCCGAGATCTTGCCCACCGGTATTTGCACTTACGAACATGTTGTGGCCAATGTTACCCATGAAGAAATGGTGCAGAAATCGGTGGAGGTCAGAGGACTTAAGGTCCACATTTCCGAAATCGATATTCCCTGTTCTTTCGGACCGGCCTATGAAGGCGAGCGGGTCAGAGGCGCCGACCTTTACTGCCAGATGGGCGGCGGCAAGAGTCAAGCCACCGAATTGGTTAAAATGGCCGAGATGAATGAAATCGAAGACGGTGAGATCGTCATTGATGGGCCCGACATCACGGATATCGAAGAAGGCGCTGCACTGCCGCTGGGCATATACATTCAGGTTGCCGGTCGGGAATTTCAGACCGATTTCGAACCGATCATCGAACGCCAGATTCATCACCTGATCAACTACATTCAGGGGGTTATGCACATCGGCCAGCGGGATATCGCCTGGATCCGTGTCAGCAAGGCGGCCCTGGATAAGGGATTCACCCTCAAAGATATCGGCACCGT
>JASFTQ010000264.1:0-6786 GCA_050053515.1 Desulfobacterales bacterium | reverse complement strand
ACGCATAAGTGTAACACAGATTCAATTGGGTGCAGAAGGGATTGAATTAGAAAGGTCAATAAAATCAGAAACCTATTGCACAGACAATAGTCTTGAGCGATGGTGGCGATGCAGGGATTTGAACCCCGGACACTGCGGATATGAGCCGCATGCTCTAACCGACTGAGCTACATCGCCACGACTGCTGGATTCACCTGCGACTTCCAAGCGACAGCAAAACCATTACTTTAATTTTTCAGCAGTGGTTTGGAATTACGACACCGGCCTGTCTAACAGCTATCTTTGATATAGTCAAGTTGAAAACAGCAGCCCTGACCGGTTGGCTTCCCCGCAAGCCCCGCCTTTTAAGGCGGGGTTAAGGGAAGTTATCTGAAACAGATAACTTCCTTTCCGGGCTGCGAAGCACTGCCGAACGGCAGAACCCCCGCCCCTTGGGGCGGGGAGCTTCACTTGTGAATGCGACTTCCGGCCGCGTCGGTCATTTTCCCCGTGATAGCGCCACACCGCCAACCACAGGCCTGAGTTCATCGGGTCGTCTATCCTTTGACAGACCCCGCCACTTCCACCGTGTACTCATTGGGATTGGGCGGCAATTTCGAAAACACAACCATAAATGGAACCGATTTGCCGGTTTTGACTTTTAAATTTGATTTTTTATCACCAAACCGCTTATTCAACCTTTTCTGGATGTCGGTCGGCGCCAGGGTCGTGAGCTCATTATCGCTGAGCAGGTTGCCGGCGTAAACCGTTTGAACCCTTGAATTTCTGCCGCCCTTTGAATAGACCTTGGCCGTGATGCGTATAAAGTTACGGGGATGATTATAAATGTTTTTGACCCGGCCTTTGATCACAAAAATGGTGCCGGCTTTGGTGTTCTCCACATACCAACCGTCTACCCTTCTGGCGTCAATCCTGATTTTAAGGTTTCCCGGATCCGGAACCTTGGTCCCTAATAGATCGCTGACATAAGGAATTTTTATCCCCTTGAGCTCGTCGATAAAAGGAATCTTTAAACCCGTGGTTTCTGATAATGTATAAACGGCGTAACCGCCGCCCACCAGCAAAACCAGCAATAATAACACCCGAAAGGGGCCACTGAGGCCCCGGCGGGCCGGAGGCTTCGGTTTTTTCCGAGGAGCCAGTTCCTCATCACCCAACATTTCATAAGCAAGTTCGGCATCCGCGACTTCAGCTGCATCGGCGTCATCGGTGAATTGACCCATGTCGAAGGTATCATCAAGTGCCTCTTGTTCGCCGATTGGCGTCGTGGCTGCGGCAGCATCAGCGGTCTGGGGCCCGGTTGCCTCGTTATCCTCAATTTCAAATTCGAGCTCTACATCCGCGGCGTCATCATCATAAAGATCGGCGACCGGTTCAGGTTCCGCCTCCATGTCTAATGCCATGTCAAGATCCTCGGCCCCGCCTGCGTTTTCAATTGCAGCCGGTTCATCCTCATCCTCCAGCATGTCCTCAAGATCGGACAAGTCAAACTCAGCCGTTTCTTCAAACTCGGCATCCGAAGCAACCTGTGGCGGGCTTTCTTCGGCGATATCCAGCTTGAAATCCAAATCATCTGAGACTTCAGCAGCATCAGCTTTCTGCGACGGCTGATCATCATCGACCAGCATCTCATCTAGATCCGTTACGTCAAACTCTTCCGTTTCTTCTAGTTCCAATTCGGTTCTGACGTCATCAGCCTTTGGGGTCGCATCCGGTTCAAGATCCAATTCAAAATCAAGATCATCGGCGGCAGCACCCGCTTGCTCGTCTGCAGCGGGTTCTTCCTCCATATCAATCATATCATCTAACTCTGAAAGTTCCAGCTCTGCCGTGGCTTCTGAACCGGCAGCAGCGCCGGCATCGGAATCTTTGGAATCGGATTCCAGATCTAACGTAAAGTCGAGTTCATCGGTTGCGTCATCCACCATTGCGCCGGCGTCCGGTTCATCAGAACCCGCTTCCGGCCCGGATTCCAGATCCAGATCAAAGTCAAGCTCGTCAGATCCGGATTCTGCCGCCGGCTGCTCATCTAGATCGAGCAAATTATCCATATCGGAAACATCAAGCTCTTGAGTCTCTTCCAACTCCATGTCGGAAGCGGCCGCCCCCGCGTCTGCCGATTCGTCAAGATCCAGATCAAGTTCGAAGTCAAGTTCATCCGATGACTCGTCGCCCGCCGCCTCAGGCTCAGATACTTCAGAAGCTGAATCGGTATCCTCGAAATCAAGACCCAGGTCGAGATCAAGGTCTTCAGAGGCTTCAGCGGATCCACCGCTGTCATCAATGTCCATATCCGAAAAATCAAGTTCCTGGGTTTCTTCAAACTCCGTGTGGGCTGGCGGTCCGGCAACGTCTTCTTCTAAATCCAGATTAAAATCTGGCTCCGCCGGTGCGGTTTTTTTAGTTTCCTCAATGTCCAGATCGAGCATCCCCTCGATTTCAGTCAGATTAACATCGTCCAGCCCGGATGCGCCCTGCGCCGCGGACGATGGCTGAGGGCTTGAGGCCACTGGCTTCTCGACTCCCGAGGAAGGATAGGCGACAAACACATGACGGCATTTCGAACATCTGACTTTGGAGCCGGCTTCTTTGATTAAGTTGTCCGGAAAATTAAAACTGGTATCACATTTTTCACATGTTAAAATCATTGTTAACCCCGCTGATTAAGTTTTCAAGTGGTATACCTCCGGCAAATTGCGAAACTTCTCAGCATAATCCAGCCCGTAGCCAACCAGGAAACCCTCTTGAATGACACGGCCGACGTAATCAATCGTGATATCTGTCTTTCGGCGTTCATGCTTGTCGATCAACGCGCATATCTTAACCGAGTTAGGACCGAAGCTTTTGATGTGATCGCTTAAATAAGTTAAAGACAGCCCGGTATCAACGATATCTTCAATTATGAGAACATCTTTATTCTTCAGATCAATCTCTACATCTTTGCTAAGATGGATATTCCCTGATGAGGAGGTTTCAGCGCCGTAACTGGAAAGCCTCACGAAATCGACTTTAACTGGAATGGTGATTTTTCGAATGAGGTCGGAAAGGAAGATAACCGCGCCCTTTAGCACACCGATAAGGATGAGATCGCAACCTTTATAATCAGATGAAATCCTGCGGGCAATATCAGAGACTGCTTTATCAATTTCCTCTTTGGTCAGTACCGGAATAAGGTCAGACATGAGCAGAAGTAGCAGATTGCCATTCTCCTAAAGTCGTCCAAACGGCTAAAAATACCTCAAACGGCACTAGAATTACATATAATAGGCCTACTTGTCAATAATTTTAATTAATTACAGCCCTGTCTGCGCCAGCTTTTCGATTAAGTTTTTCTGCTCCCGGGTGAGAGATTTGGGGATTTTGATCTGGATGCGCACAAATAGGTTGCCTCTTTTTTTACCTGTCATGGCAGGAAGTCCATGACCGGAAAGCCGCATTTTGGTCCCGTGTTTGGTGCCGGGGGGAACCTTCAAACTGAGTTCTCTGTCCTCGGGTGTCGGAACAGATATTTTAGTACCCAATATCGCTTCACTCAGCTTTATTTCCCGATGGGTAGAAAGATCCTGGCCGTCCACCTTGAATAACGGATCATCAAGCACCTTGGCCTGAATGAATAAATCTCCGGGCCCGCCCCCCATTGGGCTTGCCTCGCCTTTTCCGCTCAACCGCAGTTTCTTTCCGGTTGTCATCCCTTTGGGGATTTTAACCTCCAGTCTTTCAGAATGCCCTTTATGGTCAAAACTTATGACTTTGGTGGTGCCCGCAATGACCTCGTGTAAGGTCAGCGGGAGTTCGTATACCAGGTCGGATCCCTTCATCTGAGCCCGTTGTTGGCCGGTGTCGAAACCAAACGGCGACCCCGAGCCGAATGAAAACCGCATACCACCGCGTCTGCCGGAAAACGGGTCTGTACCGCCAAAACCGAATTCCCGCAAGATATCACCAAAATCAAAGCCTCTGAAAATATCCTCCTGGCTAAAACGTTGCTGGAATCCCTCCGCACCAAAGGTATCATACTGCTTGCGCTTTTCTTTGTCGCTAAGAACCGCGTAAGCTTCGCTGACCTTTTTAAATTTTTCTTCGGCGGCCTTATCCCCTTTGGTATGATCCGGGTGGTATTTCATCGCCAGTTTGCGATACGCTTTTTTTATTTCTTCATCACTGGCGTTTTTGTTTATGCCCAGAATCTGGTAGTAATCCGTATTAGCCATGTCCAAAACTCCTCAATGTCATCATTTTGCAAAGACGTTTTATGATTGTATCAGTGCCAGTATAAAAAACACCCCGACCTCTCAATTAACTGAATCTAATGTTTATCCAATTTGCTGTCAAGATGATGCATTTCGCAGGCATCTATTAAAACGTTTACTCGGTTGCGGCCGGTGATATACCCCCAATCCGATTCACGTTCATTTATTATCAGGGGTCGGGGTGTTTTTTTCACGACAAGATGCCGGGTTGTTGCCTGCCAAGCCTGACAGCGGCAACTGCTTTGCATGTTACTGCCGGCTATTTAAAAGGTTTACTCCAACAATAACCGACTCCGTGTTTTGCCTTTCTCGGCGGCAATAGCCCTTTGCTCCTTAGAAGCACTGGGGCTATCATCTTGTCGTGCCGTCAACGGCCAGACCGTGCCCAGCACGGGATGGTTGTCTTTCTCCGCCATAAGCGGAGATAGACAAAAGCACGTTAGTGCTTTACACGGTGCACTTGCAATCCCGCCTCGGCGGGATTTGCATGGCAAGAAAAAAACACCCCGACCCCTCATTTATGATAGGCTTTGAGCGCAATCATCAAAACGGTCAACGCCGCCGGCGTCATACCGTCTATCCGCGATGCCTGGCCCAGCGATGCCGGCCTCACCGCAGAAAGCTTCTCCTTTAATTCGTTTGACAGTCCATGGACGCTGGAAAAATCAAAGCATTCAGGTACTTTCATTCTTTCGAGGTTTTTAAAGCTTTCGATATCTTCCATCTGCCGTTTGATATAGCCTTCATATTTGATCTCGATTTCTACCTGCCGGGCAACTTTGTCGACAACCGGCTCGGGATTTTTGGCCAGTTTTTCGACGACGTCATAGCCCAGCTCCGCTCTCTTCAGCAGTTGATCGAGATAAATACCGCTGCTGATGGGATTTGTGCCGCGCTGTTGAAGATAATCATTCACTGCTTTCGACGGTTTGATGACTGTTTTTCGTACTCGGCCCAACTCCTGTGCGATCTGTTTTTTGCGCTGTTTTATTTCCCTAATTGTCTGCCGGTCAATAAGTCCGAGAGCATGGCCGTCTTCCATTAACCTCAGATCCGCATTGTCTTCCCGCAGCATGAGCCGGTATTCAGCCCGCGAAGTAAACATGCGATAGGGTTCACGGGTACCCCGGGTAACCAGGTCATCCACCATCACCGCCATATAGGCCTGAGATCTATCCGGAACAAAAGGAGGTCTTTTCTGGACCTGGCAGGCGGCATTGATTCCGGCCCACAATCCCTGGGCCGCCGCCTCTTCATAACCGGAAGTGCCGTTGATTTGTCCGGCCATAAAAAGTCCGGATATTTTTTGGGTTTCCAGGGTCGGTTTTAACTGGATCGGATTGACATAGTCGTATTCAATGGCATAGGCCGGCCGCATGATCTCGGCCTCTTCCAGACCCTCGACGGACCTGACAAACTCAAGTTGAACCTCCAGAGGCAAACTGTTGCCCAGGCCGCTGGCATAGATTTCTTCGGTTTCGATGCCTTCGGGTTCGAGTATGACCTGATGCCTGTCGCGATCCGGAAACTTCACGACCTTGTCCTCGAAAGAGGGACAATATCTGGCGGAAACACCTTTGATGATTCCGCCATACAGAGCCGAGCGTTTCAGGTTTTTTTGCACGATATCATGGGCCCTTTTGCCGGTATGGCCAATATAGCTTGGAATCTGGGGCATGACTATCTTTCGGGTAAAATAGGAAAAGGGTGTGGGTTCCGGATCTGCCTCTTGTCGGTTGAACCTGCTGAAATCAATGCTTGATTTTCTCAGTCGCGGCGGTGTGCCGGTTTTCATTCTGCCAAGTTCAAATCCCAGCTCCGCGAGATGGACCGGTAGATCATAAGAGGCAAACTCTCCGGCTCGCCCGGCCTTAATTGATTTAAACCCGATATGCACCAGGCCGCTTAAAAACGTTCCGGTTGCCAAAACAACACAGCGGGACGGATAGCCGTAACCGGTGATATCTTCCACACCGGCGATCCGGGTGTCGTCCGTAACCAGTCGCTTGACCATGGCCTGTTTGACATCGAGGCTGGCCTGACTTTCAATAACCGCCTTCATGGCTGTGTGGTAGCGGATTTTATCATTTTGAGTTCTGGAAGAATGGACTGCAGGACCCTTTTTGGTGTTTAGGGTGCGATATTGGATGGCGGTTTTGTCGGTAATTTTGGCCATCTCCCCGCCAAGTGCATCGATCTCTTTGACAAGTTGCCCTTTGGCCATCCCCCCGATGGACGGGCTGCACGGCATAGCAGCCACTTTATCCAGATCGATGCCCATCAAAAGCACGCTACAGCCCATTCTGGCGGCTGCCAGAGCAGCTTCGCAGCCGGCATGACCGGCTCCGACCACGATGATATCGTATTTTTTCGGATAAGCCATTCTATCGAAATGCTAAGCGAACAGTGATTTGGGCTGCTTCCTGGTTATTCGTATTTTACATTTATTTAAGAGAGAGATATAGTATAAATATAACAATTAATTGAAAAAATAAAACCAAATCAACATGATCAAAAGATACAACGATTTAAACTC
>JASFTQ010000263.1:0-6791 GCA_050053515.1 Desulfobacterales bacterium | reverse complement strand
GCACAGCTTGCGGCGGAGACAGCGAGCGAATCAAGAATAGATAGAATTCCTATCGGCGAGGGCACCCTGCAGTTTGCTGCAGGGTGCACTTCAATCATCAGCGACTGCATCGTGCAAACTCATGCATAAGGGATCCTAGCGAAAGAACAGCGCTTAAACTTTAAAACAGTAAATTAGGGGTAAAATCAACATCGTGTCCCAAAGGTACGTATGGGTTATAGCCTGTTCCTTCGCAACGCTCCCTAATGCATTCAGACAGTGCACGATTTCGCTGCTGATAATTCATTCCGCTATTATTATATTAAAGGTTGGGAGGAAAACCCCCCGGGCGACCCCTCAATTAACTAGAGATCGGGGATTAAAGACGGCAAGGAATGTTATTCCTCAATTTAATTCTTTTCAAATCAATATCGACATCGTAGGCCAAAACCTCGACGCCTTTTTGTACTGCTTTTCTCAAGGCCTTGCCGTATTGCGGATCAATGTGGTCCGCCGGGCTGAATTCGCGGGCATCCATTCTTTGGATGAAATAAAACATCACGCAGCGGTGACCGTCGTAGATCAATTGCCGCAATTCCTGCAAGTGCTTTAAACCCCTTGAAGTAACGGCATCGGGGAAATAGGCGACACCGCCGGCAACCAACGTACTATTCTTTATCTCCACAAAACACCGCTTACCGTTTGCTTTTTCAAGGAGCAGGTCAATACGCGAATGGCCGACCCGGGCTTCGCGGAACATGTGATCATAACCGTTGAGTTCTTCGATCAACCCCGCCCCGATGGATTCGGCCACAAGCCGATTGGGTACCAGCGTATTGACACCCACGAGTGATTCGGGCATCTGTATCAGTTCCCAGGTGTATTTCAGCTTTCGCTTGGGGTTGTTGTGGGTGGAAAGAAAAACCGGCCTGCCCGGCTGGCAACACCCTTTCATACTGCCGGTATTGGGACAGTGGGCTGTAACCACACCGTCACCATCCAAACGGACATCGGCCAAAAAACGCTGATATCGCTTGACAAGCGTGCCGGGCAGCAGCCGAGGCCAGCTCAGTGCACCCTGGGTTCCGGGGTTGGTCATTTTGTTCATCTGAAAAACCCGCCCCGAACAGCTACTTTCCGTGGACGGCTGAAAGCCGAAGGCCTAAAATATTGTTTTCTATAAAATCTGCGATTTGACGGATATCTTCCAAACCGAAGGTGGGAACTTTAAGATTAAAGTCGGAGTCGGTGACAAAAGCCACAAGGTCTGCATCATTCAGGCAAGCGGGGCTTTTATGCGTGGCCGCTCTATGAATTTCAATTTTGGGTTTTTTTTCCCTCTTGAACCCTTCTGTAAGGATAAGATCCATATCCTGAAAATAACCGGTTAAATTCTCCAGTCGCTGCCAGGGTTCTTTTTTGATCATCGCAATGGCATCCGGAGAGGCAACGACGACCGTATCGGCACCGGCCACCTGATGGCGGCGGCTATCTTTGCCCTTTTTATCGATGTCAAAGCCATGATGGGCATGCTTTATGGTGCCGATCTTATGTCCGCGCCTTTTGAGTTCCGGAACCAGTTTTTCGATGAGGGTGGTTTTGCCGGCTCTGGATTTTCCAACGATTAATAAGATGGGCGGCATAATTAAACTTTTGAAATCCTTCGACTCGTACAAGATTCAATTATAGCGAATGTCAAAATAATGTTCCTAAATAAAGCAGAATGAAGAGGGTCGGGCAGGGGGTAAATTTTTGTCGTCAAGATGCACAATCACCGCCCCCTTTGCTCGGAAATGGCCCATTCCTATCAATTTGCCCCCCTGCCAGTTAACGCATGGTTGTTAACACAAAGACTCACCGTCGTTTGCTCATCGAGGCCGCAACCACCTTTTGTCGCTTGGCATCACCGGGGTAATCAGCTTGTCGACAAAAATTTACCCCCTGCCTGACCCGCGGGCAATCGGAATGTTATTTTGACAATCACTATATATTCTAATTCCAGGGCTATTTTTTGCACGAAAAGATGTCGGGTTATGGCCCGCTATGTCTGATGGCGGCAACATTCTTGAGTTTTATCCCCTGCTGATCACTCCCGACACCGTCCCCGGAACCAACAGCGCAGTTTGCCTTTCCGGGCGGCAACAGCCCCCCTGACAGTTAGAAGCTTAACCCCATGGTTTCGCATGCAAGTTAAAGCGTGCCGGCGGCATTGTCAAGTTAAATGGCTTTGCGGTTTGTATCAATTATATAAGGGCTGTTGCCCGAACATAATTTCGCTGAGTCCAGAACGTTTTAATGACCGCTCAAAAATATCTGGGCCACAGTCCGTTTAGACCCGGTTATTCCCTGCCCTGCCGCTGATTTAGAAGACCAGCGGAAAACGGTTGATAACCGCCCTTCAATGCTTATAATATGAATCTTTGTATGGCCCCGCGTGGATCGTATGTTTCGCTGACCCCAGAATCGGGACTAAACAGATAAATTACCTGGGGGGAGCCTGCACTCATGGCAAAAATGCCCGTTGCCCGGACCTTATCATCCTGAAATATGTGTGAGCTGACAGATGGCGCCGCTGCTTGAAGTTAAAAACCTGGTTAAAAAGTATGAAAGCCTCGTTGCGGTCAACGGGGTTAGTTTTTCAATCGAACCCGGTCTTTGTTTCGGTCTCCTGGGTCCCAACGGTGCCGGTAAAACCACAACAATTGAAGTAATAGAAGATGTTCTCTCACCGACATCCGGAGAAATATTCTTCAAAGGAAAACCCAGATCGACTTCCTTCCGGGAAGATGTCGGCATCCAATTTCAACACACCACTCTCCTGGCTTTTCTGACGGTCCGCGAAACGCTGGAAACGTTTCAAAGCCTCTACGCCAACAGGTATGATCTGGATGCACTTGTCCAATTGTGCCATCTGGGGGAATTTCAGCGCCAATACAACGACAAAATTTCCGGCGGCCAGCGCCAGCGATTCATGCTGGCGTTGGCCCTGGTCAATCAACCGGAATTGATTTTTCTGGATGAACCATCCACCGGCCTGGACCCCCAGGCACGCCGAAATCTGTGGGATGTTATCGAACAGATCAAACATAAAAATAAAACCGTGATATTAACAACGCATTATATGGAGGAGGCCCAGCATTTATGTGATGAGGTCGCCATCATGGATTACGGCAGAATTATCGCTCAGGGAGCACCGGATGAACTGATAAAAAAATATTCATCCGAAATTACCGTGATATTGCCTAAAAAAGATGCTGATGGCCCCTGGCAAAAGCTGGCTATGAATTACAATGAACTCGCCGACAGACTTGAAATCAACACGAGCGACCTGAATGCCTGTTTAAAGGAATTGCTGTCCCTGGGGGTCGACCTTGCCGACATGACCGTCCGGGGCTCAAACCTGGAGGATGTCTTTATCAATTTAACCGGGCGTCAATTAAGAGAATAACCGCAATGAAATTTACACGGTTCTGGACCATGTTTGTCGCGAGAAATCGCGAATTCTTGAGGGATCGCGCCGCTTTTGGTTGGAATTTTCTGTTTCCATTTTTGATTGTGGCCGGATTCGGTGTAATTTTCAGCGGCAGGGCCTATACGGTTTATAAAGTGGGGATTTTCCCATACGAATCGGAAACGGTTGCGCGTGAGAATTTGGATCTCCCCGAAAGTTTTAGAACCTCGCAAAATCTGAAGTTTATCGGATTCCCGACTGCCCGGGAAGGATTGGCAAAACTCAAACATCATAAAATTGACTTCCTGGTCAAAATCGGAACCCAACCCCCGCAATACTGGATAAGCGATTCCTCTCCCAAAGGCTACATCGTCGAAAAAATATTCCATACCAGCCTTTATCCCTTTGAAAATCTGGGATTGGCCACCCGAAAAGAAATCAAGGGGCGCGACATCAGATACATCGACTGGTTGTTCCCGGGAATTCTGGCAATGAATATGATGTTCAGTGCGCTCTGGGGGGTCGGCTATATCGTGGTTCGTTATCGCAAAAACGGTGTTCTCAAACGCCTGAAAGCCACACCCTTGACAGCTTTTGAGTATTTGAGCGCCCAGATGCTTTCCAGAATCTTTCTGTTGATGTTTACTTTGACCGTTGTGTGGATCGGGTGTGATCTGATTTTCTCATTTTATGTCGCCGGATCTTATTTCAACCTTTTCCTGGTATTTCTTGTCGGTAGCCTGAGCCTCACCGCCCTGGGTCTGATCCTGGCCTCACGGGGAACCAGCGAGGAATTCACCACCGGCATATTGAATTTTATCTCCTGGCCCATGATGTTTTTGTCGGAAGTCTGGTTCTCGCTGGAGGGGGCACCCCGATGGGTGAAGATGTTTGCCGAGATATTTCCGCTCACTCATTTGCTGCGGGCCGTGAGAAAGATCATGAATGACGGTGCGGGGTTGCTGGATGTGAGCCCGGAATTGGGCATTTTGGCGCTGATGACAATGGCCTTTCTGATTGCCGGCGCATCGATGTTTTCATGGACCCGGTAAGGCTGTATCCGCTCAATGGCTCAGATTTGATGTGGCCCCTGAACCCTGGGTCCCGCGCCGAAGCCCTTGAGGCGAAGGCGGGAACCTCTGAAACATTGAGAAAAACTTATCCTTCACGGAAGGTTACTTTTTAAGTTTCTTTTTTCTCGGAATAAATTCGACGATAAACGTGGTCGCGTGAACGACTGTTACGGCCTTTTCCAAAATCAAAGCAAATCCGGCCAGCAGCAGGCGTATCAGGCTGTTCGGCAGCCCATTGAGAGTGTCCATCACGGAAATCACAATGATAACGATGAGAAAAATCTCTAATATCGCTGCCGTCATTCCCAAAAAATATTGCCGCAAATAAAGATAGCCGCCGCCGGGAAATATTATGGCATTGATCACAGCAAGGGCTTTGGTTTTGAATTTAAGATCACATTTCATACAGGCATACTTATGGCCTGTAAGAGGGGTGGCACACCGCGGGCAAAGGAAGGTTCGTTCAGCAGTTGCTGCTTCTTTTTTTCCCATCGGCAGGGTTTTTAATAATTCCTTTATTTTTTTTCTCTCCTTGCCGGCGATACCGAAAAATTTCTCAATTCTGCCGAACTTTTTATATTGAACTTCAAGGGTTCTGCCTTTCATGTCGATGGCTTTGCATGCGCCATATGGAATCTGCGCAATTGAGCCTCGATATTTATAAACAGGGGTTGTGGGAATGTGGAAAATTCGTTGATCCGTAAAAATAAAAAGCGAGCGTTTCAGGTAGACAAAAAACCAACCCACCAATAATCTATCGATTGTCGTGGTGGGGGAATATCCGGTGGTGACCAGAAGAATTTTCTCGGTAACATCAAAAAAGGGTTTGAGGAACGGTAATTTTATAATGAGCTTTCGCTGGCGATTTTCTATTTTTTTCTTATAAACCTTTTTATGATTCGAAAATATCACCTCACGATCAACGGGAAGGCCGAATATCCTGTAACCGAGCACGCCGATGGGTCCGGTTCCGGTCTTTTGTGCCACCAATTTATCTCCTTTCAAATCTCAACGGTTAGCGATACTCAAAAAATAAGGGATCAGATTTAGAAATATGGCCTGCATTAAAAATCAAGTCAGGTTGACATCATTCGGTAATATAATTCTATATACGACTCTATGTGGTTTCAAGTATAAAAAACCAGATTCAAACGACGAATGATTTAAGACAGATCGGGTATCTTATTCTGAATGTTCCGCTTCGGCAATCTCGGTAATTACCCTTGAAATGCCGGCTACTACCCGGGCCAAACGCTCATAATCTATTTTATCAGGGGTATCTCCACCGGTATGATAGAAAGGGTATCGGTAGGGCGCTGTATCGGTCACCATGACCCCCGGATATCCTTCCTGCCAGTAGGACCATTGATCGGACCAGCCAATCCCGGTGATCCAACCTGGAGCAGCAACGCCTTCCGAGGGAAAGTCGGTGTGGCGCCGAAATGAAGTCATGACTTGGTGAAGCAGCGTGCGGGAGGACAAGTTGCTAACAAACCCAATAAAATTACCGGTACTCGGGTAAAAAAAGCTGAATGGGAACGGATAGTGCTGACTGCCGGGCGCCTCTGTATAATATCCAATGGTCTCAATCGAAAGCATGGCTACAACTTTCTCTTTACGCTGACGCGATCGGACGGCAGATACACGGCTGCCCATCAGAGACGTTTGGAAAAAAGGGGGTTCCTCATTGACAAAGGCCACAACCCGAACCGTCCGCTTGAGCTTTTGATCGGCTATTAAGCGGGCCACCTCCAGAATGCAACCGATACCGGAACCATTGTCGTTTGCACCGGGACTGCCGATAACCGAATCATAATGAGCGCCGATGATTACGATTTCTTCAGGTAAAGAAAAGCCCCGCCGTTCAACCTCGAGATTCTTTACGGTAATGCCCCGGGCCGGGTATGGTTGTGCGGATACATCAAAACCCCGGTTTTCCAGCATTTTTTCGATATACTCAGCAGCCGCTTCCAGTTGCCGGGGGTGCCAGACATTGCGCTCTCCGATTTTTTCGGCCAATTGGATCACGTGCTGTCTGAGGTTGTCCCGCAGACGCTTTTCTTGATCGGTCAAGGGATTAAGTGAACCCGAATAGGATGAATCTGGCATTTTGGTGATATAAAGTAATCCGGCAATCAAAAGACCAAAAACAATTGCCCAGCGCAAAAGAAATGTTCGCCAGGCCTTGCCAGTTTTCGGTAATAACTTATATCTCATTAAATTTTGATACGGGCGATAAACTCATTCAAACTGATTACTTTGGCATAGGCTGCGCCCAAAGCCGCCAT
>JASFTQ010000262.1:0-6792 GCA_050053515.1 Desulfobacterales bacterium | reverse complement strand
ATAATGTGGGCCAAGGCAACTTCAGCAATCTCTTCCGGCGTCGGTAAAAAACAAATTCTTTCCTGGCTGCAGGGTATCCCTGCGCTTCTTTGAAGTGAAATACAGCCCAGGCAGCGCGCATTACAATCTTTTGCTGTGGGCAGCGGCGCTTCGTATCTGCCGAGGAAAAAATTCTTTCCGGCGGGGCACCCATAAGTCAGGGCGCATTTTTCAAGGTGGGCTCTCAGACGATTGGACGGCATGTGCCGGCGCTTTTGATGGATACCCGCAAGTACTTCCTGCGGCTCCATCCGTCTTATATCCTGGCGTTTCTCTCGGTCTACGCGAATTACGGCTGATCTGAATTTTCCGCGGTGCCAGCCCACCGCGCCATATGAAAACAAGGGTAACATATTGGCGTCTTTGTTTTCTTTATAGGCGCTGATGTAAGTGATAACATAACCGGGGGCGTTAAACGCGGCTACGGGATGTAGCTTTTCGCCGGTTCGATAGGGATTGTTGATCACGGTTTCGACACGCCCGCGGCGCAGGTCGAAGAGGATGGGATGCCGATCCGGCAGAAACATCAATTCACTGCCGTAGGGCAAGTACCGGGTTCCCGCCACCGTCTGGGGCACCAGGGAGTCATGGGCCATCCCCACCGCTGCGTACCCCGGAAGATCAATAATGTCACCGTTGCGAGTGGCAACAACAGCGGTCAAAAGATTATTTTTTTTTGCGACTCTCATCCTATTAGAACGTGGCGCACAAGATGACCCAGTTCAGGAAAGATCAATTCGTTGCAGGCAATTTTACAGGCGCCAAGGCTTCCCGGCATGCAAAATACGACGGTTTCGCCCACGACTCCGGCCGTGGCCCGCGACAAGATCGCGGCGGACCGAATCTGGCCAAAGCTGAGTTGGGCAAACAGCGGACCAAATGCCGTCAGTTCCTTGGAAAACATCGGCCGCACCGCTTCGATAGTGACATCGCGGCTACTGATGCCGGTGCCGCCGGTTAGCAGGAGGACCTGGGGATGGCGGTTTTGGATCTCTCGGCGGATCGCCTGCGTAATGATGGTGCTGTCATCCGTTACGACCCGATGGCACACAACCTCGTGCCCTTCGGCGATCGCCTGCCGGCGCATCCAATCCCCGCTTGCATCGTTTTCACGGGTCCGGGTAGTCGAAACGGTTATTATGCCAACCTTAACCGACTTTGGTGCCGTATGTTTATGCGCTTGGGTACCCATGGTTACAAGTATTGTGTCCCAGAAATAAGTTCAAAAAGTGTGGCAACGGTTTGAAAGCCTTTTGTTCACGCCTGCAATCATTTTGGGGACGCCCGCTTTGCAGGGAAGCAAGCCGCTCAGCCTCCGTGGCTGCATCGCGCGATTCAGATAACGATACTGTATAACATCCATCAGGAGATGATCAAGATCTATGTCACGACTTTCAAGTTACGGCTGGATTTGCTGTTTGCAGCCGCGGTTTGCTTCAAATCAGACAAACGCTTGCGGTGAGTCCCGTAAAGGGTGCAATATTGACTTCCGGGCATAAATTATTTAATTTAACGGTTACAGAAACAATTGCTTGATAACACCGCAAAAACATCCGCATGAGAGCGTTGACGCGTATGACATATTCCTGCAGTGGCGTAATTCTGGCAGGCGGCCTGAGTAAGCGCTTCAACGGCAGGGACAAGGCTTTTGTCCAGGTGGGACGGAAGGACATTGTTACGCGATTGTTGGATATTTTCAACGATCTGTTTGAAGAAAAAATTTTGGTGACAAATGATCCGATGAAATACCTCTGCCATGATGCCAAGCTTGCCAGCGATGTCTTCCCGATTCGCAGTTCTTTAACAGGCCTGCAGGCCGGTCTGTTTTTTGCGGCCACTCCCTATGCATTTATTGCGGCGTGCGATACGCCTTTTCTCAAAAAGGGGGTCATTGAAATCCTCCTCGAAAATATTGAACCCGGCATTGATGTCATCATTCCTGAAACCGCGTCGGGGCTCGAGCCGCTTTGCGCTGTTTATTCCAAAAAATGCCTGATACCTGCGGAAAATAATCTCCGCCGGCATAATTTCAAAATACAACAATTTTTTAAAAAGGTCCGGGTCAAAAAAATCCTGGAAAAGGAATTGCGAAAGCAGGATCCCGACCTGATCTCATTTTTTAATATCAACTCCCCGGCCGATCTCGAGACGGCCGAAAAAATTGAAGCCGATGAGTTCAACCGCAGACGGATCTGACTGGCCCCGCGGTACTTGAAATCCGGATTATTATGCGTCTTGCTGATCTCATAGAAAAAATTAGACAGCATCCCGATTACCACAACGTCGGAATGATTTTGTGCCATAACGGTGTGGTGCGGAAAACCTCCAGGGACGGTCGCGCCGTATCCGGCTTGCGAATATCTGTTAATCATGAGAAGCTGAACAAAATTCTGGATGAAAATAAACAAAAGCCTGGTATCATCGATATAAAGTTGTACATCGCTGCAAACCAGGATCTTAAGGTTGGTGATGATGTCATGTTTCTGGTCGTAGCCGGTGATATAAGAGAAAATGTAATTTCATGTTTGCAGGATACGTTAAATGCCATCAAAATACACGCGACGCATAAAACTCAATTTTACCTTTAGTTGCACAAACACCATAAACATACAAAACGCAGCAAGGCGTTTTAACAGAATTCTGGGGACACGACTCTGAAATAGGAAAGTGATTGAAGCCCCCGCCCCGAAGGCAGCGGGGCTTGCAGGAAAGCAAGGCGGTCAGCCACCATGCCCAAGTTCACCCATATTGATGAAAACGGCCGTGTCAGAATGGTTGATGTCACCGGCAAAGATGCAACCTTAAGGACGGCCAGCGCCCAGGCGACGGTTTCCATGAAATCTGAAACGCTGCAGCGTATAGTCAACCGGCGAATTAAAAAAGGAAATGTGCTGGAAACCGCCCGAATCGCCGGTATCATGGCCGCCAAAAAAACCGCTGAATTGATACCCATGTGTCATCCGCTGAATATCACCCATGTCAGCGTCGATTTTTTACCGGATAAGCAACACCATTCGATTCAGATCGAGGCCGCCGTCAGATTGGTCGGTCAAACCGGTGTCGAAATGGAAGCCCTTGCGGCAGTATCGATTGCCGCGCTTACCATCTATGATATGTGCAAGTCAATTGACCGTGAAATGACGATCACAGACATCCGGTTGGTAAAAAAAACCGGCGGAAAAAGCGGCACTTATGTCACAAAAAAACAATGATGAGCAAAAAAAGCGTTACATCATGCATTTGTCCTACAGCCAAAAAATGAAGCGATACCGGCTGAGCAAGGCGCACAGGATCGTAAATCTCTTTGGCTGTCTGGCGATTTCCACAGTCGTCTTGCTCGCAGGATGTACGCTCACCAAAAACCGGGGGATGTACAGGCTGTCTCGACTGTCATATCCCGGATTTTCCGATGATATGGGTTACGACGGTTTAGCGCACAGTATCCGTCAAAGCATTGATTATTTGCAAAACGTATCACCGGAAACGATGTTTCGGTTTGACCAAGACCAATATACCGCATCTCATATGATACGATCACTGGAGCACTTTCTTGAATTTGTCAGCACAAATCCGTCCGATAGAAATTTAAGAAAATTCATAAAGTCCAATTACAGGGCATACAGATCCGTCGGAAACGGTTGGCGAAAAAAGGTTCTCTTCACCGGCTATTATGAACCCTTTTTGCAGGGAAGCCGCCAACGAACGGATGAATTCCGCTACCCGATCCTGGCCCGCCCCGACGATCTTGTGTCGATCGACCTTTCAGCATTTTCAGCAAAATATGAGGGAGAAAAAATCAGCGGCCGGTATAATGAAAACACGGTTGTGCCCTATTATGACCGCAGGGAAATAGAACAGGAGGGGGCTTTGGAAGGAAAAGCTGAGGTGCTGGCCTGGCTTCAAGATCCGGTTGATCTGTTTTTTCTGCAAATTCAGGGATCCGGCAGGATCTTTCTGGATTCCGGTCAAACAATCAACGTACACTATCACGATACGAACGGAAAACCCTATCGCAGTATCGGAAAACTGCTCATCGAGCAAAACAAAATACCCCGATCAGAAATGTCGATGCAGAAAATTCGGGCTTACCTGCGGGATCACCCGGAAGAAGTAAACGACATACTCAACCATAACCCCAGTTATGTATTCTTTAAGACGGAGGTGGAGGGCCCCCTGGGATTTCTCGAGGTTAAGTTGACACCGGGAAGATCCATTGCGGTTGACCGCCGATTATTTCCGCTACCGGCACTGGCGTTTATCAAAACCCAAAAGCCGATAATTGATGGCTCCGGACAGATTACCCGCTGGATTGATTTCCGTCGTTTTGTGATGAGCCAAGACATCGGCGGAGCCATCCGGGGTGCGGGTCGTTCGGATCTGTTTTGGGGAAACGGGATGTATGCCGAGGTGGCAGCAGGGCACATGCAGCATAAGGGAAGTCTTTATTTCCTGGTATTGAAACCCGAGGCCATGTAAAATCGACGGGTCTGCCCACACGATTACCAGAGCTCCCTTATTTTTTCGATAGCTTCAGCAATTTTTAGTCGCAGGAATCCCAGCGATACGTCATTGCCGAAGGTTGTAATCAGCAGAAACTCCTCCGTGACCTTACTAAAATGCAGGTTCTCATCCTGGCCCTTGTGAAAGAGCAGAGAAAATTCCTCTTCGCCGACAATTTGGGCCATGGCGTTTACCGCTCCAAAGTTCCCCGCTGCCAGGGCCGCCAGCGAATACACGTCATGGCTGCAGTCGTCGCTGCGGCTATTGGCAACGATATGGCCGGCCATATCAACAACCAGGGCAATGTTTACACCGCTTTTGATAAGATCTTCTTCTAAAATAGACTCTGCTTTTTCGAGTTGCTCCTGATCAAAGGCGTGAATCATACCAATTCCTTTAAAATTCCAATGATCGGTTGCCGGCTGGGCGTCTGCTTTAATCTGATCACCATAACCTGAAAATTTACCAAAATTACATCGTCTTATCAAGAAAATTTAAGCCGCCGCTGGACAAAATAATATACCATCGCAGACATCGCTTTGGTAGTGCTTGACACATAACCGTAAACCCAGTAAGTACAATTACTTTCATTGGGAATCATCCCATTTCAGGTTTCAGATTCCAGACACCGCGGCTCAATTGCCAATGTATCAATGGATCGGAAACCAAGAAGGAGAGCGATATGTTTGGCATCGGTATGCCAGAAATGATTTTGATCCTGGCCATCGCACTCATCGTCATCGGGCCCAAGAAGCTGCCGGATCTTGCCAAATCCCTCGGCCGGGCGATGCGCGAGTTTAAACGGGCGACCACCGAATTCAAGGAAACCATCGACCTTGACAGTGACTTCAAGGAGGTGAAAAGCACTTTTGAAGATATCAATGACGATATCAAAGGATCATTGGTTGAGCCGGCCGTGCAGGATGATTACGAGAAAACCGGCCCTGACGCCACGCAAACAGCCAAACATGAAACAGAAAAAGATCAGCGTGAGGCAAATACAGCCAGCAACGATATTAAAAAAAATCAACTTGCTGATGAACGCTCTGGAGAAGAGATGGATGGTCAAACGGATGCTGAGATACTCACCGGTGATCGCCCAGCCGAAAATGGGGCTAAAAAGAACGGATTAGAAGGGTCGACAAAAAATGGATGAGGAGGGAAAGGCCCCTTTTACCGCACACCTGGAGGAGCTGAGAAAACGACTGATCATCTGTTTCATTGCTGTCGGTATCGGATTTGCCGCCTCTTACGGGTTTAAAGAAAAGCTGTTTCAAATTTTGGTCCAGCCGCTGCTGCGGGTCATGGAAAAAGGGGATACCCTGATATTCACCGGACTTCCCGAAGCTTTTTTTACCTATTTAAAGGTTGCTTTTCTAGCCGGCCTGATGCTGGCGGCCCCCATCATTATTTATGAATTCTGGATGTTTGTTGCTCCGGGTTTATATGACCGGGAAAAACGGTTGCTGATTCCGATCGTTTTTCTTTCCTCCTTTTTTTTTGTCGGCGGCTCTCTGTTCGGCTATTTCATTGTTTTTCCCTGGGGATTCAAGTTCTTCCTGGGATTTGCCAACGAGCATATCCGGGCTTTACCGGCCATGAAAGAATATTTAGGCTTCTCAGCCAAACTTCTGCTCGCTTTTGGCCTTGTTTTTGAGCTTCCTTTGGTTGTAACGTTTTTGGCCAAATTGGGCGTGGTTTCCGTTGACTTCTTGAAAAAAAACCGAAAATACGCACTGTTGCTGTTTTTCGCCGGTGCGGCGATTTTGACACCGCCCGATGTCGTCACCCAGATCATGATGGCGTTGCCCTTGATGCTTCTTTATGAAATCAGTATTCTGGGTGCCAGGATATTCGGCAGAAAAAAAGTTGAATCAGAGGCCGATGCTCCCAAGCCTTCTTGATTTTTTTGCAGCCCCCTAAATGTCCGTTATTATCACCATTCGCATCGACAGGTTACACGACAACCACTGTCTACAGAACCCGGTGTTTGGCATTGACACACGTTTTTGAACTTGATAATTAATTGAGGGGTCGGGGTGTTTTTTTCACCGCAAGCTGATCGCCCCAGTGCTTCCAAGGGGCAGAGGGCTGTTGCCGCCGAGAAAGGCAAAACACGGTGTCGGTTTTTGTTGGCCTGAAAGTTTTAAATAACCGGCAGTAAAATGCAGGGTAGTTGCCGCTGTCAGGCTTGGCAGGCAACAACCCGGCATCTTGCCGTAAAAAAAACACCCCGACCCCTCAAATAATTAT
>JASFTQ010000261.1:0-6826 GCA_050053515.1 Desulfobacterales bacterium | reverse complement strand
GCCGTGGTTGCTGAGGAATACACCTGTACTGAAAATGAAAAGGTCACAGTTTTTAAGCATGCCAAGCCCGGACGAAATATTTTACCCAAAGGATGTGATGTTAAAATTAGTGAATTGGTGATCCCTGCCGGGAGCCATCTATCTCCAGGCAGGATCGGGATCCTTGCTGCCGCGGGTCACAACAGAATCAAAGTAATTAAAAGGCCCCGGGTGGCCATTATCGCAACTGGCGATGAGGTGCTTCTGCCTGGTCAGCCGCTGTCGGAAGGAAAACTGTTCGCCAGTAATATGTTTACGCTGAACGCGTGGTGCAGACGCTATGGTATGGAAACCCATCTGGATATCGTTGGGGATGATGTCAAAAGCATCGGCCAAAAACTGAACCTTGCAAGCCAGGCCTACGATGTTGTTCTTACCAGCGGTGGTGCCTGGTCAGGAGACCGGGACCTGGTTGCCCGCATTCTGGGCCAATTGGGGTGGCAAAAAGTATATCACCGCGTCCGGATCGGACCGGGAAAAGCTATCGGTTTCGGGGTTCTAAAAAACACGCCGATCTTTATTCTGCCCGGCGGTCCCCCTTCCAACCTGATGGCTTTCCTCAAACTGGCGCTACCCGGACTCTTGAAACTTGCCGGACGCTCGAATCTTCAGCTACCCCATAAACCGGCCACATTGGCTGATACGGTTACCGGACAAAAGGACTGGACCCAATTTATCTTCGGTAGATTCGAAAACAGACATGACGCCTGCTATTTTCGCCCCATAAGGTACGACAGCCGCCTGAAGAGTATGGCAGATGCCGAAGGTATCATTTCCATTCCTGAGGGGATCGATCAGATTGCAGCCGGAACCAAAATCAGGGTATCCTTAGTGAACTAAAATTCACAACGACCCCAGGTCTGTAAGACATGCCATGTCCTTCCGATTTGATCCGCAGCCAAAAATTTATGGATAGCATCCGGGGGCTTATGGCTATTGGCATAATATTTTGACGTAGTTAACGTGTATTACGAGGTAATAATTTATGCGTTCTGAAGCTTGCGCCGGAATAATCCTTTCCGGAGGATTAAACATACGTATGAACCGACGCAACAAGGCTTTTCTTCAATTAGGCGATCATCGGTTTCTTGACAGGATAGTTGTGCCGTTGCGGGCAATATTTTCTGAAATCATACTGGTGACCAAAAATGTCGGCTTTTACGAGGGCTGGGATTTAAAGATTGTGAAAGATATATTTGATGTTCACAGTCCGCTTACCGGCATTCATGCCGGCCTTGCAAACACCGACTCCGATTATGTATTTACCATTGGCTGCGACACACCATTTCTGAAGAGGGCCGTAATCGAGTTGTTGATTAGCGCAATAGAACCCGGCGTCGATATCATCGTCCCTGCATCCGGCAGTTATTTCCAGCCCTTATGCGCCGTGTATTCTCAAAAATGCAAGGCAATTATCGAAAAGCAGTTGCGGGCCGGAGATATAAAGGTCGACCGCTTTTTCGACAAAGTCATTGTAAAAAAAATTCCCTATGAAAAGTTTAAAACCGTTGATCCGGATTTGCTTTCTTTTTTCAACGTGAACACGCCGGAGGATTTCCAGAAAGCAGAGGCGTTACTGGCAAAATAAAGAAATACCCAGATCTCAGAAATAAATAATAAACTTCAAAAGAACCGGTAACATGTTAATCGACAGATTTTTTGAAAACGGCCGAAACTTTTTAGGATGCAAATACCCGATCATGTGCGGCGCCATGACCTGGGTCAGTGATCCCAAACTTGTCACTGCCGTCGGCAACGCCGGTGGGTTTGGACTTCTGGCGGGGGGTAATGCACCGGTGGAGATTCTCAAAAAACAAATCATTGAAACCCGGGAGCTGTCCGCCAACCCGTTTGGTGTCAACATCATTACCCTCGCCCCGGCATACCCCGATCATCTCAATCTGGTGTGCGAGATGCAGTGCGAGGTTGTTATATTCGCCGGGGGCATCCCCAAAAAGAATGAAATCCAGCAGGCCAAAGAGACCGGTGCGAAGATCATCTGTTTTGCATCAACCGACATGCTTGCCATTAAGCTGATAGAAAGGGGCGCAGATGCCCTGATACTCGAAGGGGCTGAAGCCGGCGGGCACATCGGGCCGGTCGCCCTGTCTGTCTTGATTCAACAAATCTTGTTTCAGGTGGATTCTGTCCCGATATTCATCGCAGGGGGTATTGCAACCGGGCGCATGATGGCGCACTTGTTGATGATGGGTGCTGCCGGAATTCAGATGGGCACCCGTTTTGTCATGGCTGAGGAGTGCGTCGCTCATCCCAAGTTCAAAGAAGTCTTCAAGCGGGCCAAAGCCAAGGATGCGATGGCAACCCCATCATTTGACAGCCGACTGCCGGTGATACCTGTGCGGGCGCTGAAAAATGAAGGGACCATCGAATTCGGCAAACTTCAACTGGAGTTGCTGCACAAACTTGACCACCATCTTATCGATCGGAACCACGCCCTGCACGCGGTGGAACGTTTCTGGGTAGGCGCCCTGAGAAACGCGGTCATTGACGGCGATGTATCAAAGGGGTCTCTGATGGCCGGCCAATCGGTGGGTTTGGTGGATCAAATCAAACCGCTAAAAAATATAATCGACGAGATGGTTGATGACGCCGAATCGGAGTTAAGAAAGCTAAAGAAGATATTTGATGAAAAACCGGTATAGGACCGGGAGGGGTTTCCCGCCTTCATTCAGGTTATTTTAGTTTTTTCTTTATCTTTCATCAGATAGATGATTTTGTTTTTCCCCTTATAATGATGAGCAAGACGTGCGGTTTTTTGAACAGACCCTTTTGTGTAATGAAATATTTTTCCAATAGCAGCATCGAAAGAACTGCCCTGGATAATTACAGTCGGCCCTCGAAAATCAAAAGGAACAAGAAGGTGATCACTTTGGCGGCAAAGATTTTTCAGCGATTTGCATTCATGCTCATTGCGTGCAACGATAATTTTATCACCGTTGGGAAGTCGAAAATGTCTTCCGATTTTAAGCAGCGGTATATCTCCAACAGTTGGCTGCTTTGTGAACGTAAAATAATCTCGCATTTTACCCGCGAAATTCCTTTCCGTCAGCAGACATCCTCCGGCAGGACACGGGTAATCTTTAATCCCCTTATCGGCGGCGAGTGATATCTGCTTTTTCCTCGACCGCCCCGAAATTCCCAGCAAATTGCTTCTATCAACCAACCCCGCTATCTCTGGGATCGTTGGTTCGAGCTGGGCGGCTGAGAGGGGTCGCAAAATAAATCCTTTCAAACCGGATTCACGGTCGATAATATTAAGGGCTCGTTTGTGCTGTGACATGGGGCGCTGGCCCAAAACCTCACCGGTGAAGAGAAAGGCTGCACCGATGTTGCGCATGTATTCACCGGCCTTTTGTATTTTCATGATTCTGCAATCAATGCAGGGATTCATCCCTGACCCGTATCCATGCTTCGGTTTCCGCACCATCTCAAGATATTCATCCCTCAGCGCCACTTGTTTGAGGGGAATATTTCCCAATCGTTTTACGGCACTGACGACGGCCGCACACCCTAACTTTTTCGGCGTACAGGTACAGAAAGGCGATGTAAAGTTGATTGCATATACTTCCATTCTCTGCTCAATCATCAGTTTCGCCGCAAGGGTACTGTCTAGGCCCCCTGAAAGGAGTCCTACCGCCTTTGTTCTCTTCTTTTTCCTTTTGGACGCGTGGATTTTCTCAGCCATGAACTGTTATTATTATAATGTGATCTTAATTAACAGGGATAACCACATTGTAGTATCTTTAATTAAAATATTTGCCGTTGATTTTCAAGATATTTCAGACCTTGCGATATGAATAATAACAATAAGGGTGTTTTACGGTTGGCAGGTCACGTGGCAGACACCGGTCGGTGTTTCTATTGCATAAGGGAAATATTTGTGTTTGAACCACAAGGCCACATTCACCAGGCTGATGAGAACGGGCACCTCTACTAACGGTCCGATAACAGCGGCAAAGGCCTGTCCGGAGTCGATGCCGAAAACCGCTACGGCCACAGCAATGGCCAATTCGAAGTTGTTCGAGGCAGCCGTGAAACTGAGAGTCGTGGATTGTTCATAGGTGGCACCGACTTTCATGGAGAGAAAGAAGGAAACAAAAAACATGACCACAAAATAAACACAAAGCGGTATGGCCACACGGACGACATCCAGAGGCAGTTGGACGATGTATTCACCCTTCAAGGAAAACATCACCAGGATGGTAAAGAGCAGGGCAACGAGGGTGATCGGACTGATTTTGGGGATAAATTTCTGCTCATACCATTCTTTTCCTTTGGTTTTGAGACCGATGAGGCGGGAAACAATGCCGCCGATAAACGGGATGCCCAGGTAGATGAACACGCTTTCGGCAATTTGCCCAATGGAGATATCCACCACAGCTCCTTTCAGACCAAGCCACTGGGGCATCAGGGTGATGAAAAAATAGGCATAAATGGAGAAAAACAGGACCTGGAAAATCGAATTGAATGCCACCAGACCGGCACAATATTCGGTGTCGCCGGAAGCCAGGTCATTCCAGACGATGACCATAGCAATACAGCGCGCCAGACCGATAAGAATCAAACCCACCATATACTCATGCTGGCCGGATAGAAACAAAATGGCCAGCAAAAACATCAGGATGGGTCCGATAACCCAGTTCTGAACCAAGGACAAGGACAAGACTTTCACATTGCGGAAAACCCGGGGCAGCTGTTCGTATTTTACTTTTGCCAGTGGGGGATACATCATAAGAATCAGGCCGATGGCAATCGGGATGTTGGTGGTATCCACTTGAAAGTAATTTATGACCTCCCGGATACCGGGGAAAAGATAACCCCACATCACACCGACAAACATGGCCAGAAAGATCCACAACGTCAGAAATCGATCTAAAAACGACAGCCTCTTGACAGTTGTCTCGCCCATAAAAATCCTCCATGTCTTGCGTTTCGAAGGGTGTGGGATTGTCCAGGTTCAAGGAATTTAAGGCATTAGTAAACGATCTCATCAAAGCACACGGTTGAGGAAAGCCGTGAGATATGTCTTCATTCCGGATTTTTCTTGCTGCAAAGCAGCTCACGATCGATCTTTAAAATTTGCTTCAATCGTTTCGAATCCTCCCGGATGCGCCCGTTCCGCCCAATCGATTTTTTCACCCAGGCGATGGCTTGTTTCACCTCGGCAGATGCGCTATCACCGGCTAACCGGTAGTACATCCAACGACCCTCTTTCCGTCCGTCCACCAGACGCGCCTGTCTGAGAACGGCCATATGCTTGGAGACCGTGGACGGCGCCAGTTCGAGAAGTTCAATAATCTGACAGACACACAACTCCTGACCATCCAACGCCAGCAGGATGCGAAGCCGGTTTTCTTCGGCCAAGGCCTTGGTGATGTTCAAGAATTCAAACATATCCATCTTTTGTAATTCGTTATTTGGCGAATTATAAAATTATTTAATTTTATTGTCAAGCAGCATTTAAACCAAATTCCCCTGTGCAACCGATCCCCCGAGAAGCCATTTGACGGTGCCTTTTGTATAGCTGACAGTCGCAGCTTTTTGAGTCTATTTTAGGTTATCAATATCGTCTAGGATAGCCTGGTCCAAACGCTCTAACTCCAAGAACCTCATAGGGATCGCCACTGAAATCATGCATCGATTTTCCTGCCTGGTTATGCGTCGAACTTAAACTGGCTCATATATTCTTCGAGTCGCTGTTTGTTTTCTGCACCAATTGGTGGACAATCCGCCGATCCTTTTGCCCCCTCGGCCACGCGGGCGGCAAAAACCATACAGGTGGATTCGCCGCACTCTTTGCAGTTGGTCTTGGGCAGCAGTTTGAGAATTTCAATCAATTTGGGCTTGGGTGCACCATCGTAGCTGGGATCGATGTTTTCGCGATTTTCCCAGACTGTATTGATTTCCCGTTTCAGCCATTCAAGGATCTTGTCGGCCTCGGCTTCATCCTTGAGTGCATTTATCGCGATTTTGCGGCCATGAACGGTGATTAACTTGCCCTGAGTGCGAAATGTTACCGCCGGCGGATCTTTGAAATATTCAAAGCCTCCGAGGGCGGCGTTAAGATAGGGCATCACTTCGGAGATATCCTGATCCAGATGAGCTATGCAGTGCACGGATTCAAATCCGGGATTGCATTTGGGTCTGGATATTTTTTTGGAATAGGTTATTAGCAACAAGCGTGATCTCCCTTTTTTGGGATTGATTGCGTATGGCCGACCGCTAAATTTCTTAAACTCTCTTAAGGCTGTGAGTTATCGGATAAGAATTAATTCCGTGCAAAAGACACTGAATTAATACAATATCATTGCCTTTTTGGTGACTTCGCGGCGTTGTGTGACACCCTTGCTTACTTAACCGAAATAATGGCCGAAGATCATACCGCTGACAGTGGCCATAACTACCACCAGGCAGACAAATTCGACCGTTTTTCTGTTGCCCAGCACACTGCGAATCACCAGCATATTGGGCAGACTGAGGGCCGGTCCGGCCAGCAGCAGGGCCAATGCCGGACCCTTACCCATGCCGGCGCCCAAAAGCCCCTGTATAATCGGCACTTCGGTCAGCGTGGCGAAATACATAAAGGCCCCCACCACCGAGGCGAACAGGTTGGCCCGCAGGGTGTTGCCGCCCACCAGGTTGCCGATCCATTGCGAAGGGATCAGGCCTTCGGAACCGGGTCGTCCCAGCAGCAGTCCTGCCGCCAGCACACCGGCAAACAGCAGCGGCATGATCTGCCTGGCAAAATCCCAAGTAGACAAAAACC
>JASFTQ010000260.1:0-6846 GCA_050053515.1 Desulfobacterales bacterium | reverse complement strand
GGCCGATGGACGGATTCGCACGGATGTACCTTTTGAAAATTATGTCTACTACCGCAAACTCCTGGAAGAGATAACCCGGAAATAAGCTTGAATAGTGAACAAACCTTTAAGTTATCGGGCAAAATCATCAATAGAATTCTATCATAATCGTTATGGATAGTTTCCTTTCCGGGCTGCGAAGCAATGCCGAACGGCAGAACCCTCGCCCTATGGAGCGGGGAGCTTCACTCCCCTGACCAGCGGTATTAAGAAAATCACACAAGCAATCAAAAAAAATAGACTGCCCATAAGGGTTAAGGCGTCTTGGTTTTTAATACTGGCGGCAATGAAAAGAATCGCACAAACGACAAACAACAGCCATCCCCATAACTGAAAGTTGAGCTCTCGTTTTCTTTCAGCGGCTAATGTTTCTTTTTTCTGGTTCTGCCCCATTTACTTCTCCTTTTTTTGATCGGTGCCTAATAAAGATTGTATTTAATGCCTCCGTAATTTGTTCCCTGGTAAAAGGTGATTCGTCAACTCGCTTATCAATATCTTCCAATATGGTATCGATATTTTTCATTTGCCGATATTTTTTGAATATATCCTCTCTTTTAATCCCCAGTGCTTCCGCCACCAGATTGACATAGTTCTTCACAGAATAATTATATTTATCTTCGTTACCCACAAAAACAGTATGACAGTGGTGGCAGACATTTGCGAAAACATCGGCATTTGTTCGAGCGGCTTCCATCATGCGGTCGTCCCTGACAGCTTCAAAGCTATTTTGAAAATAATCCGCCGCGCCGCTGCCGCAACATACTGTGTTTTTACCATGACGGGGCATTTCAACCAGTTTAACACCAGGAATATTTTGCAAAACCGTCCGGGCGCCGGTCAGGTCAACACCGGTGAAGGCGGCTTTGCAGGCTTCATGTAGAGTGACAGTTTTTCGAATTTGTTTTTTAAACGTTAGTTTATCCATATGCTTTGCAAGAAACTGTGGAAAGGACATCATGGGAAAAGGTATCTTTGCAGTTTGTGATATTGTTTTTTCCAATCGGCACAGACAAGTTGGGCACCAAAAAATTACCTCCTTGGGGTTGTATGAAGCAATTTTTTCAACCAGCTGCTGCGATGATGTTTCTGCTTTCGCAATGGATCCATAAAAAATGTGAACATCTCCGCAGCAAAAATCCAGGCCCGGAACAAAGGCATAGTCTTCTGTGATCAAATCCACAATATCCAGGCAAGTGAGAATTTTTTCGGGCTGGAGATAAACGTTGCATCCGGCAAAAAGCACGTACCGGGCCCCATCTTTTTGGGAAGGGGTTGATATTTTGTGATAGGCATCCCTGTTTATTTGAATGCCGGCGATAGCGCGGTGGGCTGAATCAGCAGCTTGCGGGTCGCCATAAGGGGTTTCGACGATGTTGTTATTGCGGTATTCCCATTTAATTATTTCATTTACCAGCATTGGATTTAATCCCTCGGGACAGCATTTATCCGCACACTTGAAACATTCCATGCATGATAGGGCGCGGGTAAATACGGTTTTATTGGGGGTGCCGTCTTGCAGATAGGCTTTGATTCGGATTTGGATATCCTGAGGGGAGACAGTGTTTAATTCGGTATGGCAGATAATGGGGCATTTTTTGGCGCAAACACCGCACTCTTTGCATCTTTCTATAACGCGTTTTTTCTCCAGTGTGTAATATTGCGTTAGCTTATTATTCATAACTGTTTATGCCATAATAATTGAATTTTTCTGGTTGTAAAGGGATTTTCCATTTGTTAAACGGTCTCAGGTAATATATTATCCTAGGGTTACGACAAAATAGGGAGAACATCATGCGCTGGAAACAATTTTTTACGCCTGTCAAATCTATTGATGCTGAGCAGGCCCGTGAGTTCATGGAAACCAGGTCGTCTAAGGAACTTACAACACTGGATGTGCGGCAGCCCTCTGAGTATGAAGCCGGGCACATTCCCGGGGCCAAGCTTATCCCTTTGCCTGATTTGACGAATCGATTGAGTGAAATCGATCACAATAAACCTGTTATGGTGTATTGAGCCATAGGGGGTCGCAGCCGGGTTGCTGCGCAAATGCTGGCCGGAAAAGGTTTCAAGGAGGTCCTTAATCTCTCGGGCGGTTTCAAGGCCTGGAAAAGTAAGGCAGCCTTCGGTCCGGAGGATCAGGGACTGGAGCTTTTTTCCGGCATGGAATCACCTGCAAAAGCCCTGGTGGTTGCTTATGGTTTAGAGGCCGGTTTGCAAGATTTTTATCTCTCGATGATTCCCAAAGCAGATAATAATGACGTCAAAGATCTTTTTCAGAAGCTTTCTGCAATTGAAATCAAACACCAGGAACGTGTTTTTAACGAATATACCAAAATGACGGGATCATCGGAGACGAAAGCTGAGTTCGAAAAAAACATCGTTTCCGAGGCTGTAGAAGGAGGCCTGACAACTGAGGAGTACATCAACCGGTTTGACCCCGATTGGGACTCGGCAACGGATATTATCGAATTGGCCATGTCGATTGAAGCCCAGGCGCTGGACCTTTATCAAAGGGCCTCTGAAAGAAGCCCGGATCCGCAATCCCAAAAAGCGTTGGTTCAAATTGCCGACGAGGAGCGGTCTCATCTGGCCCAGTTGGGCAAGCTGATCGAGCGGATATAAATACCGGTTATAGAAACTTCGCTAATCTATTTTCATCAACCCGGGGAGGCGCTATGGAAAAGCATCTCGTGCTTGTCGGTGGTGGCCACGCCCATATGGTGACACTGGCCAACCTTCACAAGTTTGTCGAAAGAGGCCATCAGGTCAGCGTCATTGGCCCATCGCCGCATCATTATTATTCGGGCATGGGGCCCGGGATGCTGGGAAAGACCTATAGGCCTGAAGAAATCCGCTTTGCCACGCAGCGTGTAGCGGAAAAGCAAGGGGGCAGATTTATACTGGGCACGGTTACCCGCGTGGATCCGGCCGAAAAAACCATATATCTCGAATCCGGCCAAACCGTTGCCTACGATGTTCTTTCTTTTAACACCGGCAGTTATGTACCCAGGGTAACCGTAACCGATGGCGGTATTGACATTTTTACGGTAAAACCGATTGAAAAACTATTAGCGGCGCAACAAAGGGTCTTGGAGCTTGCCGCACAGCGTCGTATCGCCATTGGAGTCATCGGCGGCGGGCCGGCAGCGGTTGAAATTACGGGAAATATATGGCGACTGACAAAGGACCACGGTAAATACATGCCGGAGATCAAGATTTTTTCAGGGGAAGATTTAATGTTGCGCTTTGCTGAAAAGATTCGTCAAAAGGCCCACCGCTCTCTTACAAAACGCGCCGTCGAAATCCTGGAAGGCGGTTTTGTCAAAGAAATCAAATCCGGTCGGATTACCCTGGAATCCGGCCTGAGCTATGGCGTGGACATTATATTTTTAGCGACGGGTGTAAGGCCCTCTCCCATCTTCCAGGAATCGGGTCTTCCCGCCGGCCCCGACGGCGGCCTGCTGGTAAATAGATTTTTACAGAGCATCCAATACCCGGACATCTTCGGCGGTGGCGACTGTATTTATTTCCAGGATCAGCCCCTGGACAAAGTCGGCGTGTATGCCGTCCGGCAGAATCCAATTCTTTACCATAATTTAATGGCAACCCTTGAAGAAAAAGAACTTCAACCGTTTAATCCGGGCGGAGACTATCTGCTGATTTTCAATATGGGAGATAATACCGGAATTCTGCACAAGAAATGGCTTACCCTGGGCGGCCGGCCGGCATTTATCATAAAGGATTATATCGACCGTAAATTCATGAAAAAGTTCCAATCGATCGAATAGCTTTTTGATGTCAACTCCAAATGAATCCTCTTCGTCACCCCCCCCGGCTTCTAAATTTCATTTGCATTGACCAAGATTTTAATCATGCAATTATCAAATAACGGTCACGATCGAATCTGACAGGCTCACAATTTGTTGTTTGATATTGTCGGTATCAGGTTTTTTAGGGTGAAAAAAAGCTTGGTTATGTTGGAGCAACCCTACTTTTAGATAAATACTTCAAACCACAATATCTTGGGGTGCTTGAAAAATAAAAAGGGTGCGGAATACTAACAGTATAAGGTGCTTATATGTTTTTTTATCAACCACGAACTTATAGCAGACTATCACACCCATCATTAATGGTTTTTTAAGTCTATTCCGGTTGCCCAGAACGTCCTGTTTCCCGTTTGACATATCCAAAGCATACATGTAATTTTGTCATATTCCATGTATTGGCAAGATATGCCAAATTTTAAAGGATTGATCATACAGGAAAACAACTGAATCGAGTGAAGAATCCACGTTGGAAACGAAAGAAACAGAGCTATGAAAGACCTGATCAAGCGCATTGTGCAGTCATTGGTTGACAATCCGGAACAGGTAGAGGTTTCAGAAGTAGAGAGTGATCGCACTTTGATTTTAGAAATTAGAATGGCTAAAGCGGATATTGGAAAGGTTATCGGGAAACAGGGCCGAACCGCTCAAGCTATACGAACGATATTGAGGGCTGCCTCTGGCAAGGTAAAGAAACATATTATCTTTGAAATTTTAGAATAGTGCAATATTGCCTCCTCCCGGTAAAATGGCAAGCTTGCTACTTAACTTAAAAGCATAAATCCATGTCCAAGAAATATCCTGAATGTCCGCTTGTTAATCACTCAAATTGCAGAGAGCTTCACAGCCCCAAACTTTGTGCCATCGTCAGGAAGGATAAAGCTTGTCTTAGAAGGATAAAAAGGGGAAGAAAGAAGGCAAAATCCTTAAGTGCTTGATTCTTGAAACAAGCTATAGGCCTTCCATCTCATCCCGTTTATGGTTTGATTAACCGTGAAGATTATCAGCCCATCACACAGTCTTCTCCTACCCTGAAAAAAGCGCTTCTTATCAATTAAATAACTTGATTTTATTAATAAACAGAATATCATATGATTAATCAATAAAGGCCTGTCTTTTTTGGCGGCCGGTTTCGTACTGAAGGAAAGATCCATTTTTCAAAAGTGGCGACCTGAAGTTTGAAACAATGAAAATTTATTTGAAAGGGGGACGTCACTATGGCTAATGGTACTGTAAAGTGGTTTAGCAATAAAAAGGGCTATGGCTTCATTGAGCAGGAAGATGGTCCGGATGTATTTGTTCATCATTCAGGTATCAACTCAGAGGGTTTTAAATCCCTCAATGAGGGCGATCAAGTTACCTTTGAAATAGAGCAAGGGGAAAAAGGTCCTGCCGCTGTAAATGTCACTGTAGTTTAGATCATGGTTTTGAGGAAAAAGGGCATTCCATGGATTTATGATGGAGTGTCCTTAGCATTTTGATGCCAAGATCAAATAAATAAATTTAACCTATAAATTTTCTGTAACTAGAAGGAGATCAGAATGAATATCTACGTAGGTAATCTATCGCATGAGGTGACCGAAGAAGATTTAAAAGAGGCTTTTGAGGTCTTTGGAGCGGTCGACACCGTCAAGGTTATAAAAGAAAAATACACTGGCAGATCAAAAGGATTTGGATTTGTGGAGATGCCCGCTAAAGCTGAAGCACAGTCTGCAATCGAAGGTTTGAATGGGAAGGACCTGAAAGGGCGAAGCCTTAATGTCAATGAGGCCCGCCCCCGCTCTGAAGGCCGCCGAGGTGGCGCAAGATCTGGAGGACCAAGGCGTGGCGGAGGACGACGCTTTTAGTTAACGGCAACCGGACATAAGAACCGGAGCAATCATCAGTAGGATATAAATTACACCTAACAACGGCTTTGAAATTGGGCGTAGGCAGAGTAAATCTTTAATAAGGGAATGAATATAGCCTCAGCAATGTAATGTAATATTTATTCAAGAAAGGAGAAAAAACATGAACAAAGGAGATTTAATCAACGAAGTTTCCAAGGTCGTAAAAACCAAAAAGGATGCTCAGGCAGCCGTGGACTGTGTTCTTTCAAGCATTACCAAGGCATTGGGAAAAGGCGACCCTGTATCATTGATTGGATTCGGCACATTTAAGGTGGCCGATAGGAAGGCTCGTAAAGGCAGAAATCCTCAGACAGGAGAAGAGATAGATATTGCGGCAAGTAAGGTGCCAAAGTTTGTTGCAGGAAAGGCCTTAAAGCAAGCTGTGAAATAATTATTTCTTTGCAGGTAAGCTTCATAAGCAGGGTTAAAAACGGCCCTGCCTTGACTTTTTTAATCTCAAATGATGCGTCACAAGTGTATTTTATTTGCACATGTCAGAGTTTCTATATCTGCTATATAGGATCTCAAGAACCTTTGATAACCCTACCGTATCTGTAATTTTCTTGCCAAGACCTCCACTCGCTATTTACCAGGCATTGGTGTAATATTGAAACATTAATATACTCCCGATGAACTGAGGGGAGTTATCAAACATTTAGCGAAAGGAGGTCTATCATGAAAGTGCATTATGCCGTCCATTGTCGCCTGGAATACCATCGTGTAAATTCAAAAAAAAAGCACTACTAAAAATTATGAAATCCTGCTTGTCATTTTCAACCGAGAATTCGGTGACCGGGAACTGGAAACCATCACATCAGATGAGATCATGGGTTTTCTGAACCGACTCGGTGAAGGCACAAGGCAGGCCACCAAGAAATTCCGCTACGCACTCCTTAAAGCATTTTTCAATTTTCTCAGAAACACCATCGATGAAAACATTCCCAATCCCTGCGATACCCTTATCATGCGTAAAATATTCAAAGAACCCAAAATAAGCCGATGGGATATTCTTGAAAAGGACCTGGTGGATGAGATGATCTTCAGAACCAGAAACCGGCGTGATAGACTAATGCTCGAATTAATGGCGCGTAGTG
>JASFTQ010000259.1:0-6865 GCA_050053515.1 Desulfobacterales bacterium | reverse complement strand
TCGGCAATGGGGTCCCCGTAACTTTTGCGCACGATCTGACACGGGTCCTGCACCGTAAACTTGATTTTTAGATCTTTGTTCCACTCGGCGTTGACTTTCAGTTTGCCCTGCCGGATCCATCGGGCATAATATTCGTAGATGTTTTTGACCTCGAACTTGTGTTCGATGTTGAATTTTTTCAGTCCTGCCAGGACCGAGAAGGTCACGTGGCCTCACTCGGTATTCAGATACACCCGGCAGCCCAGTTCATCGGCCTGCCGGGCGCTGGTCCGGGTAATGCGCTCCCAGGATTCATCATCGGCTAAAAACATGCAGTAGTTTTCCCCGCCCCAGCCCTTGGAGCCGTATGTCCAATCGGCCCCCACCAGATGCAAAATCTTCCACAGCGGCACCAGTTCATCGGGCTCGGTTACCGGTTCCCGGGAATTCTGGTTGAGAAAAAATTCAGCCCCCGGCTTGTCAATGGGCGCTTGCATATCCTTGAACTCCGGCTGGGCCTCGCGGTATTCCTCCAGCACATCCTCCACCACAAACTGAAAATCCTCCGGAGAGGCCCCCATGGCGGAACAGCTGTCATTGCGCAAGGCCATATCACAGGAGCCCACAATGCCCTTGGGACGCTGGTCCCGCGGCCAGGCGGCCCGCGCCTGATACACCAGCTGGGGGATGTCGATCTTCATGGGGCACACGTAGATGCAGCGCTGACACAGGGTGCACATCCAGACCCAATCCGATGTTAAAATCTCATCATCCAACCCCAGGGCGGCCATGCGCAAAAACCTTCTGGGATCCATGTCGGCCAGACCGGTGGCCGGACACCCCGAACTGCAGGCCCCGCAGGTCAGGCACATATTCAAATTGCCGCCCTCCGGCAGCAGTTGGGCAACTTTTTCGATAAAAACACTCTCTTTTCTTTCGCCAAGCTTGATGGCTGCCTCAGTCATATGGTTGCTCCTTGGTTCGTTTTTTTATCGCGGCTGGGAGCCGCTCCCACAATAGTGTTTTATTTTGTAGGAGCGGCTTCCAGCCGCGATATATTTCTCAGTTATGCCTAAACTGCGGTTATGCCGACCAGCTCTTCAAATTCATCTTCACGAAAAACCGACAACGGTGGTTTTTCTTCTCTGCTCCTGCCGGCTTCGTAATCAAATGCTTCCTGCGTATGCCGGGCCACTGTTCGGAAGAGCTCCATCACGGGGATGTCATTCGGGCAGGCATTCGAACACTGGCCACATCCGACACAGGCGGTGCTCATATGGGCCAAACGGGTGATATGGTAAAAGACCGTATCTGTGGGCATTTTGATGGCGCCTTTGCGTCTGGCCCATTGCAGGTATTGCGATGGTTCGTGATTAAATACATCGGTAACAAAAACGCATTCTTTGCAGTAACACACGGGACAGGCTACTCTGCAGTTATAGCAGTTTACACAACCGGCCAGATAGCTTGTCAGTTTCTCAAGGGTGTCGGTGGCGGCATGGGTTTTGGCAAACATATCGTCACGATAGGACTTGCGTTGCGAAATCAATTGATCAATAACGTCCTTACGCGAGGAGGGGGCTTTTCCGGCCGGCAGCTCAAGTCGGTTCAAAAGCGCATCACCCGCCGGGCTCTGTGACTGAACCAAAAGATGGTCATTGGTATCGATGCCAAAAAGACCAATGACAATATCAGCCCCCTCGGGCACCGGATGTTCACAAGCTTTGCAGGCAGCAGCCAAATCAATGCCATCCATAATTGCTGTCTTGCCGGCCAGCGCATTTTGATAAAAACCAACCGTGGTCGCTGTCAAATCTTCTCCGACATATCGCATGTAATCCGTATTTTTATATGCCCCGAGGCAATCCAACCCCACCAGCAGCAGCTCATCCGTGGCACCCTGCTTAAGTTTCACAAGTTCATAAAACGCACGTATTTCGCAGGGTCTCAACACGGCTGCTATTTTTCCACCCATGGGCTTGCGGGTAAGTTTGGCAACGACCTTGGCTGCATTCATAGGAAATACCGGTGCCAGGGGGTCAACGCCGTTCAATTGTTCCGGGTGGGTCACCAGCGCGGGCATTACCATGTTCTTCATGGGAAGATGCCGGGGGATCAGAATCGCGCTGATATCCTCTAATTGGAGCACGGACTCCAAAAACTCCCGAAGTGAAGCTAACAGGTCCTGGTTTGCTACTTTTAGTTTCGCTGTGCTAGGCATCGACTTCCTCCAAACTTGAGTTCCAGGTTCCAGGTTCAGTCTTAAACGTTATTGCTAAACGCTGAACTTTGGACAGGGTTATATCACCATTTTCAATTTAGCCTGACTCGGCCCCAACGCTTTGACCTGCGCAACCAATTCCTGCATGATCTCGGCAAATTGAATTCCGTCGCTGGCGCCGATCCATGTCAACCTGAGCCGTTGCGGCTCAAAACCGAATTGCGGCAGGATCTCTTTCAGAAGCTTAATGCGGCGCCGGGCCTTGTAATTTCCATTGATGTAATGGCAGTCTCCGGGATGGCATCCACTAACCAGCACCCCGTCAGCTCCTTCCAAAAGGGCTTTGATCACATATTGGGGATCGACCATCCCGGTACACATGACACGGATCAATCGTACGTTTTTCGGATATGCCAATCGAGAGGTTCCGGCCAGGTCGGCCGCCGTATAGGTGCACCAATTACAAACAAAAGCAATAATCGCAGGTTCAAAGTCCGTCATAACTACCCTCCCATAAATTGGAACAAGAATTTATCGTCCCAATTGACAAATGGTGTCCATAATCCCATCAATTTCTGCAAAAATCTGTTCACTTTCAAAATGCCGGCCGCGGGCGGCACCACTGGGACAAAAGCCTGCACAACTGCCGCACCCCTTGCAAACGGCCTCATTGACTACCGAAACGCCTCGCCGTTGGTCGAATTCAATCGCTGAATATGGGCAAAGCTCGATACAGACCTGGCATCCGGAACATATGTCCGGGTCTATCCAGGTAATGGTTGGCGGAACCTCCACTTTGCCCAGGGTAGCCAAAGCTAAAGCTTTGGCGGCTGCACCGGATGCCTGGGCAACGGTATCCGGAATATCCTTGGGACCCTGGCAGGTACCGGCTAAAAATACCCCGTCCGTGGCCGTGTTCAGGGGCGCCAGTTTGGGGTGTTCTTCCAGAAAAAATCCATCTGCGCCCTGATTCACACCAAAAACCCTGCCCACCTCAACCGCATCCTGGCGAGCTTCCATGGCAGCACACAAAATCACCATATCCACCGGAACGCGCAACCGACTGCCCAGCAGGGTATCCTCGCCGATAGCAATGAGCTTGCCCTGCTCTTTCGGTTCGATGGCCTGGTCTGTAATTTCAGCAATTTTGCCTCTAATAAAGATGGTTCCCTCTTCCTGACATCTGCGATAAAACTCTTCGTAGCCCTTGCCGAAGCAGCGCTGGTCAATATAAAAATCGTAAACCTGAGTATCGTGCCCGACCTTTTCCTTAATCAAATGGGTGTATTTGAGGGCATACATACAGCAGACGCGCGAGCAGTATTCGTGATAATTGACATCCCGACTACCGATACAATGCAACAGGGCAACGCTTTTCGGGGCCCGGGTGAGCCCATTGTTTTCGTCTCTGATGAGAATTTTACCGCCGGTAGGTCCGGTGGCATTGCTGAGACGCTCGAACTCAAGACCGGTATAAACATTGGGGTAGGTACCGTAGCCGAATTGCTTCATCGGTGTCGGATCCATAACATCGTATCCGGTGGCCACAATGATGCTGCCGACCTTGACTTCGATCTCTTCGGCTTTCATGGTGTGATCGATGGCGTTGGCTTCGCAAGCCTTGACACATTCCATACACTCACAGCATAAGCCGCAGTTCAGACAACGTTGGGCCTCCCGTTGGGCGTCGGTTTCTGTAAAGTTCAGGTCGACTTCATCAAAAGATGCAATCCGTTCCGGGATGTTGCGATGTTGAGACCTCACTCGCGCGCCCGGGGCAATATTTTCCGGAACCTCCCGCCAATTCTCAGCGGGAGGTTGCTCGTCAGCCAACTCTTGTGCATACCGCTCTAGATCCGCTTTATCGATAAATTGGTGAATAGCCTCCACGGCCTTGTGACCGGCGGCCACGGCCTCGATCACTGTTGTCGGGCCGGTGACCACATCCCCGCAGGCAAATACATGCGGAATGGAGGTTTGCATGGTGTGGGCGTTGACCTGAACCGTATCCCACCGGGTTATTTTCAAATCAGGCTCTTGCGGGGACCAGGATATATCGGTCCGCTGGCCAATGGCCGGTATGACGGCGTCGCAGTTGATGACGAAATCGGATCCTTCCACCGGTAAAGGTCGTCGCCGGCCGCTGGCATCCGGCGGTCCCAATTCGGTCTGCAGGCATGCAAACCCCGTCACCTTTCCCTGTTCTGCGACAATCCGCAGCGGCGCCGTAAGGTATAAAAATTCGATGCCTTCCTCTTTCGCACCCGCTACTTCTTCGGCATAGGCCGGCATTTCTTTTGCTGAACGGCGGTAGACCACCGTTACTGAATTTGCGCCGAGGCGTCTGGCCACCCGGGCCGCATCAATAGCAACATTCCCCCCGCCGATGACCACCACCCGGTTGCCGGGGGCCTTTTTGTGCCCTAAATTCACGTCTCGCAAGAATTGAATCGCATCGATAACACCTTCGCTGTCGTCTTCACCGGGGATTCGCAAGCGCATGGAATTATGCGCCCCAATACCCAGAAACACAGCCGAAAATCCCTCTTCTTCGAGGTTTTTAAGCTCAACGTCGGTACCGAACCGAACCCCGGTGCGTGTTTCCACTCCCAAGCCGAGAATGTAATTGATCTCTTTGTCGAGTACGGCGGGCGGCAGACGGTAATCCGGGATACCCACCCGAAGCATACCGCCCAGTGCATCAAGGGCCTCGAAGATCGTAACCTGAAAGCCTCTCAGCCTTAAATAATATGCCACCGTCAAACCGGCGGGACCGGAACCCACAACTGCGATTTTCTCCGGACGGTCTTCGATTTCCGGCCGGGGCAGCTCGGTAAGGTCTACCCGGTCTGCTGCGAAGCGCTTCAAATCTCTGATGGCTATGGGCGTATCCACTTCTGCTCTGCGGCACTGACTTTCACAGGGATGGGGACAAACCCGTCCCAGGACACCCGGCAGGGGCAGTCGCTTCATAATGAGTTCAACCGCCTCCTGGTATTTGCCCTGACTGATCAGCTGTACATATCCATGGACATTGATACCTGCCGGACAGGTGATCACACAGGGGGCACGATCCTTCTTCTCTATGTTATAGGTAATCGGAATCGCCTGGGGAAAACATCGGCCGATCGCTTTTCGGTCACCCAGGCCCTCATCCCAACTATTGGGTATCGGCACCGGGCAGACTTTTTCGCACTCGCCGCACCCGGTGCAGGCACCCTCTTTGACATAGCGAGGCTTTCGCAAAACCCTTACCGTGTAATTTCCGATGAAACCCGAAACCTCTTTGACCTCGCTACAGGAGAGCAGTTCGATGTTGGGATTCTGGGACACTTCCACCATTTTGGGAGTCCCGATACAGGCGGCACAATCAAGGGTGGGGAAGGTCTTATCAAACTGAAGCATATGTCCGCCGATGGTGGTATTTCTCTCCACCAGGTAGACTTTATGACCGGAACTGCCAATATCCAGCGCGGCCTGCATCCCTGCAATGCCGCCGCCCACCACCATGATATCCGGATGGACTGAAGCCTCGCGGGTTTCGAGACTCTGATGGAAGTTCACCCGGTTTATGGCAGCCGCAACCAGGCTTTTAGCCTTGTCCGTGGCTTCATCCTCATCGGCTGTCACCCATGAAACCTGCTCCCGAACAGAGGCCATCTGGAAAAAATAAGGGTTCAACCCCGCCCGCTGACAGGCATTCATAAATGTTTTTGCGTGCAGGCGAGGGGAACAAGAGGCCACCACTACCCGGTTCAGACCGAGCTCTTTAATGTCCTTTTCGATCATGGCCTGTCCCGGATCTGAACACATGAATTTGTAGTCACGGGCGACGACCACGTTATTCAGATCGCGGGCAAAGGCCGCCACCTCGTCGACACGGACCTTGTAAGCGATGTTTATCCCGCAATGACAAATATAAAATCCGATCTTAATGGGCATATCCGTCCCTTTCTCCGTAGCAAAAAACAAGACAAACGGCTAGCTATCCTCGGTAAAATGACAGGTATCGTTTTCCGTCAGTCTGCGAACCAAACGAATGAGCTCCTCTGTTTCTAATGGTTTCTCCAAATAGGCGCCCGGTTCGGGAACGCTCTTTTCCATGGGTGAGACTTGAAGTTTTTGGTAAAAAGCAAAGGTTTTCCGATCGATCGTGGATACCATAATAACCGGGACCGTTTTAAGATCGTCATCCTGTTTGAGCTCGCGGTACATCTGAATCCCTTCTTCTTTGGACATCATCACATCAAGAATGATCAGGGCCGGTTTTTCCAGTTTTGCTTTTTGCAATCCCTCTTGCCGATTCCCGGCATCTATCGGTTCATAACCACAGTTGCCCAACAGGTTGCACAAGAAAATCCGCATATCCAATTCATCATCAACCACGAGAATTTTCTTTTTATCAGTATCCGGATACACGGAGACCTCCGTTGGAACACTTTGTATCATGGGGAGGTGCAAAAAAAATTTCAGGACCCTCAGGCAAGGCACAATAAGCATAGACCGTGCCATTTATTGATATTATTATATATCTTATTGTAATTACATCGCATATTCACCTAAACGTGCCAGAGTCGTTGCATTTAGCGGCAAGAATTTGCAACAAATGCAACATATCCCGCGGCCTGATTTCCAGTGGGTGAAGCTCCCCGCCCCAAGGGGCGG
>JASFTQ010000258.1:0-6899 GCA_050053515.1 Desulfobacterales bacterium | reverse complement strand
CAGCAATGCCCTCACGGGCCAACGCCCGGCTGATATTGGCAGTTGCCTTTATATTCTTGGTGCAGGTGAAACAGTGGGCAAAAATTGCGTAAGCCAGGGGGCGGCTGTCGACCGGCAGATCCAGTCGGGCCGAAAGTTTCTGACCGCCGGCATTTTCAAAGGTCAGTTTCTTGAATTGCATGGTCGTCTCTCCTTTGCAAAAATCTTGCTGTGAGAAAACCCCGATTTCTGACATTATAGCGGATGTCAAAATAATGTTCCGAAATAACGCAGAATCAAGACGTGCCGGCAGGGGGTAAATTTTTGTCGTCAAGATGCACGATCACCGCCCCCTTGGCTCGCAAATGGCCAGTTACTATCAATTACCCCCCGGCTCGTTTAAGTATGGTGGTTAACCCAAAGACTCACCGCCGTTTGCCCATCCCGGCAACAACAACCCTTTGTCGCTTTGAAGCACCGGGGTATTCGGCTTGGCGATAAAAATTTACCCCCTGCCGGCACTTCGGCCAATCGGAATATTATTTTGAAAACCCCTCAGCCATCTAAATTTATTGTTGGTGTAACGGCTTTTATTTTAGCTGAAATCCGATTTTAACATTTTGTTTATTACTTCGGGAAATTCCATACAGAGGGTTTCGTTGTAAATATGCCGCAAGGAATTAATATCAGGGGTGTTCAACGCCTGATTAAATGTTGCCCGGGGTGAAAAAACCAGGTGAAGCCCGGCGAAATCATCCGATGCGGCGCCGCTAAAGAAACTCATATTGAAGCCGTAAATTCCCATCCGGTCATAGGCCCTCATGGCGCACACGAGGCCTTCAGAGATGTCCGCCAGGTCTTTGCCGGTGAGTTCAAGCGTACAGCGGGCATTGCTGACGACTGCCAATACATCCCCTGCGATTCCCATGGGAGCGAAAGCACTCAGCCAGTTAATGCGGCCGATGCAACCCAAGAAACGCACACCGTGGGCGGTCTCCGCAGCCACCAGGTCATCCCAGTAATTCGAGCCGTTGATCTCCATGTATTTTCGGGCGGCCTCCAGCTCCTCTCGCATCAGGTTGGGTGCAGAGGAAGTGGAAAACACCTGCAAATGAGGGTGGATCAGAGAGCTTCCGGCAACCGGCATGTAGTTCCAGTTGATTAAATGGTAAACGCCCTCGGGATGTTTGATTTCCTCAATGCGGCGAAAAAAGTCCATCGCCAACTGGAGGGCCTGCTGAATCCGATCATGGCTAAATTCCGTCATGGGGATGTAATGCCGGCTCCCCATGGTGGCCACAGCGCCGATGCTGTCATAAGGGGCAATATTGGGAAATAAAATCATGTCATCGGATGTCATGCGGCCCTCCGCAACGATGTCTTTCGGAAAGCAGGGTGTAACTTCCAAAATCTTATCCGGACAGAAGGGGCAGGTCGTCTCGGTGCCGGCGACAAGTTTGCGGATGTCGGGCTTTTCCCAATGCAATTTCATGAAATGGCAAATCCGAGCCGTCCTGCCGGTTAGGGGATCCCGGCGGATTTCGCTCAAGATGGAGCGCTGTTGCATATTTTGCATGGGATTCAGAATGACGGTTTCTTTTTTTTGCTCGCTGAACTCCATTTGGCCACCTCAGTAGAAAATTTCAGTATAGACCAGGGAACCCCGGAAATGATCATCCACCAACAAAATCACATCTCGTATCATGTCTCTACGACCGCATAGGTAAAAATCATAGGATCCGTGAGGCAGATGCTTTTCCAGGTAGCCGGTCACCCGGCCCTCATAACTGTTTGCCGGTGCATTCGTAATGTCCGGCAGGCACGGAATATAAAGCTTTGCTGTGGCAAGAAACAACTCTTTGTAGTAAAGATCGTTCGGTGAACTGACACCGTGAAGCAGCGTAAAGCCGGTCACCCCAGCTCGGGCCATGGCACAGAAAGGCGCAATACCGGTGCCGGTTGCAACGAAAATCGCCGGTCGCTGCGAGGGCTGAAAATAGAAATAACCGTGGGGGCCGGTGAAGTCAAATCGACTGCCCGCGGCTGCGTTATGGAGCAAGGGAGAAAACGCCCCCCCCTCGATCAGACGAACGCAAAGCCCTAGTGTCGGTTGATCCGGTGCGGTTACCAGCGAGTAGTCTCTTTCAAGGTTGTGACGAATAAAGCGAATGCGTTGGCCAGCTCTAAACTCAAAAGATGGTGGGCGTGAGAGCACGAGTTCGAAGGTTTTAGCAGACAGCCATCGTTTTTCGCACAACTCCGTGAAGTAAACCTTGTTTTCTTTTGTTTGCGACATGGCGGCCTCATTTTTCCCAGGTGGTATCCGATAATCCGGTCATGTGATTGCAATACCGCGCGAGCACGAACAGATAGTCTGAAAGCCGATTAAGAAAAGCAATTACACGCTTGAATTGTTTCTCGGATTCAGTCCCGCTGTAGTCTCTGGTAAGGTTGAGAATGTGTCTTTCAGCTCTCCGGCAAACAGTTCGAGCAATATGGGCCAAACCCGATGAGATATGTCCGCCCGGCAAGATAAAGCCTCTCAGCGGTGCTAAACTCTCCATCATTCGGTCGATGGCGAGTTCCAAACGGGTCACGTGCGCCTCAGAGATGCCTGTAATAAAAGCGAGTGAAGGTGAATCCGGTGTGGTTGCAAGCCATGCCCCCAGACTCAAAAGGTCAGATTGGATATGCTGTATTTCTTTGGCAAGTTCGCCACTGTCTTCCGGCAGTGTGGCAATAAGCGTTCCCAAAACGGAATTTAGCTCGTCCACGTCTCCGTAAGTCTCAACACGTTCGTAACTCTTTTTAACTCGTTCTCCGCTGAAAAGACTGGTCATACCGCGGTCGCCGCTGCCGGTATATATTTTCATGTTTCGCTCACGTCTCTCGTCTGATCATCAGTCGTGGGTGAAGACCGATACGTGCTCATAAAGATTTGAGGGCTTCGATCGTGTGGCGTGGATCGGGTCGGATGGTGTAATCCGGGTCAGCCTCGGCGTAGCGAACTATCGCGGCGGCGTCAATAATGTATCGGGCCGGCATGGGCAGTGTCCAGGAATCATCATTGTTGAATTTCTCTAAGTTGATGCCGAATTTCAAATACAACTGCTTTAAATCATCAGGCAACTGCCATGCCAGGCCGAATTTTTCGGCAACTCGATTTCCGGGGTCACTTAAGATATCAAAACTGAGATTTTTTTCTTCAACCAGGGCTCGACTATACTCCTCCGTCTGCGGGGAAATAGCCAAAAGAGTGGCGCCCAGAGCGTTGAACTCGGCGACCGATTCCTGGAGCGCATCCAGCTCCAAACTGCAATACGGTCACCATTTGCCCCGGTTGAAACTAACAACCAGGGGCCCGTTGTTGAGAAGGGTTTTCATCCGAACCAATTTTCCATAGGCGTTGCTTAACTCAAATTGCGGGGCAGTATCTCCAACTTTGAGAACGCCTTGCTTTATCCCTGAATTGCGCAAGTCTTCGGTGGCGCGATGCATGATATCCAGTGCTTTTTGGGGAGCCTTTTTTTCGAACTGCGATCTCTGGGCATCGAGTCTTTCTTGTAAATTCATTGAGGCACTCCTTTATGATCGGTTTCAAATAATTTCAAATTGTTTTGAATGTTTCCCGTCAAATTGCTATAATTATTGTCGTAACTGCCGGCTCGACTTTACGATGATAACCAGAAAAATGATATTGGGTTTTCAGTTACTCTCAAAACCTTAGGCTAAACAATAAGCATCCGGCGGGCAAAAACAAGTTACCGTTTCAATTAACCCGTGATAGTTTCCCGGCAAAGGGAAAGCCCCGCAGGGTTGCTGATGCGACGCGGCGGACTTCGATCTAATGAGGTGAGAAGATGTTCTTCAACGTGATCAGAAAGTTATTTTTAAAAGAGGATGAAAAAAACTTAAAAGAGCAGATCGGACCTGCAATTACTGTAATTGCACCGGGAACTGAAATCAAGGGATCCGTCAAGGGACGTGATACCCTGCGGATATCGGGTTATCTTGAAGGAAATATCGACTCTGAAAGAATGGTGTGGGTCGACCAGAACGGTCGTATCGAAGGCAACATAGCGGCCCAAGACGTTATCAACGAGGGCAGGATCATGGGCGACATCGATTGTGGAGGAAGGGTAGAAATCAGATCAAACGGGAAAATGATCGGCAATATCAGGGCTGCCAAGATTATGATTGCCCAGGGCTGTCTATTTGAGGGAGAGGCCCGTATACGCAAAAGGGCTGAAGAACCTACATCTTCGAAGAACCCGAATTCGGCAAAATTAGGCAACCCCGATAAGCAGCGCTTTAAAAAAGCATAAATGATCAATCCATTATTGTTGCAACTTTTTTCCCGACAGTGACCGCACTCCCAAGGTTTGAATCAGCTGGTTCATATCCATCGTTCTGAGATTCATCCCGCCTTCTGAAACAGGTAAAAGCAGGATTCTTTTGCCCTGCAGGGCATCGGCGATTTTGAGTTTAACCAGAGCTTCTCCGCCGATGCCGGTTAAAGCTTTGTTCATTTCTCGGATGCCTTTCGCCTGCGCAACCCCTTCCGCCGTAATGGCTTTGGCCAGCAGTTGTTGCTTTTGGTAATAGGCATCGGACTCGATCTTGGCCTGAAGGTATTCCCCGTCTACTTTGGCTATCATTTTGTTGACTTCACCCTTGGCCTGCTCGAGCTTGCGTTTATATTCCTCAGTGGCTGCCCGTTGGGCGGACTTATTTTTTTCGGCCTGTTGATCGGCGATCTTGCGATCCTCGATGGCCTTCTGGTATTCTTCATTGAAGCGGTAGTCTTTGGTGAGCACGCTGATCACCATGACCCCCATCGGTCCCAGGATTTCCTGAAGAATATCCTTTGCCCGTTGGGCCTGAAATTCGCGCTTGTTGGCCACATAGAATTCTTCGGTTTTTAGTTCGCCGAATACGTCTCTGGGTTTGCTTCTGGCAACAGTCCGCACAATTTTTTCCCGCAGAGATTTGTTGTCCGTTGCTACATATTGCAGTATATAAGGAGCTTTGGACGGGTCAATTTGATATGCAATGATGACATCGAGGCTGATGTCGTTGCCGTCGATCGTTTTAAATAAGAGGTCATCCCTGGATTTGCGATCACCTCTTCCTTTTTCGAATGTCATCTCAAGATTCTGCAGCTTGGTGTCAAAGGTATGCCAGTCGTTAATATAGGGCAGAAAAAAATAAGTGGATCCCGGTGCATAGACCTTGTCCTCAACCCCCTTTTTACCGATGAAGGCCAACTTTTTGGTGCGCACGCCCACTTCGGTTTCACCGGTCGTATGAAATACGCAGGCCTGGGTAAATAGAAGAGCGGTTGTTAAAAAAAACAGTATAATTCGATGTTTCATTGCGATCCCCCTTTGCGTACGTCGAACAACTTCAATGCATTGTCCAAATCCAATGGGTTTACTCCCGCCGGCCCGTCGCTGGACAAAACCACCGTATCCAAGCCCCTGAATACTTCCGCCATTTCGAGCCCGACCATTCGTTCGGCCCCGACTCCCTGCATGGCATCATTTTTTAGACGCACCCTTTCGGACTCGGCCAACTGAACCAAGAGATCCGCTTCGGCTTTTTTCTTTCTGACGTAGAGATCTCTTTCTGCTGTTCTCTGCGTGATATAGGCTTTGCCCTTTTCAAGTTCTACCCTAACAGCAGCCTTGCCCTCCTGTTCGATTTTTTTTAGCGCTGCCTCCTCGACGGCCGCCCGGGCCTCCGCCTGATTTTTGAACACCAGCTGGTCTTTGAGTTTTTTCTCTTCGATATTTTTTTGAATTTCCCGACTATACGTGAAGTAGCGCACCAGAACCTGTTCAACCTTTAACCCTTTGGGATTTAATGCTTTGTTAAGCATTTCCTTGGCCGCCTCCGTTTTTTCGACGCGCAGGGGGCTGTTATAAAATTCTTCAGTGGTCAGTTCACCCATGGCATCCTTTAATTTCGGCGCGGCTTGCGGAATGATGCCGTTTTGCTCAAAAGAATCCCCCGGGCCGATTATGGTAAATACCTTATACGGGTCGGCGATTCGATAGAGGATGGATACGTCCACATCAACGAAAAAACCGTCGGATGTTTGGATATGTGCGGCTTTCTCGATCCGGGTCGATTTGGCGGCACTTCTCGGATGATTGGTTAATTCCAGTACCTGAATATTCTTTGGAAGTCGATGCATTTCCTCAAAACCGAAGGGCAGCACAAAATGGAAACCGGCCGGATAGACTTTTTTTTGCACACCGCGTTCGATGCCGATTCTTACGACTTTGATACCGAATTCATTGGGTTTGACGTATTGCAGCATGAAGGTCGATGAAAGCCCCCCAATGATGATCAATCCAATCAGGATGCGAAATCTTATTTTCCAGGGAGACTGCTTCTTTGCGGGTTTTTGGTCTTTTGCGACATCGTCGCTCTCGCTGGAGCTTTTTTTGCGTCTTAGTGCCATTTTGCAACCTCCTCCATAAAGCCTTACCGTTTGAAAATGACATTCACTGCAGGGACATTTCAGTACCGCAAGTGACCGGTTTGCTTCCCTGTTCATAGGAAAGCTTCACTGTCCGATCGGTTTAGCCCTCAGAATCATTTTCCCGGCGCACCGCCAGCATGGTCATGTCATCAAACTGTTCGGCATTGCCGGTATGTTCCTTTACTGCCGATGAAATTTTGGCCAGCAACGCATCGGCAGAGGAAATGGCGGTATTGAGTAAACCTAACAGTCGTTTCTCGTTGAAAAACTCATCATTAGCAGCCCGGGCCTCTGTGACCCCGTCCGTATAGCCAAATAGGATTTCGCCCGGTTCAAGACAGGTCTGCTTGATCTCAAAGTGAATGCCGGGTGTCACCCCCACCGCCGGGCCGGTGGGAGACAGAAATTCCTTCACCCCTCCGTTTGGCTT
>JASFTQ010000257.1:0-6954 GCA_050053515.1 Desulfobacterales bacterium | reverse complement strand
TCGCCAAAAACCACATGTTTCAACTTTCCCAGCCTCAGTGGCATGTCCAACAGGCTTTCTAAGCGGGATGATTTAAGCTCGCTGGTCTCGGATCCGGATCCGCACTGCAGGGAATGATATATCTCCAATCGCGGCTCCCCGGGATATCCCATCATCTCGACGGTCTTGCTAAATTCCAGATAGTCGAAACCGTTAAGGACACAATTGGATTTCGGGCATTTTTGGAACTGCTCGAGATAAGCGGGAAAAAAAGCATTCAACTTTGCCAAGACCGGGTATTTCTCGATCATCCGGAAAAAACTTCTCAATGTGACCCCTTCTGCCAAAGCAACCCTGAAACTGAGAAATGCCAGTGGATCCTCAGTCACGCTCTTCTGGTTTTCAACCAGCTCACCGCTTTTATTTAAAGTAACGACGTTCATGGCTGCCCGAAATAATAAAGGGGGAAAAACATTTTACCCCAAGATCTGAAACTATTGGATCCGCCACCCTCCCCCGCTCTCGAATGCTTATTCTTCCTTGGGTTTCAAATGTTCCGGCACCTCTATCATGTTGATGAGCAAAGGTTTTAAAAAGGACCACCGGATCCCGATTTTATAGATTTCTTCCATATCTCGGATGGCGTCCCAGCAGTTGTGGCAGGGTGCAACTACAAGTTTGGCACCTGTTGCCAGGACCTGGTCGCGTTTGATCTTAAGCCCGATATTCCGCTGCTGCCGGTAACGACCGATACCGTTGAGACCGCCGCCACCGCCGCAACAAAAATTATGCTCCCGGCAAGGGCTCATTTCCCGAAAGTCTTCAGCAATGTAGCCCATAATCTCCCGCGCCACACCTCCCAGGCCGCCGTTACGAATATAATTGCACGAATCCTGATAGGTGACAGGCTCTTTGATTTTCTTTGACGGATCAATTTTAAGCCTGCCGGTTCTCAATGCTTCGGCAACCCACTCCACATAGTGGAGACTTTCAACCGGGGTTTTGCCGTTTTTAATACCGGCCCAATAGGGACCTTCAACAACCGTGGCCCGGTAAGCGTGCCCGCATTCAGTGACCACCATACGCTTCGGTTTTAAACGGTCCATAGCGGCGTATACCGATTCCACCTGCATTTTGCAGGCACCCGCATCCCCGGCGAACATGGCCAGGCTGGTTTCCTCCCAGCCTTCGCTGGGAACGGTCCAATTTTCTCCGGCGACATGAAACAGGATGGCCGCTTCCGCGATGTCTTCAGGGTAGTGCTTCGGCTCCCGGGCATTGACGGTATACATGATGTCGGCATTTTCAACATCGACGGGGATTTTCAGACCGGGCCAGTCATCTTCATATTCCTCGGCCATCCATTCACAGGTTTCGACCCAGTCTTCAACCGTAACATCCATCTGCGCCCTGTAAATGCGGTGCATCCCCGTGCCGATCTTTAATTCCCAGGGTGTAAACCCTTGGCTGAAAAGGATTCCGCGCAAATAGGCGAACATAACACCCGTATCGATACCGAAAGGACAATACAAACCGCAGCGGGTACAGCAGGTACACTTGGCAAAAGCCGTATCCATGCACATCTGCATAAAATCATTGCCTACATTCCCTTTGCGCTTTAACAGTTGCCCGAGGGTGGCCTGGATCTTGTAAGAAGGCACTTGGGTCGGATCACGGTCGTTGGTTAAATAATAAAAACAGCTCTCGGCGCATAACCCGCAATGAGAGCATATTTCAAGCCAGGTTTTAAAACGCGATTTAACAATTTTATGAATCGTAGCTGCCAGCGCCTTTTTATCCACGTCGAGGTGGTTCATTTCCTCATAATATTGCTGTCCGCCTTTGTCGGCCAGAAGCGCCTCGAGTTGTTCTTTGGTATCAACGGTTTGTTTGTTACAAAGTTTTCCTTCAGGCATTTCAATTTCCTTCGATATTCAAAAGTTATGATAAAATATTACCACGCCAAACCCTTTCCCTTCATACCACCCCGCTTGATGCCGTAATCCATACCCAGCTGGGCCCGGGAGGCAAAGAACATAATAAAATGGGAAAGCTTGGTGAACGGGACGGCAACCAGCAAGATTTCTCCGCTGAGTATGTGCGCGATCAACCAGAATTGGTAGCTGCCAAACTGATGATGGGCAATGATCCCGGTGATAAAAGGCGCGACGGCAATAAGCAACACGAGGTAATCGTAGGCATTCGTGATGATTCTGACCTCCGTTAAAGCGATGCGCCTGAGCGCCAGGAAAACAGCCGCGACAATCACGGCAATTGTCAGCAGATCGGCAACCGATTCAGGAATGGTCCACAGACTGATTCCCCACCTCTCTTTTAATAACACATTGTGTCCCTGTAGGAAAACGGGGGTTAACAATAATCCGATATGCAGCAGAAAAACCAAAAAAGCAAAACCCGGATTTTTGCGCCAACTCCTGGTCCCGTAAGGTAACAGCCAGAAAAAGATCGATCTTAGTGCACCGACGACACCGTATCTGACATGAACGGTATAGGTGACCCTGTCCGCCTGCCAGTTGAGGCCCTTGATGTAAAGTACGATGCGAACAATCAAACCGATAAAAAATATTGCAAATGACAGCCACGCCAGAGGGCCGGTTACAAATTCATACATGGGATACTCCCTTTTTAAGATCCACCATGGTTGTAGTGGAACACATTTTTGGATAGCGGGTTATATATCGCTTTACGGCGCTGGTTGATTTTTTCAACGATTCTGTAAATTACTCCTCGTCTCTTCCGGTCAGAAACAACCAGAACCCGGTTACGGCAATCAACGCCGCCACAATGAGAATATAGGTAATCGTTTCGGTGCGAAACATAAATTCATGGAGTGTGTGAATTGCGCCTTCCATCGGTTGTAGACTCCCTTTTTACAACTAGTATTTTACAAAACCATTAATAACTCATAACGAACGGCGAACCTAAACTCAATGAGCACCTCTGTATTCCGGGTGTTCATACAAAATCGGCATGCGGGTAACAATAAATTTAAAGACAATAATACCGACCGTAACAATAAAGACCGATATACCGATTTCCATCCAGTGGGGAAAATATCGCTCGCTGGCGGGCAAGTGCCAGTTAAAGGCAATCATACTGACATTAAACCGGTTGATCACTATTCCCAGTACGGTCCAAGCGGCGGTCCACTTAATCAGCGTCACATTTTTATCCCGAACACCGACCGCATACAAAAAACAGGGCAACGCGACAAAGCCGAGCAGTTCGACCAGATACCAACCACCATAGCCGGTTTTCAGCAAATGCCAGTGGTTGCCGGCTGATATTCCAATCACCTTTACGATAAAATAACCGAAAAGGATAAAAGACGCGGCCTTGCCGAATCCGAGTGCTATCGTATTCTTTTCAGCCAAATGGGTCTCATCCATCTTGTGTTTGAAAAAACGGTATGACAGCGTGCTCTCGAAAATCACCATGGAGAGTCCCGCGATAATACTCGACACGAAGAAATACACCGGCAGGTAGGGTGAATACCAGAGCGGATGCAGTTTTGAGGGTGCGATCAGAAAGAGGGCACCGAGGGAAGATTGATGCAGGGTTGAGAGCACCACTCCAAATACGGTTAACAATAACGTTAACTTGACCACAATATCGCGTGCCCGCTTGAAACCAAGCCACTCCAGCGGCGCAGGGGTAAACTCAATAAAAAGCACCGAAAGATATAAGGCCACACAGGCACCCACCTCAAAAAGCAAAGAGGTGGTACCCTGTTGCACGATAAACGGGTACGGCAGTCGCCAGGGCCTGCCCACATCGTAATGAAGGGCCAGCACCACCAGGGCGTACCCGATGAAACCGGTCAAAATCGCCGGTCGGACAGCGGAATGGTATTTTTTCATTCCAAATAAATATACCGCTGCAGATGTCACATAGCCTCCGGCCGCCAAGGCAACACCGACCAGTAGATCAAATCCGATCCACAACCCCCATGGGTTGTAATGGGACAAATTGGTTGTAGCCGCCAAGCCCCCCGTAAAACGGATGACCGTGAGTACCAGCCCCATGATTACAATAAGTCCGGCAATAATATTAAATGGTGTAAAATAAGATTTGCCGGTCGTAGCAGCATCTTCTGACATCAGGTATCCTCCTCGGTTTCAGTCTTGTCGCCTTTTTCGGTTTGCACTTTGGCCGCTTCTTCAAGGGCCTTTTGTATCTCGCTTTCGACAGCTTTCTTCTTGTCTTCTTCGGCCTTTGACAGGGCCTCAGCCAATTTGGCCTCCGCTTCCGACTTGACCTGTTCCACCGCTGTGGTCACCGCCAGCTCTTTTTCTTGGCTGGCAATTTTTTCTTTCCTTTTTGAGATGGCATAGATTCCGGTGAGCAACACCGGCCACATACCCACGACGATGGGCACCCCGCTCAGCGCCCCGGCGGTAAGTTCGGGAGCCGGTTTCACGCCGAGATCTTCACGCATTCCGATTTCACGAAAGGGCACAGCCGAAAGATACAACCAGGATGTACCACCCATTTCGTGCTCACCGTATATATGATTCGTATAACGTTGCGGAAATCTATGGATCCGTTCCCGGGCAATTCCCAGCAAATCCCGGCGCCGCCCGTAAGTCAGCGCTTCGGTGGGGCAGGACTCTACACATCCGGGAAGCAAGCCTTTGGAGATCCGCGGATAACAGAGGGTGCACTTCATCACCCGGGGGGTAAGAGCCTTGTGATATTCATATGCCGGTATCTCGAAGGGGCAGGCGATCATACAGTAACGGCAACCGACACACACGGTTTCATCGTATATCACCGCCCCGATTTTGGTTTTTTCAAATGCCCTGACAAAACAAGCGGATGCGCAGGCGGGCTCAAGACAGTGATTGCACTGTATTTTGCGATACAGGGGGCCCTTGTAATGGTTGACCTCATCGAAGCGGTTTACCACCGTATAGGCCCCGGCGTGCGTTCGCCGTTGTTTGTCCAGCACTTTAAGATCATCAAACGGCTGATCCGGTGCCGGCAGTTCATTTACTTTGTTGCAACCTTCTTCACATTTGCGGCAGCCGATGCAACGCGTATTGTCGAATAAAACCCCGTCGCTATCCGGAAAGCCCGTGAAGTGTTTGGTCGCAGCGGCACGGGCCGTTTGGGCCAAGGTTGTACTCAATCCTGCTGCACCTAGCCAGCCCAGAAACTTTCTACGTGATATGGACATAGATCTATCCTCATTGATAAAAAATTTTTTTACAACAGGCGGCGGTATATTTTTCTCGACCCCCCCATGGTATTACAGGGCTAATTTGACGATAAAATAACCGTCCGCACCCTGGTGATATTCCCTGTGTCGACTACGGATGTGAAGCCCCCCGCCTTAAAAGGCGGGGCTTGCAGGGAAGTCAACCGGTAAATGTGCGTTATTTTTCCTTGTGACAACCGTTACAATCGGTGGCAACCGGTTTTTCGATCCCCATCTCTTTATGGCATTCCATGCATTGGCCGTGGTAGGCTGCCATCAGCCCCGGCCTCAGGGGATGGTCGGGGTCAAACGGTTGCCCGTGACAACTGGCACACCTTGGCGGTTTTTTGGACAATGGACTGTTATGGTGACACCCCTGACAAATGGTACCCCTTTCGCTGTGAAAATAATTGGCTAATTTATTATCTTGTATTTTGCTCAGCAGGGTGGCCACAATTTTGCGATGCGGCAAATCAACCGCCTTGTATTTGTTCATCAGTCCGTCGATGATTATCTTGTCCGGTATATCGCTATCCTGATAAGTTGTCTTCACGGCAACCCTGGAATTCAATAGTCGTGCGGCCTCGACATCAGCCTTCGACTGTGAGGCCGCAGCCGGGTTTTCCGTCTGTGACCCCATGTGACAGGCCAGGCAGGTTTGATCTCCCTTTTTGCGGCGCTGTTCCAAAGAAGCATGGCATCCGGCACATTGCTTTTCTTGCTGGTTGATCTTGTGGCAGCCAAGACAACTTTGCTCCGATTTCAGCTGATGCATTGCCTGTTCAAGCTTGACATACTGGCCCTCCTTTGAACCCCTCAACGTATGACAGCCGATACAGGCATTCAAATCCGCGTGATGGCAAACTCTGCAGGAGTTGTTGTAGCTTTCGTGGTCCGCATGGCTGAATGGCACGGCCTTCATGCGAGCTTCCGATTTGGGGTTGGTGCTTGCGGCCCGGCCTTGAATTTTTTTGATAAAAACAACATCGGGTTGATTACGTTTCATGCGCGGAACGTTTTTTACGACTTCAATCATTTTTTGCTCGTTTTTATCATGACAGCCGCTGCAATTTATCGGCCCTGCGCTCAAATTTTTTTCCAGAGTTTTTTGATGACAGTCAATACAAGACAGATGGGCAGCGAGCCGCAGGGAAATCTTTTTATCTTCCGTGGTTTTTCCGTGACAATAGCGGCAGGTGCCTTCCTTTCCTTTGGCATAAAAAAGCTTTTGGGTTTGCTCGTTATATTCGTGATGGCATTTTTCACATTTGTCTTCTTGCGCTTTAGTGTGACGAAAATGGAGGGATTTATCCATGCCCATCGGCTGTCGTGAAGAAATAATGGTGATTTCCTCCTTGTGACAATCTCCGCAGGAGACCGGTCCACTCTTTTCCTTGTTTGCGGCCGTATCTCGATGGCAGGTAATGCAACCCGTGTGAAAAATATCCATCACATCGGTTTTATTGGTATCCTTTCGCCGGTTATATTTAGGGATAAGCTTGCCGCTTTCGGATAAATGGCAGGTTGCGCAATCTTTGTTCTTTTTTGCCAATGCTCGGGTATGTTTGTCATGAAGAAATATAACCGTCGGTCTTTCAAGTTTTCCGAATGTCTTCAGGTAATCCAGAGTAATGACGTCGGCCCGAACGTTGTCCGTATCAGCAGATGCTTGCTGATCACTTCGGACCCCCAGTCCCATAATGAAGATGGATACAATTACAACGATGATAAGAATCCCAGCGTTTGGTAGCCCT
>JASFTQ010000256.1:0-6984 GCA_050053515.1 Desulfobacterales bacterium | reverse complement strand
GAGTCGGTTCATCGATTATTAACGGGTGCGCATCTGACCTACGGCCGTAAATATGCTGGACCCTATGTCACTGATTTCAGCATCGACAAAAGCCGCGGGGCCGGGTTAACTCGAGCGGCGCTTCCGCAACACAAATGCGCCGGACCGGGGGATTTTCATGAAATCGAACAAACCTGGGGCACGGCAACCGCCCGGGAGCAGGCTTCTCGTTGCCATTCCTGCGGTGTGCCAATCGGTCAATACCGTACTTGTTGGTTTTGTTTGCCCTGCGAAGTCGAGTGCCCCAACGATGCCTTGTATGTGGAAATACCCTATTTGCTGCGTTGATAAACTCACAGCGGAATAAATGGTTTTCTTGGCCTAATTTGTCAAGAAGGTGTCTCAAAAATATTTAAGGAAATATCCAACCATGACAACCAATAACGTTAAAGCAGTTAAAATCATGCAGGGTAATGAAGCGGTGGTAGAAGGTGCCTTGGCAGCCGGCTGCCGTTTTTTCGCCGGTTATCCCATTACTCCCGCTACGGAAGTGGCCGAAGTCATGGCTGCACGCCTGCCTGCTCAGGATGGTGTTTTTCTGCAGATGGAGGACGAAATAGCCAGTGTTTGCGCAACCATCGGGGCCGCCTTCGGTGGCATGCTGGCGTGTACGGCTTCATCGGGACCGGGTATTACCCTCATGCAAGAAGGTGTGGGATATGCTGCCATCGTTGAAGCACCGATTGTCGTTATAAATGTTATGCGCGGCGGGCCGTCCACGGGCATGCCCACCGCTCCGGGCCAGCAGGATATCATGCAGGCGAGGTACGGATCCCATGGCGACTATCAAGTTATCGCTCTGATGCCGTCATCCTGCCAGGAAGCATTCGAAATGACATATAAGGCCTTTAAACTGGCCCAAAAATACCGGGTACCCGTTTTCGTGCTGTCGGATGAGATCATCGGTCATACGCGTGAAAAAGTACGCATTCCCGATGGCCTAATCCCGGTGAAGCGCCAGATGCCAACAGCCGCACCTGAAGATTACCAACCCTATAAAGCCGGTCCAAATGGACTGTTGGACGGTATGCCGGCCTTTAACGAGGGCTATAATCTGCTTGTCGACGGCCAACTGCATAAAGAAGACGGCAATCGAGCCGGCCATCTGCCGGAAGTGTGCGACAAGTTAACGAGGCGTATTTGCCGTAAAATCACTGATCATGCTGAAGAGCTCTACGATTATCACGCCCAAGAAACGGCAGACGCCGAGGTGGTGGTCGTTTGCTTTGGCAGCCCGGCACGTCCGGCGCTACGGGCCGTCAACGACGCTAGGGCAAAAGGCTTGCGGGTGGGCTGCATTCAAATTAAAACCATTTGGCCTTTCCCTGAAAAAAAAGTGGCGGAGCTGGCCCGCACAGCACACACCTTGATAGTACCTGAATTGAATATCGGTCAGATTGTTTATGAAGTGGAACGTGCGGCGGCGGGTCAAACCCAGGTAGTGGCCGTCCCCAAACTGGGCGGAGTTTTGCATACCCCCATGGAAATACTGGCAGAAATAGAAAAAAGGAGAACCACATGAACCCCATTGGTGAAAAATACTTAAGACAATCAGCCCTTCCCTTTTTGTGGTGCTCCGGCTGCGGTAACGGTACCGTGCTGAATGCCGCCATCAGGGCCATTGATGAGCTGGGCATAATCAAAGACGTGGCACTGGTGGGAGGTATCGGCTGTTCGGGTTGGATACCTGTTTATGTGAAGGCCGATGTCATGCACACCTTACACGGCCGACCACTGGCATTTGCGACGGGATTGAAAATGAGCAATCCTCAGCGCAAGGTAATTGTTTTCAGCGGTGATGGAGATTGCCTCGGCATCGGCGGGAACCATTTCATCCACACTGCCCGGCGTAACCTGGATGTAACCTTGATTTTAGTCAACAATCAGATTTATGGAATGACCGGGGGTCAGGTTTCACCCTGTACCCCGCAAGAGACCAAAAGCAAGACCTCTGTCTACGGCAACCCAGAAACACCATTTGACGCTGTAGAATTGGCCCGGGCAGCCGGTGCCAGCTACATATCCCGCTGGACTACGGCCCATCCAATACAGTTGCACAAGGCCATCGCCGGGGCCATAGAGCATGAAGGTTTTGCCCTAGTGGAAGCCTTATCTCAGTGTCCCACTCAGGCTGGCCGTTTGTCTCATGGCATTTCTGAGCCGGTTCAATTGTTGGATATGATTAAAAGTCACACCATCAGTATAAAAAAAGCTCAGAAGGCTGGGCCAGAAGATATGCAGGGCAAATATGTTATCGGCAATCTGTTAAAAAACCGCGAAGCCCTCGAATTTGCCTGCAGCTACAGCCAGATTACCGCCAAGGCTGCATGTTAGTCAGAATATCCGAAAAAGGCCCTAGCATTCTAACTGGGGCTTTGACCGTAGAAAATACGATCGAAAACACAGGTTGGATGTGATTATGTCAAAAATAACTGTTGATGAAATTTACTGCAAAGGCTGTGCATTGTGCGTTCATTATTGCAGCAAAAAAGTGCTGGGATTATCCACGCAACGGAATAGCAAGGGCTATGCTATTCCCCATGCCAAGGATGCCGAAAAGTGCTCCCTATGCGGTATATGCGAGAGGATGTGCCCGGATTTTGCCATTACCATCGAGGAGGATGAAAAATGCGTACAGAAGTAAAACTGGCTGGATTCGGTGGTCAAGGAATTATACTCATGTCTGTGATGCTGGCCAATGCGGCCGGTTATTATGAAGACCGTGAAATTGCCCAGACGCAAAGCTATGGGCCGGAAGCGCGCGGCGGGGCATGCCAGGCTGCAGTGGTGATTTCCGATCGACTTATTGATTATACTAAATGTTTGAATCCGGATATTTTCGCAGCCATGTCCCAGGAAGCTTTGGATAAATATATTGGCGGTGTCGATCCAGAAAAAGCCCAAATATTCATTGACGATTCCCTGGTTAAACATCTGCCGGAAAAGATAAAATACCTGCACTGCATTCCGGCCACTCAATTAGCCGAAGAACATTGTGGTAACAAGATGACCGCCAATACTTTGATGTTGGCGGCAATTATAAAATTGACAGGCCTGATATCCGTGGATGCACTGCGTACTACCATTAAGGAACACCTGCCGGCAAAAATTCAGACTATTAACCTCAAGGCTTTGGAGGTGGCTCTCAATTATTGCGAAAAGAAGGCAAGCACGAAATGAATCTTTATGAACACGAAGGTAAAGTTTTGTTTGCTCGGATGGGCATTTCTGTCCCTCGAGGCGCTGTGGTCGATAGTCCCGAGGCGGCTGGCGAGGCAGTAAACGATATAGGCTTTCCAGTCGTGGCGAAATGCCAGGTTCTGAGCGGGAGACGGGGCAAGGCGGGTGGAATCAAGTTCGCCTCCAATAAGACTGAACTCGACTTTCTCTGTGCACAATTATTCGATCTAAACTTAGGTAATGAGCGAGTGGAGCGGCTATTGATAGAAGAGCGGTTGCCCATTGATCGCGAGTTATACGTAGGAATCACCTTCGGTCCCAAAAGCGCCATGCCAGTATTGATGGTTTCGACTCAGGGCGGTGTTGAGATCGAATTGGCAGCGGCCGAAAATCCGCAAGCGCTAATCAAACACATCATCGATCCGCTGCATACCTATCGGCCACATCATTTGCTAACCTTGGCCAAGCAAGTCGGATTAGATGGGCCGGTCATGATCAAAGTTGCCAAAGTCCTGGGACAATTGATCACGTGTTATTTTACATACGAAGCGGTCACGGCCGAAATCAATCCGCTGGTGGTTTTGAAAAACGGTGATATCTATGCTGCCGACGCCAAAATCGAAATCGATGATTCTGCCATCTACCGACAGCCGGAAATTAAGGCCCTCGAGCGACCCGAACATGTGGGCCACCCTTTGGAACGTGAAGCCCAGGCCGCCGGTGTCAGCTATGTGAGATTGAATGAAACCGGTAATATCGGTTTGATCTGCGGTGGCGCAGGTCTGGGCATGGCCACGATGGATGCGGTCTATCACTACGGCGGCGTCCCGGCCAACTTTTTGGATTTGGGCCACGCCACCCCGGACAAGACCGCGGCGGCATTGGAGATTGTGCTCAAAACACCGGGTGTGGAGGGGGTTTTCGTCAACGCTTATGGAGGCATGAATAATTGCGGAGAAATAGGAGAGGGGATTTCCAAGGTTGTGGATGCATTGCAGCCCCGGCAGGCTATTGTCGTCAAGATGCGCGGTCACTCCCAGGAAGAGGGATGGGCAATGATGGCCGATCGCAACATTCCGGTGATAAAATACGGTACAACCGGGGAGGGTATTCACCTGCTCATGCAGACGCTGAAGGGCACAAAGGAGGCGGTTAGTGGCAATTCTAATTGATCAAAACAGTCAAGTCATTTTGCAAGGTGCTACCGGTCGTCAAGGACGCTACCACTTGCCTAAACTGTTGGACTACGGTGTTCGTGTGGTAGGCGGTGTCAGCCCTGGAAAGGGCGGTCAGAATCTTCTCGACGTCCCGGTATACGACACTGTAGCTGAAGTGACGGCTGTAGCCCAGGTGGATGCCACCATGATCATGGTACCGCCGGCTGGTGCGTTAAATGCAGTTGTGGAGGCCATCGACAGCCGTATCCCATTGATTGTCGTGATCACGGAACATGTTCCTTTACATGATGCACTTGTCATCCGCAGCCTGGCCGAAAAAGCTGGTCCATTCGTCATCGGGCCAAATACGGTTGGGATCACCAGTCCAGGCAAATGTAAACTAAGTGTTTCCCCCGCATCTATTTTCAGTCAGGGACCTGTAGGGGTCATATCACGCAGCGGAACCCTGACACATGAATTGGCTTCCAGCTTGAGTTATCACGGTATAGGTCAGTCCACCTGCGTATGTATCGGGGGTGATATGTCAAAAACCACCAATTTCATAGATATATTGAAATTGTTTCGTAATGATGAAGATACACAAATCGTGGTGATGATCGGAGAGATCGGCGGAGCTGATGAGGAAATTGCTGCTCGTTATCTTGAAGAAAGCAGATATCCGAAAAAAGTGGTGGCCTATATCGCTGGTGCCACTGCTCCGACCGGCAAGAAAATGGGCCATGCCGGAGCCATCATTACAGGAGGCTTAGGTACAGCCAAATCCAAAATCAGTCATCTGAAATCCGCAGGGGTGAAGGTGGCCCGGGACCTGGATGAGTTGTTGGAATTTGTGAAGGATAGTGTTTGACCGACTATGGTCTAGATGGGTAAGCTAAAAGCACATTGTTAAGGAGAATATTTTGATCAACTCTGCCGATCGTATGGAAAACATTCCTTTTACGCCTATCCGCAAAATATTCGAGGCTGCCAATAAAAAAGAGGCCGCCGGGGAAGACATCATCCACCTAGAACTGGGGCGCCCCGATTTCGATACCCCTGATCATATCAAGACCGCCGCCGCCAAAGCCCTTACAGAGGGCAAGGTCCATTACACCTCCAATTATGGCATCCCAGAGCTACGTACAGCGATTACCAGAAAATTTAAAACCGACAATGCGCTCGACTATGACCCGGCTGGTGAAATTATTGTCACCGTGGGCGTTACCGAGGGGATACTCATGTGCATGATGTCCCTACTGAATCCCGGTGAAGAGGTTCTTATTCCAAGCCCGGCTTTTCCATGTTATACTCGATGCGCTTTTATGGCTGGCGCGACCCCGGTAGACGTGCCACTTACTGAGGAAAATAATTTTACTCCTACGGCCGAACTTTTTCGATCACGCATAACAGACAAAACCCGCCTCATAGCCATTAACACACCCAATAATCCTACCGGAGCCATATTCGGGGAAGACGTGCTAGCTGAACTCGCTCAACTGGCAATAGAGAGGGACTTGATTGTCATTTCCGACGAAATTTATGAAAAACAAATATATAACGGCCAAAAACATTTTAGCATTGCTGCTCTGCCGGGTATGAAAGAACGAACGATCACGTTAAATGGATTTTCCAAAAGCCATTCCATGACAGGTTGGCGCCTGGGTTATCTGGGCGCCAGCCACGAGTTGGTATCGCTATTGATACGTATCCGCCAGTATGCCACCGTATGCCCCACGTCCTTTGCCCAATGGGGAGCAGTGGCGGCCTTAGAAGGATCGCAGCAATGTGTTGCCGACATGGTCGCTGAGTTTGACCGTAGACGGAGAATGGTGGTTGCGCGGCTGCACAGAATACCGGGGATTTCTTTTGTTGAGCCTTTGGGTGCATTTTATGTTTTTGTCAATATTACCAAATTGGGGCTTCCCGCTACTGAATTGGCCTATTCACTGCTGGATGAAGCCCGAATTGCCTTAGTGCCCTGGGGCACGGATCATGTCCGTATTTCATTAGATATCACGAAAAAAATTTAATAATATCAAGTCCTATCTGTCAAGACTGAGTTGAATTGCGGAAGAAATGAGGTAGTTTGCCCTTCGATGCGTTCGCTATGGCTCACTTACTCAGGACACCAATTTTCGCCAAAAGCGAAAGTTGGTGGAGGCGGCGGGAGTCGAACCCGCGTCCGAAAATATTCCGCTTGGGCATCTACATACTTAGCCTGGATTTTAAGTTTAACCGCATGGCGACTCCTTCAGGCCGGATTCGCAAGCGGCGATCCCATTAATGTTTCGCCTTTCCCTAACGGGAGATCAGGATCGGCTATCCTGCTCGTCGACGCCCTAGCCAGGCCCGCAGGAAATGCCTGGTAGGACGCTGGCCGCATTAAGCGGCCAGGGCGTATTCATAATCATCTGCGATTATGTTTAAGTTCCCGTCGTTTAACGAGCGGACAGGAGAGCTCGGTATGCAGCCAAAGCTTCATTATCCCCGTCGAAGCCATTTCGCCCCCGAACACAAAACTTCGTTTGTAGCTCAAAGCTGATAGATCAAAGCTCAAAGCTCAAAGATGAGGTGGGGTATATTAAAGACCGGTTATACGTACAAGTTA
>JASFTQ010000255.1:0-7083 GCA_050053515.1 Desulfobacterales bacterium | reverse complement strand
CGCTGGCAAGCGGGACGAGTTTTCAAAGCGCCTGCAACGAGCTTTAGATTGATCAAAAACGTTTTAGACAAAGTGAAAAAGGATTTGGGCAACAGCCCGATAGGAAGTGGCCATTTCCGAGCCATAGGGGCGGTGATTCTGCATCTCGACGCCAAAAATCTACCCCCTGCCTGTGCACCCTGGGCAATCGGAGTATTATTTTGATAATCACTGGAAAGAGCGATTAAAAGCTGCGGGTAACGCCGACCGCTAGAGAAAAAGATTTCCAGTTCACCTCATTCAAGCGTGTTTCAATCTCGCTGCCGTCGGCGAAAAAAACACGATCGGTGCCCGAATCAGTTTCCCAGGTCTGATACCTGCCTTTAAAATTCAGGCTCCATTGAGGGTTAAAATAATACTGGTAGCCGGCCCAAAAGATTATACCGGCTCCGTCAGCTTCGTGCTCGAAACTTTTGGGGTGGGCAAAATCCGCTCTCAGGTTCCAGTTGGCATCTGCATCATAATCCGCCCAGTGATATTCAATCCCCAAGAGAAGTTCATAGGCCCGCGATACGCCGTCTGTTTTGTGATTTTTGACATAAAACTCGACCCCCAGCCAGGGTCCATACCATCGCGCGTCATAGGAACTGTCAAGCCCCGGAAAAGCCCCCGCTGGCGGTATCGTTTGAAACCCGTCGGTTATGGTAAGGTTTTGGGCATGGAACGAAAAGCCGGCCAAGGGAGTTACCCTGAGGGTATCCGATAAAAACGGAATATAATAACCCAATCCAATTGAGCCGTCCCATGTGTTACCGTCATCGGCACTGTTGTTGGAGCGGGAAAATTCCGCCGTACGGTTGTTGCCGGCATAATCCGAATCCTGGTTTTCACCGTCAAAAATCAGACCATAAGCCAAGGAGCCCTTCAATGTGTACCTGTTTGTGAAGGTTTTCCTAAAACTGAATTCCAGCTGAATTATTTCAAGATCACTCCAGGTCAACTCCGACAGCACATTCACATAATTTCCGCCGAATGCCGGGGGTGCATTGCCCGCAATACTCCAATCAAGATCATCAATCCTATAACCCATGTCGAATGTCCACTGCCAGTCATCTTGACCGTTAAATTTTTCCGTATCCCGCGATTTGGTTTGTTCGATTCCGACAGTTGATACATACGCATCAGGGCGCATCATCGAGGAGGGTTTCGCGACCGTGCTTCGTCCGTCTGTGCGAATCATATCCAGACCCTGGGCGAGGGCATCAGGGGTGGCCACAATATACCCGCTGCCAAGCGCCGGCGGCAGTTCCAGCAGGACCCAATGCCGCAGCCTCATATCAAGAAATTTATCCGTTTGAAGGTCGAAGTAATACACACCGGGACTTCGCTGAAGCATTTCGACCTGGCGGGGGGTGAGATCGATTACGTCGCCTGAGGGAAGCGTAAGCGGTATCGCCATTGCAAGTCCCTGGGCGATAATTATCGAGCATCCGACAATCAGGCAGGCCAGCCTTGTCATACATTGGGTACCGGTCATTGCGAACTCCTTGTCGTTGGTGTTGTTGAACCCTGAACCTCGTTCTAGGATCAACCTTTTTTCTGGGGCTAGTTTAAAATAGATCGATATGATCGTCAATAGACAGACCGGCATCAACATGTGCAACTTGCGTGCCGCAAACATCTGTGGTAGACGATAATACCCATGAAACAGTACGTGATTGATGAGCTCAGACCTGCAGATTATCAGAAAATCAAAACCTATCTGGATGAAAACTACGGGCCGACCGCCATCGACGGGATTTATTGGATTGCCCTTCCCGTTGATCATTACGGCGCTAAACAGGCAAAACACCGGGGGTGTCAACCGTTTTATTTTGCTATAGATCTTGAGCAGAGTATGATAAATTGCGAATTTTTAATCCGTACCAGGAACCGCGTTCGATGCGAGTGCATTTGCTATGCAACGGAAAAGCAGCGCAATTGGCTCATCGAATTTATCGATCATATGTTTGAAAAACTTGAAGTTACAACCTAATCCGGACACGCCGAAGCGAAAAAGTTTGAGGGTTCAAGGTTGAAATAAAAATGATATGCGATCCTCGATAACTTTTAACGGTACGGTGTTGATTCGGTGCTGTCGAGTATCCAGTATCTTCACCCTGTGGAATCCCCGCTTCGCGGGGTCCGCTGTAGGCGGAATTCCACAGGGCAGGTCGAGCATCGGTGGTCAATGCCAAGAACTGTAAGTTACAGGCATCTATGAAAAATTACGACATGGCGCCACTAAGCATACAATAGGATATTAAAATTGAAGCATAGAGATTGGATCCACAGAATACGAACCCCGTTTATCATGTCAGCCATCGTGCTGACGACGGTTATTTTGGGCATATTGGCCATAACTGTTTCATTTTTCAGTAAAACCGGGGATGTACCTCATTTAATCGCCAGGTTCTGGGGAAAATTTATACTTTTTGTCAGCGGCATACGGGTGAAAGCCAGGGGCATCTCCAACGTTGATCCGCAAAACCCCTGCATTTTTATGTCCAATCATCAAGGCAACTTCGATATACCGGTTCTGCTGGGTTGTTTGCCATTCCAGTTCCGGTGGCTGGCGAAAGCCGAACTTTTTCGGATCCCGATTTTTGGCCGTGCCATGAGGGGTTGCGGTTACATCAGCATCGACCGCTTCAACCGAAGTTCGGCTTTTGAAAGCCTTGACCGGGCAGCCGAGATGATTCGAAGCGGGGTAAATGTTATGATTTTTCCGGAAGGAACCCGCAGTTTGGACGGAAAGATCAGACCATTTAAAAAAGGCGGTTTTGTATTAACCATCGATGCCGGTGTGCCCATTGTACCTATCGTCATACACGGAACCTATTCCATAATGCCCAAAAACCGGTTGCTGATTAGACCGGGGGCGGTGGACCTCGAGGTTCTTGAACCGGTAAAAACCTCCGGCTACACACTTGATAACAAAGACCTTCTGATAGACAAAATTAGAACTAAAATCTGTCAAGCCTTTGAAAAAGGCCGAAGGGAAAATTAATTTTGCTAAAGGTTATTCCGCTGGGCGGCCTTGGTGAAATCGGCCTCAATATGCTGGTTTTTGAATACGGCGAAGCACTATTCATTGTAGACGCCGGACTGATGTTTCCCGAAGATTATATGCTGGGTGTCGACTATGTTATTCCCGACATGACCTATCTCAAACATCATCCTAAAAGGGCCACCGGAATCATTTTGACCCATGCCCACGAGGATCATATCGGCGCGCTGCCCTATTTGCTCAAGGAAATAAACGTGCCGGTTTTTGGAACGCCTTTTACCCTCGGTGTCCTGAGACACAAGCTTGAAGAATACGATCTAATATCTTCTGCGGAGTTGCATGAGGTTTACCCGAGTGAAACGCTCAAACTCGGTCCCTTTGCTATCGAATTTATTCGAGTCGCCCACAGTGTGGTTGACGGCGTCGGGCTTGCCATCGACACACCGCTGGGACTTGTCGTGCACACCGGTGATTTTAAGATCAGCCACAGCACCATCGACCGGTTGTCGACGGATGTGAATAAATTTGCCAGGTGCGGCGAAAAAGGGGTGCTGGCCCTTCTGTCAGATTCCACCAACGTCGAAAGGGAAGGCTATACCATATCTTCCCGGCAAATCGGCAATCAGCTGGCCCGAATTACCGAAGGCAGTGCGGGGCGCATTATCGTCGCACTTTTTGCATCAAATATTAACCGAATACAGCAGATCGTCAACATAGCGCAGGCCAGGGGCAAAAAGATTGTTTTTAATGGTAGAAGTGTCGAGATAACAGTTAATATTGCATGTAATCTTGGATACTTAAATCTGCCTCGAGGGTTAAGCATCGATATCGACCAGATCAATGACTTTGCGGATGATGAAATCATCATCGTTACCACCGGCAGTCAGGGTGAACCCATGTCGGCTCTGGCCAGAATGGCCGGCGGTGCCCACAAAAAAATTAAGATCAAAAAGGATGACACCGTAATTCTTTCCTCAAAATTCATTCCCGGTAATGAGAGAGCCATTACTAATATTATAAACAAGTTATATAAATGTGGGGCCGATGTCGTTTACGAGAAAATATCGGAAATCCACGTATCCGGTCACGCCTTCCAGGAAGAATTAAAATTGATGATCAATTTGACCAAACCCAGATATTTCATACCGGTTCATGGTGAATATCGTCATCTCATCCTGCATGCAAGGCTGGCCCAGCAAGTTGGCATTTCGGCTGAGAATATCCTGTTGGCCGAAAACGGCCAAATCATAGAATTTGATGAAAAGGGTGGCCGGGTGCAGGAACGTGTCACCACCGGCCGCACCCTGATCGACGGCAAAGGTGTCGGCGATGTTGGACGCAGTGTATTGAAGGAACGGCGGGCCCTATCCGAGGAAGGTCTCGTTGTGGTGAATTTGGCTTTTGACGAGGAGACCGGGATCGTGGTCTATGGGCCTGAAATCGTATCCCGCGGGTTTATTTTCGGCGGCGAAACAGGACATCTTTTGCAAGATGCGCAGTGCGTTATTCTGGAAATTATAGAAGAAATCGATCCTTCGGTTCCGGATCGGATCAACATTATCCGGTCCAAATTGCAGACGGCGCTGCGTCAGTATTTTTATTTTACTATCGGGCGGCGACCGGTTATAATGCCGTTTATCATGGAAATATAGTTAATACAGGTGCGGGGTAATAGGTAAAGGGTGGGGAACTATCGGTTGGAGGACTCACTAACCCATCACCCATTACCTATAACCCATTACCCATTACCCAAAAACCAGGCTTTCGCTTATGCGCAAGGAAATTATCGGGATTTTACTATTTTTTCTGGTTATTCTTACCCTAATCAGTCTCATGTCCTATGACTCTGCGGATCCGTCCGTGCTTAGTGCTCGGGCTGCAGGCCAGATCCAAAACCTGTTCGGCGCGCTGGGCGCCCATTTATCCGGCATCCTCATCGGGTTATTTGGATTGGGCGCCTTCTGGATTCCGCTCTTACTCCTGTTTGCCAGCATTCACTTCCTGGGAAATTACCCCGGCAAAGCCATGCTTTCAACCTTATTCGGCGGACTGCTGCTTGTTATTACCACCGGAAGTCTATTTGCTCTTGAACAAAACCATTACGTAATTTTTGGCAGTAAATTCTCAGCCGGCGGTATTGTCGGTACCCCGTTGAAATCCTTTCTGGTAGCCTACTCCAATGCCACAGGAGCTGTTATCATATTGATATTGTTATGGATTATCGGTTTGATTTCCGCAACGGGCTTTTCCATGCTGAGATTTTTTAAAAAATGCTGGATGGTATCCTCGGCTGCGGCGGATCACCTCAACACCCTCTATCTCAAACAACGGGAGCGCAGAAAAAAGGCTAAAAAACGATCGCAAATTGGGCAGGAAGGCATTGATCGAAGGGATCGCAGGATCAAAATCAAACAATCCGGGCTGACACCGGTTAAACCGACTCCGGTTGCCAAACAGGAAGTATTCGAATTTATGCGCTCCAAAGATGGGTTTCAGCTACCTTCGGTAAATCTGCTGGATACGCCCGAAATTAGATCGTCCTCAACAGACAACCAAAACCTGCAAATGCTGTCAAAACTGCTGGAAAAAAAGTTGGAGGACTTCGGAGTCATGGGAAAAGTGGTGGCGGTCTCCCCCGGTCCGGTCGTTACGACTTTCGAGTATGAACCTGCCGCCGGCGTCAAAATTAACAAAATCGTAAGCCTCACCGATGATCTTGCCTTGGCGCTGAGAGCCACCAGTATCCGAATCGTGGCACCGATCCCCGGAAAAGCAGCCGTAGGAATTGAAGTTCCCAATGCGGTCAGAGAAATGGTGCGTTTCAGAGAGATAGTGGTATCCGGCAGTTTTATCAAAACTAAATCCAGACTGCCGTTGTGTTTGGGAAAGGATATTGTTGGAAACCCGGTTGTCGCCGAACTTAATCGGATGCCGCATCTTTTGATCGCAGGTGCCACCGGAACGGGCAAAAGCGTTGCCCTGAATGCCATGATTTGCAGCTTTCTTTATAAATCCAATCCTCACGAGGTAAAATTAATCATCGTGGATCCCAAAAGAATCGAGCTTTCCACCTATGACGGGATACCCCACCTGATTACCCCGGTGGTGACGGATGTCAAAAAAGCGACCAATGCGCTTTTTTGGGCGGTGCACGAAATGGAGCACAGATATGAATTGTTGTCTGAAAAGAAGGCCAGAAACATCTCCCAGTACAATCAGAAAGTGGCAAAGCAGGAGGGGGAGGGATTTGAAGATGGCTCACAGAAACTTCCTTATATTGTCGTAATTATCGATGAACTCGCCGATCTCATGTTGGCGGCATCGCGGGATGTGGAATTGGCCTTAACCCGCCTTGCCCAAATGGCGCGGGCGGCCGGTGTCCACCTGATTTTGGCCACCCAGAGACCTTCGGTGGACGTGCTCACCGGAATTATTAAAGCCAATTTTCCCACCCGCCTGTCTTTTCAAGTCTCATCCAAAACCGATTCGCGGACTATCATCGATACAAACGGTGCCGAGAATTTGCTCGGCAGCGGGGATATGCTGTTTTTACCGCCCGGGACCGCGAAACTACAACGGATTCATGGGGCCTACATTTCCGAATCAGAGCTTGTGCGGATTACAGACTTTCTGCGAAACCAGAGATCACCGGAATATGATGAAAATGTCACCGAAGCAGTGGCCCTATCCTCGGAAGGAACGAATACCGCCGAAGAATATGACGAAAAGTATGACGAGGCTGTGGCTTTGATAACAGAGACGCGGCAGGCATCCATATCGATGATTCAGCGGCGTTTGCGTATCGGGTACAACCGGGCGGCGCGTATCATCGAAATGATGGAGAAAGAAGGAATCGTCGGCCCTTCAGACGGCGCCAAGCCGCGGGAGGTTTTGGTGCGGGGGTATGGCAAGCAGTCGTGAGGCTTGGTATTTTCCGTCCGGAAGCAGCCCTTTTTGCGAATAGTTGAGTTTCCCGCTTTGATCGAAAATCACTGAATATATAATTGATGGTTTCGTAAAAAGTCACTTTTGTTCGCTTCGCGAGCAATTTCGGG
>JASFTQ010000254.1:0-7088 GCA_050053515.1 Desulfobacterales bacterium | reverse complement strand
TCAAACAGAACCAATCACCGTCGTCTTGATTGCTTTGTACCGCTACCAGAACTTTCCCATCCGGCTGATGCACTCCCTTTTAGAAAAAATTGATGGTGTTGAGCCACACACCATTTTTTTTCAGAATTTCTATACAAATGCGCTTAAATATCCTACTGCCGAAGAAGAAAACTTAATCAGGGAAAAAATCATCCAACTCAAACCGGGGGTCGTGGGGTTAAGTGTGTATTCACCGTTTGCACTTATCGCAAAACGCATAAGCCAAATTATCAAAAACAATTCTGCGGCGATGGTTGTGTGGGGCGGCATTCATCCAACCCTGTCTCCGGAAACTTGCTTGAATCAAGCCGATCTGATCTGTGTTGGGGAAGGTGAGGGCGCTTTGATGGATCTCGTCAGATCAATCCGGGCAGGTGAAGGATATCGACATATAGGGAATTTATGGATGAAAGACAATGCCGGGATCATCAAGAACCCCATGCGCCCCTTGATACAGGACCTGGATTCCCTGCCCTTCCCCGCCTATGCGAGAGATTCTTTTTATTTTATTGGATCAAACGAAAGCACAGGCAAGGATCCCGCCCTTTTGGACCCCATATTGCAGATCATGCCGGCACGGGGATGTCCGTTCTCATGTTCATATTGTGTTAACAGCCTGCTGCGGCCGATGTACAAGGGGCTTGGGCGCTACACCCGCAGGAGATCTGCAATGAGTGTTATCAACGAAATGAAGGCGATTTTAGATATCCCGGGGAACAGAAAAGAAATTGTAGAATTTCACGATGAAAATTTTGGAACGGATCCAGACTGGCTTGAAGAATTCGAATCTTTGTATAAAAAAGAAATCAACTTGCCATTTAAGGTGCAGTACAACCCGACCCTTGTAAAGCCCGAAACTGTTGGCAGGATGGCAAGGCTTGGCCTCCACCGGGTTAAGTTCGGCATTGAGGCCGGCACCGATCACGTTAGAAACACCGTATTCTGCAGGCCGGGAAAAAACCGGGATATCGTAAATCTTGTCAAACAAATATCCAATTATCATGTCAAAATTAGATATGATCTGATCCTGGATAATCCTTATGATAGTGCAGAAACCCTCAAAGAGACGATCAATCTTCTGTTGCAACTACCCAAACCCCTCCATTTTAACATATACTCTCTGCAATATTTCCCCCATTATCCGCTAACCCAAAGAGCTTTAAATGATGGCCACATCAATCAACAAGAGGTCAGTCTAGACAGTTTACAGAAGAGAATGGCTCGTAATTGGGCATTTGTGCCCAAGCTATTTCCTTGTACAAAAAAACAAATGCTGCAAAATATCACATGGCTTTATATTTTTGGGTATACCAGTGATAAACAGGTTATTTATGCGGCGTTTCAAGAATCGTATCCTGCCACCCTGTATTTGCTCTATTTAAATTTGAAAGCGATATTTTGGGGTAAACTCCAAATCATACGGAGATTGATGCGCCGGGCAAAATATTAATTTACCATCATCAATCGCTGGATATTCCATGCGGAGAGTTAATCTCTGTGGCAAATACGGACGTCAAAAAAGCACTCGCATTTGAACATATTAAGCGGCATCCAAACAGCGGCCGGGTTTATTTGGTTGAGGGGCCGGGGTATTTTTTTCACGGCAAGATGCCGGGTTTTTACCTGCCAAACCTGACAGCGGCAACTGCCTTGCATTTTACAGCTTGCTATTTAACACTTTCACTCCAACAAGAACCGACGCCGCATTTTGCCTTTATCGGCCGCAATAGCCCTCTGCCCCTTGGAAGCACCGGGGCGTTCATCTTGTCATGCAAAAAACACACCCGACCCCTCAATGAGTTATCAAGTGTGACCCACAACTTTTACAATGACCAGGGTGGCATCGTCCTCGGGTTTTTGATCATTGGTGTGATTTTTCAGGGCGTCGATAACGGCGGCCAGGATTTCGTTGGCATTGCCTTTCGCATTCTGTTGGATAATTTCACAAATTTGGTTTTTGCCGAACATTTCACCTTTAACATTATGTGCTTCCCAGATGCCATCGGTACCGATGGCGATGATCTGACCTTTTACCAGGCCGACTTTTTGATTTTCCTCGAACTGCCAATTTCCATCCACACCTAGGGCAATTCCGGAGCCTTTCAATTCTTCAAAGGTATCCGTTACGGGGTCATAGAATATTGCCGGGTCATGCCCGGCGCGCACCCAACGCATGCGCTTATCAATGCCGTCGATCATACTATAAAAAAGTGTCATGAATCTGCCCGACTCCTGGACATCATTCGAAAGCTGTCGATTTACGTCCGAGACGATCATAGCGATTGAATCCGACAGGGTGGTGCCTTTACGAATGAGTGCTCGCGCTGTGGTCATGAGAAGAGCGGAAGGAATTCCGTGGCCGGAAACATCGCCCACAACCACACCGATTTTCCCTTCTTGGTGTTGGTTCCATTGAAGATAGTCGTAATAATCCCCGCCGGTTCTCTCGCAGTAGATGCTGGTACCGGCAATATCCAATCCCCTGATTTGAGGAACCTTTTTCGGCAATAGGTTCTGCTGAACTTCTCTTGCCAGCTCCAGGGAATGGCGCATCCGATCCCGTTCTTTGAGACCTTCCGTCATCTCGTTAATTACCTCACCGGTGTAGCCGATTTCATCATTGGTCGTGACCCGTACTTTATGGTCTAGATCGCCATCGCGAACCGTCTTGAGCACACGGATTATTTCCTGCAAGGGTCGTGTCAGGTTGCTGCTCACGATGATGGTCAGGCCGATTCCGATACTGATGCCGAAAAGGGCGTTGGTGAGAAGGGTCGGTCGCAACAGATCCAGCAGCTGAACCGGCTCTAAGGGGGATCGATACGAACCCCTCGATATGGCCACTAACGCAAAAAACGGAATCAAATTACAGGCACATAAAAGGCCGGCCAGTCGGGTGCGGATCCGAATACGGATTGTTCCGGGGGTCATGTGCAATCCCCCATCGGGAAAAAAGTGAGGCACCATCTTCTTTTGCAGAACGCGTTCCAGGACAAAAAATGCAGCCGTTGTCGTTCCCAGCCCAATCAGCAAGCTCTGGAAAAAAGCGCGGCCGATTATCATCTCACCGGCTTCAGCCGACCAATACAACATGGGATAAAATAATGCGGCTGCAAACCACACCATGAAATCCACCGCGATGAGAAAAAACGGTTCGTTGAGTAATCTCTGTCGGGCTTTGATTTTCAAGTCCTGTTTTATTGGGTTTGCGCGGTATTGACGATCCAGATAACGACGGATGGGGCGTTCGTAAAGCAACGTCGAAAATACAATGAACAGTAATGATAGCGGCTCAAAAAATCGAGCTGCCTGTATGGTGAGATCAATGACTTCAGGGGTGGGGGGTGAAATCGATCTAAAGCTCAACAAAAAGACAGCCAGGACGCCAATGCAGTTGGCCAGGAGATTGAAAAAAAACATCCGGTTTTTGAGGCCCATAAGCCTAAACTTTGTCATTGCCCTACGCTCTCCTTTTGACAAAAATAGGTACGCAACAATCCAATAGTTTACATCTTTTGACCATACGCGTATTGCCGGGAAAGAATGCTGAACCACACTAAAAAGGGATCGGCCTTGCCAGCCGAATCCGCTTCTGATGTTCACAGTTTGAAAAATTTATAATATGTCGAAGCTTTTGGCAAGTTCTTAAAACGGGCTTAAAATGGATTGATTTTTAAGTTTGTTTTAAGATAACCTCTGGCAAAGTTTCATCGGCAATAGTTTAACGGTTGATAGAGGGTCTTGATTCAAAATTAAAGGGCCATCACATGGCCGATAAAAATCGTTGCCCAAAAATCCTGACAGAGCGAAGTTTCCAGAAGGGGGTTAAATGTTTTAACCGGCAAGGATCCGGATCTCGCAAAAGTCGTTTTGGAATTCGGCCCGCCACCTGTGTGGCAGCGCACAGCGGGGTTCCCAACCCTGGTACACATCATATTTGAACAATAATCGAAACGTGATGTCTTCTCATAAAATATGACCGAGGGAATACAATGTTTGAGCAGATTAAAGCTGCAAGGGAGCGGATAAGGGGGCAGGCCATTTTAACACCGATCATGACGTCGCGAACGCTTAACAAAATGGTCGGCGCACAAGTATATTTAAAATGTGAAAATTTCCAACGTGCTGGAGCGTTTAAATTTCGGGGTGCCTATAATGCCATGGTGCAACTTTCAGGTAAACAAAGAACAAAAGGGGTCATCACTCATTCTTCGGGAAATCACGCCCAGGCAGTGGCGCTGGTCGGAAAATTGCTGGGAATATCCACTACGGTTGTAATGCCCAACGACGCTCCACAGATCAAGCGCGCGGCAACCGAAGCATACGGTGCCGGCGTCATAGCATACGATCCCGCAGAAACAACCCGTGAAGAGATTGCCAGGAGGCTTCAAGCCAAGCATGATTATATACTGATTCCGCCATTTGATCATCCGGAGGTTATCGCCGGTCAGGGCACGGCTGCCCTGGAGTTGATGGAAGAACTCAAAACACTGGATTTGCTGCTGGTACCCTGCGGTGGCGGGGGCTTGTTGAGCGGTTGTGCCATTGCCGCCAAGGGCATGGATGCCAACTGCCGTGTCATCGGTATCGAACCGCAACTGGCCGACGACGCCACCAAGTCTTTTCACAGCGGGACGCTGCACACCGTAAGGAATCCAACCACGATAGCGGATGGAACCCGCACGCCGTCTTTGGGTGAAATTACCTTTCCGCTGGTGCTGCAGTATGCCGATGATATGAAGACCGTAACGGAACAAGCCATTGCTGAGGCCGTCAGGTTTTTGTTTTACCGCATGAAGCTGGTTGTGGAACCCTCCGGCGCCCTCGGACTGGCAGCCTTGCTGAGTCGAACCGTATCGACTCCCAAAAGGATCGGTATCATTATCAGCGGCGGTAACATCGATGCCGCCGTGATGACCATGATTTTAGCGGCAGGCGACAAATAGCCGATTATTCAACGCCTTGAGAGTATCATGTGTGCTGGTTATCTTCATTGCGTTTACATTCATTAAGGCAATACCTACAAAGTAAAATGTGACACCGGCCGCAACAATGAAGGGTTTAAACGTCATACGGGTGGAAAAAGCGTTGCTTCTTGAATATATACGGGAGCTGTTTGTGGAATACGCCGATTCACTGGACTTTGGTCTTGATTTTCAAAACTTTCAAGAAGAGCTCACAAATCTGCCCGGGGAATACGAACCACCGGGTGGTTGTCTCTTCATCGCTATGTCCAATGATGAACCGGTGGGTTGTGTTGGCTTAAGAAGGTTGGAAAACACCGTCTGTGAAATGAAACGCCTTTATGTTCGACCAAATTACAGGTATCTGGGTATCGGCCGGGTTCTGGCTGATACCATTGTTCGGGAAGCTGCCCATAAGGGCTATACGCGAATGAGGCTGGACACCGTTCCTGCAATGAAAGCGGCCAGAAAGCTGTACCTGTCGATGGGTTTCAAAGAGATCGCGCCGTATCGGTACAACCCTATCAAAGGGGCAAGGTTTATGGAAAAGAGGCTCGGCTGAAATATGAAGTCTGTCCAAGAAGAAATCGTTGCGATTGTCGACGAAAACAACCATCTTATCGGATCCGCCCCCCGTTCGGAAATGCGTGCCAAAGGTCTGCCGCACAGGGCTGCCTATATTCTGGTGTTTAACTCTAACGGTCGGCTATATGTTCAAAAACGGACCCCTTCAAAGGATATCTACCCGGGATATTATGACGTCGCCGCCGGGGGCGTTGTAGCAGCGGGTGAAGCCTACGAAGAATCTGCTCGCAGGGAACTTGAAGAAGAAATGGGGATTCGAGATGTTTCTTTGACTCATCTATTTGACTTTTTTCACCGGGATGCCGGCAACCGGGTGTGGGGCAGGGCATATAGCTGTGTGTACGACGGTGACATCATACTTCAACAAGAGGAGGTTGAGAGCGGGAGTTTTCGAGATCTTGAAGCGGTTCTTGAATCAAGCAGATACGAATCGTATACCCCGGATGGCCTGTATGTATTATATCGCTACCTGGATCAAAAAACACCGTGAAATAGACCCTAAACCACTTTCTGTAAAGAAACCGATGGCTGACCATGATTTGTGCTTCCTGAATCAAGCATTCGACACGCGAAGCGGGTGTCCGGGGCAGCCGGAGCGGGGCTGTGCGTTCAAAAACCAGTTATGAACCGAGGAGGACCAATGATGCCAGACAGAGAAAAAATCGCTAGTTTTGAAATTTTTGCAGGCTTGAATTCGGATGAGATCGACAATATTCTGTCGATGGGACAGGAGGTTGAATATGAAGATGAGGTGATTATCTTTGAAGATTCAAGCATGCCATCGGATTTCTTCATTCTCCTCCAAGGCCGGGTGAGCGTTGAAATCGATGTTTCCCATGGGGAAAAATACGGAAGAAAAAGAGTACAGTTGGCTATTTTAAGAAACGGAGACGTTTTTGGGGAAATTGGATTGCTGAAGGGTAAACGCCGGCTGGCTTCTGTGAAAGCTATTGCAAATGTGCTGGTATTAAAAGTTAACGGGAACCAACTTACAGAATATTTTGCCGATAATGCAAACACCGGTTATCGACTCATGCGGAATCTGGCGCGTATTCTATCCCAACGGATTACGGATGTCGTTTTTATGTTACGGGATGACATTCGACGAATATTGTGAACATGCCCAATCTTTGCCTCTTCAACACCGAGGTGGCAGCCAATTTCAAATTTCCACCTGCCGGCTAAATCTTTTAATGTCTCGAAGAAACGATTCGATTGTTTGTTTATCCATGGGAAAATAAGCAAGACCATAAAACCAATTACAACCTGAACCCCATGATTTTTGAAAAGGGCTAAACAGGTTATGAAAAAGAATAAATTTTCACTTGCAGCGTTTCTTTTTCTGGTCCTTGCTTTTCAGGGATGCGCCACCCTGAATATCAGTCAATACCTAGCAGTTTCTGAAAGACCGGAGGAATATCAACGCTTTTTTAGATACCTGGATGAGACCGTGGACACGGCCGGGGTCCAGGAGGCTTCAACTTTTCCCGTTCCCGGATT
>JASFTQ010000253.1:0-7090 GCA_050053515.1 Desulfobacterales bacterium | reverse complement strand
CGCCCATCTGGAGCCTGAAGCCGGTTCATTCAAGGTTCAACTGCGTCAGCACCCACGCTTTGTCGATTTAAACCGCTGTACAGGCTGCGGTGACTGCATCGAGGTGTGCCCGGTAACGGTCCCGGGATCATCCCATAAAGCCATTTTCTTGGCCAACGGTTCACAGCCGGGATGCGCTGCCATAGACAAAACCGGCAAGCCCCCTTGCACCGCTGCCTGTCCGGGTGGCATTCACGTGCAGGGTTACGTGGCACTCATTGCCCAGGGTAGATTTCAGGAGGCGCTGGAGCTCATCCGTGCCGCCATAGCCTTTCCCGGTATCTGCGGACGAATTTGCACCCACCCCTGTGAGTTGAACTGCCGTCGCGCTGAGGTCGATGAACCGGTGGCCATCCGTCAATTGAAACGGTTTGTCGCCGATTGGGAACTTACAAATGCCGAGGAACAAATACAAAAACCCGACCCGACATCTCTGCCGGCGGCTGGTTCAAAGCGGGTCGCCATCGTAGGCTCCGGTCCGGCCGGCATGGCAGCGGCACACCGCTTGGCAAGGTTGGGCCATCAGGTAACCGTTTTCGAAAAATTGCCGGTTATAGCCGGAATGCTTTCCATCGGAATCCCAGCGTACAGACTCCCCCGGAATATCATTGCCGCTGAATACAACTACGTTCAGAAATTAGGCGTGGCGATCAAGCTGAACACCTCCATTGGTCCCGATGGAGACTATACCCTCGAAGATCTGTTTAATCAGGGCTATGCTGCGGTCTGTCTTGCCATCGGCGCCCACAAGAGTTTAACCCTGAGAATCCCCGGGGAAAAACTTCCCGGGGTGGTTTTCGGCATCGAAGTACTAAAAAATATCAGTCTGTCGCAGCAAATTGATAACGCCGATTATGCGCAAGCCCTGAAGAACATGTTGTGGCGGGGGACCAAAACACGGGTGGCGGTTTTAGGGGGTGGAAACACAGCGATGGATGTCGCCCGTTCGTTGAAACGCCTGGGGATTGATGATCTGCGTATTGTCTATCGGCGCAGCCGCAAAGAGATGCCGGCTTTACCCGAAGAAGTGGCTCAAACTGAGCAAGAAGGCATTGCGATCGATTTGTTGACGGCACCCATTGAAATTCTGGGTGATCAGACAAACGGGGTCACCGGCCTCAAATGTCTCCGCATGCAACTGGGCGAATCGGATGAGAGCGGCCGTCGCAGACCGGTTCCCATCGCCGGCAGTGAATTCAAGATGCCGCTGGACCTGGTGGTGCTGGCCATCGGCCAAATCCCCGATGCCGGACTCTTGGTTCATACCCCTGGTATTGATGTAGCCCGGGACCACCGTATTAAGGTCGACAATTCAACATTATCGACGGGTTGCCCCGGTGTTTTTGCGGCCGGTGATGCCATAACCCGTGGCAACATGTCGGCCATAGACGCTATCGGCATGGGGAAAAAAGCCGCCGCTGCAATAGATGCCTATCTGAGGGGGGCTGCATCCGAAAAAGAGACCCAACCGGCTGAGGAACTTCCGGTAGCCCGCCGGGAAATCAAGGATGCGGAGCTGAAACCCAAACCGCGAACTGCGGCAGCGCTTCTATCTTTGAAACAACGCCTGAGCAGCTTTGAAGAGGTTGAGCAGTGCTATTCAGAGGAGCAGGCTGTGGCCGAAGCACAGCGCTGCCTGGCTTGCGGACCGTGCAGCGAGTGTCTGGCCTGTGTCGGCGTATGCAAACCCAACGCCATAATCCAGCAACAGACTGAAAAATACACCCACCTGCAGATAGAAGCTCTCATCTATGCCGGCGCACCGGATCATTTTAATCACCTCCCGTTAACCGAAGGCCCGGGGATATATCGCGTGACCCCGGAAGATCCACTCAGAGGCTCGGCGGCGGCAGCACACGCATTGGCGGACTTTTTGAGTCCGGGCCAAATCGCAACCCCCTATACGGTCGCGCCGTCTCCCCGGAGCCCTGACCGAATCGGTGTTTTTGTATGTCAATGCGGTGATGCCATCGCAAAGGTCGTGGATACCCAAACAATGTGTCGGCAGGCAGCCGACTGGTCGGGGGTTGTCTCGAGTCAGGTGCTGGCCTTTGCCTGTTCCCCTGAGGCGGGTAGGCAGATCAACGATGTCGTCTCGGCCCAGGCGCTGAACCGGGTGGCACTGGCGGCCTGCGCTTGTTGTTCTCTGGACCAGGTCTGTTACAGCTGTTCCTTTCAGCGCATTCGATGCAAGCAGAATTTGGACGGTGTTGGAAACACGGCGCCAGCATTAATAAACCCGGAGGGGGTCCCCGCGGCGCAGGCAGCTTTTGAATATGTCAATATCCGCGAGCAGTGCGCCTGGGTTCATGCTGATAACCCGCAGGCAGCAACAGCCAAAGCCACCGCCCTGCTGGCTGCCGCTGTTGCCAAGCTGCGAAGACTGCCCACAAAGCAGATGGATCCGGCAGCCATCGACTATTCGACTTTGATTTTAGGCAACGGCAAAGCTGTGCGCCCCTGCCGCGAGACTCTCCGACGTCTCGGAATTGCCGTAAGTCATATGAAAAATCTGCCCGCCAGCATCGTGCGAACCAACGGTTTCTTTGTGGCCACCCATAACCGTCACAGCCAGAGGGCCGCCTCGGTGGTGTTGGTGCCAAAGGATGGATTTGAGACCGACCGTTTGTTAACCGCCCTGAACCCAGACTATCGGAAACTTAACTTGACATCCGTCAAGGAATTGCCTGAAACCCGGCGACCAGGGATATTTTATTGCGAGCCAGCCTTGGACAGCGCGGTGGCCGGTACAGCGACTGCTGCACGGATACACGCGTGGTTGGGCAGGTGTGCTGCTGCACCGCAATCTCATGTTGCGGTGGCCGATCCCCACCGCTGCCGGGCATGTGGCAGCTGTGTCGAAATCTGCGAATTCGGCGCACCCCAATTGATGGGAAGGGAGCCAGACCGAACGTCAACGATCGATCCCTTCATTTGTACAGGATGCGGCACATGTGCCGCGCATTGTCCCTCCGGGGCGATCACGGCCGGATATTCGACGGACAGGCAACTGGAAGCTATGATCGACACTGTCCTTGCCGACGGCGCACGCGGTTATCAGGAAGATAATATTGTGGTTTTCACATGTAATTGGAGCGCATACAGCGGATTGGAGACTGCCGGTCTGGAACACCGGTGTTATTCCGCATCTGTTTTCCCCATCAAGGTGATGTGTTTGGGTCGACTGGGGCCGGGGCTTATTCTAAAAACCCTGGAGAAAGGTGCATCCGGTGTTTTAATGCTGGGCTGTCCGCCAGGTGAATGCCGGTATGAATTCGGCGGTCGAAGTGTGCAAGAGTCATTTGCGGTCGCCGGCGAGCTCATGCGAAAGTTGGGATATCAACAAAAGCGGCTCAGAATGGATCGCCTTGCCGCCGGTGATGGGAAGGCCTTGACAGAGATAATCCGAAATTTTTCAGCCGGCCTGAAAGGGGATCAGGTATCACGATGAACCGCATGCGAGATATTATCAACCAAAACCAGGCCTGGTACTGCCTGGATTGCGGCAAATGCAGTGCGGTTTGTCCGATAACCCGCTGGGAAACACGATCATATTGCAGCCCTCGGCTGCTGGTGGCAAAAGCTCTCAATGGAAATGCGGATGTGGTTTTCAACGACCCCCTTTTCTGGTCTTGCCTGACATGCAACCGCTGCAGCCAGCTGTGCCCGTCGAACGTCCAATTTATAGATTTTATAAGAAATTCTCGTGATTTGGCAAGAAAAGAAGGCCATGCGGGGGAGTGCTCTCACGGAAATGTCATCCAGACCTGGGGGCAGGTGATGACCAACCCGGACCTTGTACCCAACCGGCTTGATTGGCTTGATGACGATTTAAAAATATCAAAGGATTCGGATATATTGTATTTTGTGGGGTGTCTGCCGTATTATGACACCCTCTTCAAAACCATGGGTATTCAGGGGGTTGACATCGCGCGGGCAGCCGTCAAAATCATGAATCATATGGGAATCGAACCTCAAGTGCTGGCCGATGAGCGCTGTTGCGGCCACGACCAGATCTGGGAGGGCGACGTGGAAACGTTCCGGCGCCTGGCCGAGTTAAATCTGAAGCGAATGCGTCAATCGGGCGCCCGTCGAATCATCACCACCTGCCCTGAATGTGCCCGCACACTAAAACTGGACTATCCGAAGCTGGTGGGCGATCACGGTTTGGAAATTTTACATCTAACCCAATTTGTGAACCGGAATATCACCAACGTTGCGTTCGTGCCGTGGAAAGCGACGCCCAAAGATCGGGCAACGTATCACGATGCATGCCGTTTGAGCCGGCATCTGGGAATTTACGATGAGCCCCGGCAGTTAATAAAGGCTTTGGGATTTGAATTGTCCGAGATGGAACGATCACACAAGGCGAGTTTGTGCTGTGGTACCAGCGGCTGGACTGCCTGCGGAAAAGTGAGCAAAAATATTCAGGTGGAACGATTGACGGAAGCCGTAGCTACCGGTGCTGATTTGCTGGTTACCACCTGTGTCAAATGTCAGATCCACTTCAGGTGTGCCCAACAGGGATCACCCTCCAGAGACAGGGTCGACATTCAAATCCGGGACTTGACCACATTGCTGGCGGACCGGCTGGTATAGTGTGATTTTGAAATCCGGACTTCTCGCGGCTGGAAGCCGCTCCCACAGATCGATGATGAATATGTGGGAGCGGCTTCCAGCCGCGATTGAAACGAATTCATCTGATGTCGCCTACTTTATGAACCATACCGAAGCAGTTTGTAAAGGACAAAAAAGTGAGAGCCGACCTAACCCCAACTGATATTTTGGATCCGGACTTTCTCCAAAGTATTGTTCGGCAGGCAACCTATCAATGCCGTGCCGATGGAAGTGGTTTCTACTTATGCGACCCGGAACGGGGGTACATAACACTCTTGGCCACCCATAACCTGCCCAAGACGCCATGGGACGAGGGATTACCCGGTCGGGTCGTCAATGCCCGCCAAGCCGTCATCGAAACGACTTCCAATCAATCCATTTTGCTGGCCGTTCCGCTAATTTGGCAAGACGCCGTGAGAGGTGCTCTGATAGTGTACAGCGCAACGGCCGATCGGTCATTTCGAGACCGGGATGTAAAACTGCTGCAATCGCTGGCGGATATGACTGCCTCGGTAGCCCAACAAAACGAACGTTTGGCGCACATGACGACCCAATTCCGTGCCCTGCACGCTATTGATGTTGCCCTCACCTCCAGTTTGCAATTGGATCGAATATTGAATCTGATCCTTGAAAACGGCGCTGAACTGGTGGGCGCGGAGCATGGTTCCCTGAGGCAACTGGAACCGGAATCCGGGAAACTGGTACTCAAAGCCCACTACGGTAGCGGCTGGACACCGGAAAAAATGGCCTATACTCCCCGGGTAGGAGAGGGGATCGTACGGTGGGTGGCTGAAAACCGGCGATCCTATCTGTGTCCGGATGTTCGCAAAGATTCGCAATATGTGGTGTTGTTCGAAGACATGCGTTCGAGCGTGGCCGTACCGCTGCAGTATCGTCGTGGGGGGCCAGCCAAACCCGATGCCTTTTTAGGGGTGTTACTGCTGGAAAGCTCCCGCTTGGCGGCATTTGACCAACAAGATGTAGAACTTCTGGAAGCACTCGCCCAAGAAGCGGTCATCGCCATTCAAAACGCCACGCAACACAAAAAACTCGTGGACGAACAGGAAAAGCGCCTGGCGGCCGAAAAATGGGCCATGATGGGTCAGGCTGCCACCGCCCTGGCCCATCGTATCAATAATCTGATGGGAATTGTGCCGGTCAGTGCCGCTGAGATTCAGCGGGCCCTGACTGATGTTACCGTATCAGAGCCGGAAAGACGCTGGATTGACGCCAACTTGAAGCGAATCAAAAGGAGTGCTAAATTTATACTCAAATTAAGCGATGCGCTATTCCGGCCATTTAAAGATTCGGGGCCTCCAGCACGATTGGACATCAACCAGCTGTTGAAAGAGGCCCTGGACTTGGCCGAATTGCCGGAGGCTATAGAATTGTTGCCTGAATTTGATCGGGATCTGCCACCGGTAAATTGCAGTTTACTGCTTTTGGATGTTTACCTTGAGTTAATTACCAACGCCTGTAAAGCAATGGAGCACCAACCCCTGCGACAACTCAGGATCCGTTCGCGCTTGGAAACGGATGGTGCCCAATTGTGGGTGGTTGTCGAAATCGCTGATACGGGCAAAGGAATTCCACCGGCACAGATGGCCCACCTGTGGAACATGTTCCAGCAAAGTGACAATGGATTGGGTTTCGGATTATGGTGGCTGCGGACGTTTATCGCTCGTCAGGGAGGATCGATCGATTGCATAAGTAAGCCGGGCAAAGGGACCACCTTTATTGTGCGGCTGCCGGCCGAAACCGTTGGGCAACCAATAGCGGATTAGAAAAACCGGCAAAATAAAAAGACAACACACCCAAAAACGACGAGGAGATAATAATGCGAGGGAAAGTCCTGGTGGTGGATGACTATGCCGATTGGCGCGAGTTGCTGAGCGGCATGCTGGAACGCGAAGGCCATTTTGTGGAAACGGTGGCCAGTCTTGAGGAGGCCTTGGCCTATATTGACGAAAACAAGGATCTGGATCTGGTGATCCTGGATATTCGCCTGGTTGAGACCGAAGAAACCAACGAAGATGGCATGCGGCTGCTGGCAGAAATCCGAAAACGGTTATCGTTTACGCGGGTTATTATGGTCACCGGTTACGGAACAATGGAAACCCAACGGAAGGCTTTCCGGAATTTTGGCGCCTTCGATTTTTTTAGCAAGGCCCAGTTCGACTCGGAAGAATTCCGCCAGGCTTTCCAGGAGGCGGTAGAACAGGCCGTCCGAGATAGAAAGGCCTGGAAGGACAAGGAGTATATCCGTGGCCAGCATTTCGAAGCATGGCAGCATGACAAGACAGATGCCGACCGCTGATGTAAAATAAATCAGGGGTCGGGGTGTTTTTTTCACGGCAAGATGCCGGGTTGTTGCCTGCCCAGCCTGACAGCGGCAACTGCCTTGCACTTTACGGCCGACCATTTAAAACGGTCA
>JASFTQ010000252.1:0-7118 GCA_050053515.1 Desulfobacterales bacterium | reverse complement strand
CTTAGATACTATTATTAAATATGTCAAGTTATTTTTTAATCATTTGATCATAATTATGCAGGTGGGAAGACCCTGATGGGAAGCACTGCGTCGAAACCTTGAATATATTTTCCGGCTGATCACAGCGGTGGGGTGATCGTGGGCTTGGTCGCTCGAATATATATCCTAAAAGCTCGGCCCTGCAGGCCACCCCGCAAGGCCGATAGACCTTTGGAGAGGTTAAGTATGAAAGGAGACAGGTTCACTTAACCCTTCTAATCTAATGAAGCAAATCTTATGCCAGGTATTCATCAACCATCAAAAGGCCTGATAAAAGCCTTCCTCCCCAAGGGCGTAAAGCTTTTTTAACCCCCGCTTTAAAAGGCGAGGCTTGCGGGCAGGCAAACCGGTCACCGGTGTTGGTGATTTAACAAAGAGAAAATCGGCCTTCGGGGTCTGCGTCAAAGGCCGATTTTCAGAAGGAGGGTTTATACAGCATCAATGGAGGTAAATGCCAGTTTGAAACCCCTCGCTGAGGTAAAAATCTGCAAAACTTGTGCCATTTTAGGTTGATATGTTTTCCGGTGAAAATTTGGGTTTCGAAGGGATGCCGTATTTCTTCATCCGGTTCCAAACCGTAACCCGCGACACCCCCAAAATTTGAGCCGCCCGGGATTGGTTGCCACCGACCCGCACGAGAGCTTCGATCAGCTCTTTTTTCTTTGTTTCGTCACGCGTTAAAGACATTCTTTTCTTTGTTTTCAAAGGTTTTGGTCCTTGATAGATGGTCGGCGGAAAATGATAGGGCTGAAGCATTGGTTCGCGGCAAGTGACAAAGGCATACTCAAAGGCGCTTTTGAGTTCTCTGACATTGCCCGGCCAGGAGTATTCCATGAGTAAGTCCATGGACTCATTGGCAATACCTAGAATTTTCTTCTCGTTTTTCAGCTGCATGCGGCGAAAGAAAGAATCGACCATCAACGGAATATCGACCACTCGCTCCCTTAGGGGCGGAACGTTTACCGGAATAACGTTAATGCGGTAGAAAAGATCCTCTCTGAAAACGCCTCTGTCTACCAGCCGTTTGAGGTTGCGGTTGGTTGCCGAAATAATTCTTACATCAATATGAATGGGACGGTTGTCACCGACCCGCTCGATTACCTTTTCTTCAAGCACCCGCAAAAGCTTCACCTGGGTGGTAAGCGGCAGGTCGCCGATTTCATCAAGGAAAATGTCTCCGCCGCGGGCTGCTTCGAACCGGCCTTCCCGGCTCCGGTAGGCACCGGTAAAGGCACCTTTGACATGCCCGAAAAGCTCGCTTTCCAGGAGCGACTCTGTAAGCGTGGCGCAATTGACTTTAACATAGGGTTTGTTTTTTCGGGGTCCGGTATCATGAATGGCTTTTGCGACCAGTTCTTTTCCTGTACCGCTTTCGCCGTAAATAATCACCGGCGCATCCGAGTGGGAGGCATTGCCAATAAGGTCAAAAACCTGTTGCATCGGTGCCGAGACCCCGATGATCCCGTGAAAAATGTTTTCAGATCGCAGTTCTCTGCGAAAAGCTTCGATCTGGGTGTCCTTTTCAACAAGTTCCGTAATGTCGGTCATCGTTTCTACCGCACCGATAACCTTACCTTCGGCATCTTGCAGACATGACGCATTTTTTAGGATGTGAATGTAGGTGCCGTCTTTTCTCATTAAAACGCATCTTCGCATCTCCAGCTCGCCTTGGCTAAACAATCGGCACCAGTGGCTTCCGTTTTCTTCTCGAACGATTTCACAGATGTTACAGTTCAAGACAGAGCAGGATTTCCCAATCAGCTCCTCCCGACGATAACCGGTTATTTTTTCCAGGGCTTTGTTGGCAGAAACGAGAGTGCCTTCCGTATTTACGATCATGATGCCGTCCTGAATCGTGTTCACCACAGTCAGCCAATACTTGTTTAATTCCTGTTCAATCATACCACCTTCCCGTGTAAAAAATTTAACAAGTGTTAACTTTTTACCTTTTAACATTTTAACAGTTCTATGGCAAACTGTTTGTACCAAAAAATAATGGCTCAACAGCCGAGAAGGCCGTTTCGAGCCACCTGGATTAATTCTAACTTGCTGTAATCATATATCAATACCACTTAACAAGGCTTGAATTAACATTGATACGGTTTCGGGGCCTAGCTAGCCTGGCATTGAACTTGCTCAGCGAACTTTGAAACAGTTTAGAGGCGTCGGTTTGGGACAAAATGAGCGACATAGACTTGATCTTCGAGGAGCCATTGTACCGTTTACACTCCTGAAGGCCAGCCAGACATTCAAAATGATTAATCCCGGCGATACCCTGGAAATTTTACTGGGTGATGAACAAACCCGCAACGATCTCTTTAAGATATTGCCGGACTCAAGCTATGAATTGATTTTGATGGATAAATTGGGAAAGGATTTAACCTACCGCATTCGAATACGAAAGCGATGATGGATATTGGCCTCGGCTTACGATTATAATTTTAATTAAATGAGGGGTCGGGGTATTTTTTTCACGGCAAGCTGATCGCTCCTGCGCTTTCAAGGGGCAGAGGGCTGTTGCCGCTGTCAGGCTTGGCAGGCAACAACCCGGCAGCTTGTCGTGAAAAAAATACCCCGATCTCTCAATTAAATCTATGCACGAAAGGAAGAAAAATGACCCTAATGACACCGGAACAATTTGAAGGGAGTTTGAAAGAACTGAAGCCCAGGGTATTTATGAATGGTAAGAAGGTAGGCAGCATCCTCGCGAACAAGAATACACGGACGGTGGTGGAAGCCAATAAGGCCAGTTATGCCTGGGCCTTGGACCCAATATACAAAGATATCATGTCCTGTTACTCGCCCCTCATCGATGATACCGTCAACCGGTACACGCATATCAGCGCCAGTATCGATGACCTGGTCAAAAAAGCTGAAGCCGGTACCTTTACAGCTGAAATGTTGGGTACCTGTATCTATCGGTGTGTGGGCTACGATGCGTTTCATTCTCTGGCCAGTACGTGTTGGGAGATGGACAGAGATTTGGGTACGGAGTACTACCCCCGCTTTGTGGAATATCTCAAGATGGTCCAGCAAAAAGATCTCTCCGTCGCCGGAGCGCTCACCGAGCCAAGGGGAAAGCGCAATCAGAAGACGCTGGACTGGCCGGATCCTTATCTTTCATTAAAGCTGGTGGATAAAAATAAAGACGGTATCGTGGTGCGCGGGGCCAAAATAAACATCAGCGGCGCCTTCGCCAGCCACGAGCTCGTGGTTTTGCCCCAGGCGGCTCATTTTGAAGGTGAGGAGGACTATGCCATCGCATTTGCCACACCCACCGACGCCGAGGGCATCACCTATGTATGCCAGTATTCCCCTTACTCGGCGGAGAGGGATTTGGCCGATGATCTTGAAGAGCTTGGAAATCCTGTTTTCGGTCAGCGGGAGACCTCCATGGTTGTTTTTAACAATGTCTTCGTTCCATGGGAAAGGGTATTTCACTGCGGAGAGGTTGATTATTCCCTGAAACTGGTGACACGATTTGCCAAAACCCATCGCATGACCTGCGGTGGTACCTGCAAGGTCGGTTTCATGAATCAGATCATCGGGGCATCAAAACTGATTCAGGAATATAAGGGACTTGAAAAGGCAACCCATATTAACGACCAGTTAATGGAAATGGTGGTATTAAGGGAAACCGGTCGGGCCTGCGGTTTGGCTTCCGCCACAAAAGGTGCGGAAGAACCTGCGGGTTCAGGTGTTTTTCTGCCGGACGAACTTATGAGCAACGTTTCCAAATTAAATATCTGCAATGCCTTCTGGAGAGTCATGGCCCTGGCCGGTGACATCGGCGGTGGGTTGATCGTGACGATGCCTTCCTTAAAAGAGCTGAAAAATCCTGAGGTAAAAGACTATGTGAGGGAATTTTACAGCTTTGGTTCTGATGTGCCGACCGAAAACATCATGAAAGTCCATAAACTTTTACAACACTGGACGGCGGGCCAGCATGGCGTGGCCACCTGGCACGGGGCCGGACCGGTGATGGCCAACAAGATCATGCTGCAAAGAGTCATCGACTATGAACGTGATAAAGAGACGGTCAGAAAGACTTTAAACCTGAAAGAAAAAAAAGTTAATAATTAAAGATATTTGCATCAAACCAATCCTTTTTTCACCCTATCTGCACATTATTTACATCAAGATTTGGATCCCCGGGTAAACGGTTTCCGGATTTTCAAACACCTGTTGCAGGGGTTTGCACGTTTATAGCAGATGTCAAAATAATGTTCCGAAATAGTGCACAATGAAGAGGGGCAGACAGGGGGTAATGTTTTGTCGTCAAGATGCACAATCATCGCCCCCTTGGCTTGTAAATTACCGGTTCCTACCAATTGCCCCCCTGCCAGTTACGGTATTGTGGTCAACCCAAAGACTAACCGTCTTTTGCTCATCCAGGCAGCAATACCCCCTTGTCGTTTAGAACCACCGGGGGGATCAGCTTGACGACAAAAATTTACCCCCTGCCGGCACCTCGGGCAATCGGGATGTTATTTTGACAATGACTATAGTTTGCTACTTGACAAGGGTCTCGGGTGGTCGTAATGTTGGCATATGCTAATATATTTGTAAGAGGACCCTATGCCCAGACCAATCAAAGTCAGACGCGTCGCTTGTTGCCCGGAGGCCAATTATTACAAACCCAGAGGGATTCCCGTGGCGGAATTAGAAGAAGTAATCCTGTCCACTGATGAACTGGAAGCCATTCGACTTGCTGATTTAGACAGTCTTTACCAGGAAAAGGCCGCAGGTAATATGAATATATCCCGCCAAACCTTTGGGAATATCATTCGTTCCGCTCACAAAAAAATTGCCGATGCTTTATTGAATGGAAAGGCCCTAAAAATCGAAGGGGGTGCGGTTGCCATAGAGGAAAGGCAATTCAATTGCCAAGACTGCAACCACAAGTGGATTTTGCCTTTCGGGACAGGGCGTCCGAGGGCCTGTCCGCAATGTCGAAATGAAAACATCTTTCGTGTGCTCAGGACTCGGAAGACCGGAAGACGCAGCGAATTTGCCGGCAAATAAAAGCGATGCACGCGAGCTAAGGAAGCTTAGCGGTCAGCTGCGGCTAAATTCTGCAGTCGTCTTTTTACGCCCTTGCACCCCACAGACTTTAATGATATTAAGCGACAGCGGTTAAATCCATATAACTGAGGGGTCGGGGTATTTTTTTCACGGCAAGATGCCGGGTTGTTGCCTGCCAAGCCAGACAGCGGCAACTGCCTTGCATTTTACTGCCGGCTATTTAAAAGGTTCACGCCAACAAGAACCGACGCCGTGTTTTGCCTTTCTCGGCGGCGATGGCCCTCTGCTCCTTGGTAGAACCGCGGCGATCATCTTGTCGTGAAAAAAATACCCCGTCCCCTCATATAACTACGTTACCGTCAACTCTATTAAAATATAGGAGCAAAGCATGGCAGATGTGTATCAAAAGCTGAGAGAACGGTTGGATGATATGGCCGTCGGTTATCCGGCAACCGAAAACGGAATAGAAATCAAAATACTGAAGCGCTTGTTCACCGACGAGCAGGCCGAGTTGTTTCTGGGACTTTCCCCGCTGTTGGAGACACCGGCGGATGCCGCCAAACGGTTAAAGCGCAATCCGGATGAACTCGCCCAACAGATGGAGCAGATGGCCCAAAAAGGCCTGTTGTTCCGCAAAAGAAAGGGAGAATTGGTGCGCTATGCCGCGGTACCCTACGTGGTCGGGATCTTCGAACACCAGCTAAAACGCATGGATGAAGATTTCGCCCGGGATCACGAGAAATACTTTGAAACGGCATTCGGCCGCAGTGTACAATCCTTTAAAACGCCGGTTTTGCGTACCATTCCCATTAACCGTCAGCTGGTAGCCGATTATCCGGTGGCGCCCTATGAGGATGTCTTGGAGATCATCGAGAAACAGGAAAAAATTGCGATTGCCCCCTGCGTTTGCCGCACAACGACAAAGCTTGCCGGAAAAGAATGTGACAAACCGCTCGAAAATTGTTTTTCATTCGGTTCCCATGCCGAGTACTATGTGGAAAACCGGATGGGCCGCTATATTACCAGAGCCGAGGCCAAGGAGATTATCAGCAACAATGATAAAGCCGGACTGGTCATGCAGCCCTTTAACTCCCAAAAAATCGGCGGCATGTGCAGTTGTTGCGGTGACTGTTGCGGTGTTCTCAGGTCATTGAAAATGCATCCCAATCCGGCTGAACTGGTGCAGAGCAATTATTTTGCGCGGGTGGACGAAGAGGAATGCACCGGATGCGAGACCTGTCTGGAGCGCTGTCAGATGGGTGCCATTGAAATCATTGACGAAATTGCATCCATAAGCCTCAACCGGTGTATAGGATGCGGTCTGTGTGTCACCACCTGTCCATCCGAGGCCATGCAACTCATGCAAAAACCCCGGGATCAACAATACATGCCCCCCGAAACCGGGATGCATACCTATATCCGCATCGCCGAGGAACGCCAAAAAAATCCACTGCCTGGCTGATTTTATTAAAATTTCATTTTTTGACTTCGTAAAAATTCTTGGGATCCGTGAAAAGTAACGAATAGCTTAGGCCGTGAATTTTTTCACCTAACCTTTGATAATAGCGGAACGAATTATCAGCAGCGAAATCGTGCATTGTTTGAATGCATTGGGGAACGTTGCGCAAGAACCGGCAGTAACCTAAACCTGGATAACGCGCTCGATACTGATTTACTCTGTCATCCATTATTTTAATGCTAAACCGCTGTTCTTTCGCTACGATCCCTTGTGCGTGAGTTTGCACGATGCAGTCGCCGATGATTGAAGTGCACCCTGCAGCAAACTGCAGGGTGCCCTCGCCGATAGGAATTCTATCTATTCTTGATTCGCTCGCTGTCTCCGCCGCAAGCTGTGCGGATTACGCTCGCTTTCGCGGCCCATGCAGCGACCTCATTAAAAAACCCCTCAATTAATTCATTTTCTCAGAGCTCTCTGCGGTGGGCAGAAGTAGCGCCGGGAAAATCGAAAAAAAAGGGACTCGATCAAAGAGTCCCTTTTTGATTTGACGCAAAGTTTTTGCGTTTGATGTTAGGCTGCATCCAGCCCGAGCTTT
>JASFTQ010000251.1:0-7133 GCA_050053515.1 Desulfobacterales bacterium | reverse complement strand
TCAAAATCCAGAAACCTTCGAATCCCGCCGGTAGAGATTCTATCTTATCACATTGGATTATTGTTTCTTTAAAATCTGCTTGACCATGGTTTCCACATCCGTGGTCGGTTCTTTACAGGAATGGCCCATGCACACATGGGCGGTGGCCTTTCCCTGGACCACCTGCAAGCCATCCGTGTAGCCGGCCAGATTGGCCAGTTGTTCGGCATACTTGTCGGATTTGACGAGGGTAACTTTGTTCGGAGTAAAATTGAGATTTAGTGCCGCCAGCAGTGTTTGGGTATCAGGTGCTTCCGGCTCTCCCGTAATAACGATCTCCTGGCCCGGATTGACAGCAAAATCGAGCCCGATCAGAAAAAATGTAAAAACAGCCGGTTGGGCTTTCAGGCTACCGGCAAAGGCCCGGATCAATTCATGGGCTTTTTCAGTCCAAAACGGATCTCCGGTCAGTTTGGCCAGGCACAGCAAATTGTACAGCGATACGGAGTTATAAGAAGGAATCGCTCCGTCATACAATTCTTTGGGACGGATCGGCAGTTCGCGGTTCTTTTCGGCAGTCGCATAAAAGCCGCCATTTTCCGAATCCCAAAAGTCGCTGAGCAGCTGTTTCTGAAACACAATTGCTTCTTGAAGGTCGTTCGGATCGAATGTTGCCTGGTAGAGCTCGAGTAGCCCGAAGATGACAAAGGCATAATCACCGGCATTGGCATCTATAGCAACGTCACCATCCCGGTAACGGTGGAACAGTCTTCCGTCGGCCTTGCGCATGAGGGTCAAAATAAACCGCGCTGCTTTCCGGGCCGCCGCTGTGTAGGCTTGATTCTCCAGAATCCGGCCCCCCCGGGCCAAAGCCGCAATCATCAATCCGTTCCAGTCGGTCAGTATTTTATCATCTTTTAGGGGGTGAATCCTTTTTTTTCTGGCCTGAAAAAGTCTCTCACGAACTTTGTGCCACTGGGAGTAGAATTCCTCGTCCGTTATAGCGGCGTCCTTTGCCAGTTGAGAGGGTAAGCGGCGCAGATGGAGGATGTTGGCGCCCGTTTTGCGTCCGCTGGCCTCCTCTTGAAAATTTCCGTCTTTCTTCAGGTTCAGGAACCACTCCCATCGATCGGCATCCTCCGGTCCAACGACCTCCCGAAATTCATCGATGGTCCAGACGTAAAACTTACCCTCCTCTCCCTCACTGTCTGCATCTTCAGCCGCATAAAAACCACCTTCTTCAGAGTTCATATCACGCAGCACATAATCAAAGATCTCTTTGACGGTTTGTGAATAAAGCGGATTTTTGGTGATCTGATAGGTTTCCAGATAAGCAAAAGCAATAAGGGCCTGGTCATAAAGCATCTTTTCAAAATGCGGCAGCAGCCATTCGATATCGGTCGAGTAACGATGAAAACCGAATCCAAGGTGGTCCCAGATCCCGCCGAGCCGCATGGCGGTCAGGGTTTTTTCGACCATTTCAAGCGCTTTTTTATTCCCTGTCCGATAATAACAGCGTAGTAAAAACTGTAAGCGGTGAGGCGACGGGAACTTCGGGGCGCGCTCAAATCCGCCGAACCGCTCGTTATAGTTTTGCGACAACTGTTGAAAGGCCAAATCCAGTATAGCTTCATCCGGTTCCTCAGCAGAATTGAATGCAAATACCCGTGGCAAGTTGTCAGTGATGTTGTTTGCTGATGTCAGAACTTTTTCACTTTCTGATCGCCAGAGTTTTTTTACCGATTGGCACAACTCGATGACACCGTTGCGACCGAAGCGAGTCCGTTTGGGGATGTAGGTTCCGGCGAAAAAAGGTTTTTTGTCCGGAGTCATAAATATGGTCAGCGGCCATCCGCCACTGCCGGTCATCAACTGGCAGGCGGCCATATAGACAGCGTCTATATCCGGGCGCTCCTCTCGGTCCACTTTGATACAGACAAAGGTATCATTGAGATAGCCGGCGGCCTCTCCATCCTCAAAGGTTTCTTTCTCCATGACATGACACCAGTGACAGGTGGCATATCCAATGGACAAAAATATCGGTTTGTTATCCTCGCGGGCCCGTTTGAAAGCGTCATCGGACCAGGCATACCAGTCGACCGGGTTGTGAGCATGCTGGAGCAGGTAGGGGCTTTTTTCATGAATAAGACGATTCGTGGTCATGGGGCACTCCTTTAATTGGAGCCGGGGTTAATATCAAGTAATTCGGTGCGACGGAGTAAATTTTTTCCGTCGCTATGATCAGTATAGACCTATCACTTGTTACTTAAATCGGGCGATTATTGTTGCTAAACAGGAAAATATTTACTGGATTCCCCTTCGACATGAGCTCAGGCCGAATGTAGCTTGTCGAGCCACGGATCTCATACCGCAAGGCGGGATGGTCCGGAATGACCGATGTTTATGAATTGTGGCCCAGTCTCTTTCGCTGGAATGACGAAAGGGATCCGCTCGGTTCTCGTCATGCCGGACCTGATCCGGTATCCAGATGCCTATGAAGCCCGATTTTACTGAAGTATCGCTCAATTGAATACTTGAAAAGATAGGTACGAAGGTGGGTCTGTGCAACAGGTAAGGCTGTTTAATATGATGTAAATGGACTGTGAGACTAAATAATAAAGCAGAACCATAATATACAGGAACTTCGCATTCCGATAGGAAGACCGATATCGATGTAAAATATTGCACAAAAGTGAGAAGGTAATACCCGGCAAGAAGATTGGATTCTATTTATGAATTTATTTGTTTAGATTGTGTTTGGCAGATATACATTTATAATACGTGATGTTATATGCAAACATATGATTACTTAAAAATTTATTGACAAACGAAAAACCATTAAATATATGTCAGTTATCAGGATGTCAGACAAATATATCTCTGTGATATTTGCGAAGGATATATGGATTTTTCTATATCAAAAGTGCCCCTCTACATCAGCGTTAAAAATGCAATTCTAAAAGCGATCCAATCCGGCGAATTCAACAAAAATAATCAGTTGCCGACTGAAAAAACCCTCTCTGAAAAGTTCAAAGTAAGCCGATCAACAATCCGAAGTGCTTTGCAATCTCTTGAGGACGACAATGTTATTAAAAGGCAGCAAGGAGTTGGCACCTTTTTGACACATAAGAACTTCTTATTAAAAATGAGAATTGACAAGGTTAAAGGATTTTATCAACTCCTAAGAGACACAGGACATGAACCATCTATCAGAGAAGAAGGCATTTTTCGAGAAGCGCTTGATATTAAAATCTCCAAGCTTCTTAAGGTCCCGGCCGACAGCGACGCAGTAGTCGTAAAACGAACATTATTGGGTGATGGTAGAGCAGCAATCCATCTGCGTGAATACATCCCTGCTAATGCATTAATCCGTAAGCCGGAAGTTAATGAACTACCTGATTCAATTTTCGAAATATCTGAACAGTTTCTTTCTCAAAGAATAGAATATTCTATCTCGGAAATAATACCTACCATCGTTGATAGATCGATGATGGAAATTCTAAATCTACCAAAAAATAATCCCATATTGAGACTTGAAGAAACTCATTTTAATCAAAAAAACGAACCAATAATTTTTTCCGAAGTTTTTGTGAATGATCATATCATTCGTTTCAATGTGATTCGGACAAGGGATCGTTTTTAAGGCCATCATTTTTATAAAATGCTTCTTCGATTGAATCATGGCAAGGGAGTTGTTCCCGTTATTTACAACCTATCATTAAGGAGGTGTAAAAATGGAATGGTTGCAAGACATTTTGGCCGCAGTTTTTTACCTAGGCGATACATTTGGTGAAGGCCTTGTTGCTCTTAGTTTGGGTTTTGCTGCCAAGGCAACGGGGATAGGCTTTTTGGTAGGTGCTTTTTTCATGATCATTTTCCAATCCGTTACACCCGTCTCATTTCAGGTAGAAGGCTTAACCGTCGTTTCCCGGCGCAATAACGGTGACTGGCGAGGTATGTGCTACACAGTCATGTTAGCTGGCTTAATCGGAGCACTTTTGGGCGCTATTGGTATTTACGGTGCCATTGTTAACTTCATTGGTGAAGCTATACAAGGCGGTATGATGGTCGGAGCAGGTTTAATATTGGCGATTGTGTCATTCGAGATGCTAAAAGAGAACTGGAAAATTGGGATAGTCAGTGCAGGGGTTGCATACATTCTCTTTATTTTTGTGCCCAGCCCTGACTGGGGATTAATAATCGCCCTGGTTGGAAGTGTTATTGCCGGCATCATTATGGGAAGAATTTTAGGTGAATTTGAACCGGTATTATCTAAACCTGAAATTGAGAAGATTGTTTTTATACCTCGCACATTGAAGGATATAAAATTATATATCGCCAAGCCCGAAGTTATCAGGGCGACTTTAGCAATTCTGGCCTTAAGAACCGGCACGAGTATTGCCTATGGTGGAATAGATTCTGAGATATTGGCAAAAGTTCCAGCAAATCCGGATGCTGTCAACATTACGTCCGGCGCAGCTAGTTTTTTCAGCGGTATGTTTGGAGGTGCGAATGTTGAGCCAATCATCAGTGCTACTGCAGGAGCACCAAATCCGGTTTTATCTGGTGTTATATTGCTGATTCTGATGGGTGTAATCCTCCTCTGTGGTTTATTGCCTAAAATTGGCAAATGGGTACCTACGCAATCCGTTGTTGGTTTTCTCCTTGTGCTAAGCACGATGATAATCATACCGGAGAATCTTCCGGTCCTGTTGAAAGACCCTGTAACAGGCGCTGTTGCGGCTGGGGTTACTGCTGCAGCTGTAGACCCATTTTTAGGAATGCTTGTAGCGGTTATAGTAAGGGCTTTTATTGGAATGGCAGGATAAAAATTTGAAAAGGTAAAAACGCAAAGAAGTTGATGTGCCATTTATCGGGGGGATAGTATGAAAGTCGGCGAAATGGCAGTTAAAAGAATTAACGACTGGATTAACTTCTTCTACATTGAAGCCGCAGACTTCAATTATGGTTCCGTTGTTTTGCACAAAGCAAAGAAGGCCATTGTCTTCGACACCATGGACTGTGTTGCCAATGGCAAGCGGGTCAAAGATTATATGCATAATCTGGGCATCGATCACTTTACTGTGGTAAATACCCACTGGCATTTTGACCATATTGGTGGAAACTCTGTTTATCAGGATGACAACATAATTGCGACTTCTAAATCCCGTCAGAGAATGGAACAAAATAAGAAATTAATTGAAACAGGAGGAAAGGGAGAGGTCGGGAAAGACCCCGGGGATGTCGATACAATTGATTTTATCGAGACCCCTTTCCCAGTTGTCTACCCAAATATCATTTTTGACGACAGACTGGAGCTATACCTTAATAATCATAAAATTGAGCTTTTCAATATACACATTCACACTCGAGACTGCTTAGTCTGTTACATTCCTGAAGAAAAGATACTGATTCCTGGCGATACCCTGGAAGCTCCTTTGCCTCTTATCATTGAGGTAGGTCACTTACCCACTCACATTAAGAACTTAAAGAAATTAAAACAAATGGATATCGAGATCATCATACCTTTGCATGGTAACCTGGAGCGATATGACAAAGGTGGATACGATATAAGTTTTATTGATAACACAATAAACTATCTTACCAAAGTTCTATCCAAGGTGAATGAACCAGACTTTCTTGAAGGAAACATGGAGGAGTACATCACGAAAGCAGTAGAGCCAAGAGAGAGTTATAGAAACATACATAGAGACAATTTGGCACTTGTCCAACAGTATTATAAGAAATGAGGATATAATGGTTTAAAGGTATCTATAGTTTCTTAATGATGTTAGCGGATAAAAACTTAAAATTTACAGAGATCCACTTAGAGAAAGAGAGGTTTATTATGATTAATGGAAAAGCAGCATTGTTGGTAATCGATGTTCAGCACGATTTCATTGATGATGATGCTCCGGTCCATTGCGTGGGCGGAAAAGGGATGCTTCCTAATATCAAACAATTAATCGAGGCCTGCCGTGGGGCAAATATTCCTGTAATTTATACTCAGGAGGTTCACCGGTCATCACATGTTGATATGGGCCGAGAACTGGACGGAAATGAGCCCGATCACTGTATTTTAGGCACAAAAGGTGTTGAAATAATGGAAGAAATTGCTCCTGAAGCAACAGATATCATCGTGACGAAACCGAGATATAATGCTTTTTTGGGTACAGATCTCACTTATATATTGAATGGGTTAAATGTTTTACCGCATGATACCCTGATAATATGCGGGGATGCAACAAATGTTTGCGTCCATTATACGAGCGCTGAGGCACATCAGCGGGATTATAGAATCAAAGTTGTTGAAGACTGCTGTGCAGGAAGCAGCTGGGAGGAACATGAAGCAGCGCTAACTCAAATAAACTATCTTCAAAATGGATCACGGATAAAATTGAAAGACATTATTAAGGATATTGAATCATATGGTAAGTAAAAATATGGCCATGGACCGATTTCTTTGGACAGCCTGAACTTAGAGTTAAGCTCTGAGTCCGCTAATTGAAGAAGAGGCTTCAGGCAGCCTCGGCAAAAGGATGAGGAAGGTTATAATAGACCTCATCCGGTGTCAGATTGTCAAGAGCCTGATGAAAACGCTCTTGGTTGTAAAATCTGAACCATTCATTGCCCGCTGCGCAGCTGCGTCCCATTGTCAAAAGCGTGCAGAGTTCCATTCCCAATTGCCTTGGGTACATTGCTGTTTCTGAGCCCGACAGACTTGATGATCTCGAAAAAGAGGCTGAGGGAGGACGGTATATTCGTGAACTCTTGCAGGTCTTGAGGAACTCGGAAATACCCTGCTGCAATATCAAATACTGTAGTTTATTTATTTTAGGTTTCATCCATTAATGCAAACTCACTAAGCCCTGATAATCAGAATGGTATAATCTTCTGCTATCAACCCGCAGAATATAGCATTCGAAAAAGTGGTCTCTTTATTATCAATATTACAGCCGGCAAGAAACCGGAGCACTAAGGAATGTGTGCCCCGGTTCAATCTTTCAACCATACAAATTTTCAATCCACCTTACAGCTTCCACATCAGTGATTTTCCCAAGGTAACGCTGGGTCGTTGCCAAATTTGCATGCCTGAGAATCACCTTGCTGACAATCTCAATCGGTGTGCCGGACCTGGATGCATAAGTTGCAGC
>JASFTQ010000250.1:0-7133 GCA_050053515.1 Desulfobacterales bacterium | reverse complement strand
AATCTTAGCGAAGTGGAAGATCAGCGCTTTGAACCTGTTTGAGTCCCGCTGGCAAGCGGGACGAGTTTTCAAAGCGCCTGCAACGAGCTTTAGATTGATCAAAAAACCTTTTAGACCCAGCGAAAATCTGTTTGGGCAACAGCCCGTCAAGCTTTGACCCGGCGCCTTTTAATGGGTGACCCCGTTTTTCCTTTTAGCATAGATTAAATCGCCCTTTTAAGGCTGCTATACTGGCAGGAAGAATAATTAGGTCGCCAATGAGGGCCAAAAACATCGCACAAGAAATCAATATACCAAATTCCCGGGTAGGCTGAAAAGCAAGTACTAAAAGAATTAAAAATCCCGCTATATTAATTATTGAGGTAAAAATTATAGCAGGTCCTATAGAAAGGGTGGTGTTCCTCAAAGCATCCTGCACTGTAAGTTTTTTTTGTCTACTTTCTTTCCTCAATCTGGCGATAAAATGAACAGTATCATCCACAGCAATCCCAAGGGCCACGGATGCGACCATTACCGTCGTATTGTTAAGTGCAATGCCGAACCAGCCCATGATTCCCATGATGAATGTTATTGGGAACAAGTTGGGGAGTATGCTCAACCCGCCATATTTTATCGACCTAAACGCAAGGAACAAAATTCCTATTATCAATACATATGCTAGGGTAAAACTTTTTATCTGGCTCTCCACCAGGCGCTTCAGATTGATATTGTATAAATGGATAGTTCCGGTAAGCGTAATTTGCAGTCCAGTATCTGAAAAAGTGTTTTTTGCCATTTTTGCCAGCAACTTACCAATGATTAAACTTTGCTCTGAAGACATCGCCCGTGTTTTAACAGATATTCTTCCCTGAGAGTAATCTGAAGTAACGAAATTATCTAAATCCCTTCTATTGCCGTCAAATAAGCTCAATAAAAGCAGCTCCTGCGCAATTAGAAATTGATCATCAGGTATTTTGTAAAATTCTGGGTCATCTTCCTGTAGCGCCATGTGTATTCTTTTGATATATTGGGTAAGTGAAAGTACTTTTATGACACACGGCAGTTTTTCAATTTCAGAGGCGATGCGGTCCATCCGCCTTAAAACTTCAGCTTGCTTTAATATACCCGCTTGGCCCGTGAGCACGATTTCCATATTATCGATTCCGAAAAGATTTTTCTCTACTATTTTTGCCGATTTATAAAAATCCCCATTTTTAGGAAACCATTCGAGTCGATTCGTTTCGATGCGGACTTTCGTGATGCCCCAAAAGCAAAGGATCAGACCTAAAAGCGCTGCTATAAAAATGGAAGTGCATCTTTTTCGGCTGAAATCAAAAATAGCAGATAAAACGTGTTCCCAGGCTTTACTTCTTTTAGCTATTGGGGGCGATGGCAATAATGTTAAGAGAACGGGAACCAATATGATTGAAATCAAAAAAGCGAACATAACCCCTGCCGCTGAGCCGATACCGAAATGTTTCACTGCATCAATCCGACTAACAGTCAGAGATAATAGCCCACAAGCTGTAGTTATGCTGGTAAGAAAACATGGAATGGTAATATATTCTACCGTTCGTATAAAAGCCGCTTTTTTATTAAGATCCTTTTTTATTTCATCAAAGAACAAAATGATATGGATGCTGTCTGCTATTGATAAAACTAATATGAGAGGGATAAGCAATACTGTGACCGCATTAAAGTTGTATCCTAGAATATAATAAAATCCTAAAGACCAGCTAATACTCATGCCTATATTCAGAACAATGATAAAAGTTATATACAGCGAACGGAATAATATAAATATACATAAGCAGATAATAGAGATTCCCAGTATTGCCACTTGTTTTTGAGTTTGTCTTGTTAATTTGTTAAAGGTGGACATCACCTTCAAATCACCTGAAAAAAAGACTGCCAAATTTTTAGGTTTACCCCTGTAGACCATTGTTTCAATCTGGCGTACTGCCCTTACTTGTTCATCTTCGGATGGAACATCTCTAAAAGCAACCACAATCGCAGTAAATTTGCCGTCAGGTGAAACCAGGTATTGCAGGAATCTTTCCTCTTTAAGAGTATACTTTTTTATCTTTCGAAGATTATCCGGCTCTAATTCAGAAAGCAGAGGACGAATTTCAATACTATCCGGTGTGCCAATTATTTTATTTTCGGTAGCCAAACTAAACACGCGATCGACGTACCGAGAGGATTCCAACGCTTCTGTCTTTTGTTTAATATAATTCAAAACATCCAGCGAAAATAAATTATCAGATTTAAGCGCAACGATTAAATAATTACCACTTTCAAATGTATCAATATAATTCTTATATACAATATATTCTGGATCATTTTTCGCAAACCAGGCACGAAGTGAGTTATCTGATTCAATTTCAATTGAAAAACATAAAAAAATTGTTGTAACAAGTAAAAAAAATATCCCAAACAGCCGGCAGTGGTATAAAATCCTTGCAAACCTTTGCATAATTTTATGAGCCTCACGCTTACATCAGGTTTAGGGGAACTTTTTTATTTTACAATGTTCATGTATTTAATAGAGCCCGGGATTGAACAAGTAGAATAAAGGGAAAAGCAGAGATTTAAATGCAAGAAGTATTTTTATCTTCCTATCTTTCGGTGTGTTTAAAAAAAACTTAACTCAAAGCGGCAATTTTTTTCAGGTCATAAGCCACCGCTTGCAATCCAAGGCGGCGCTTAGAACTGCCGGCTTTGCCACACACAGCGCCTAATTCCATAGCCGCGCATCTTTCCCCTGCAATCCTCGATAGCATTTGTCCCGGTGCACGCAGACCCGCGGGGCAGGGCTTATCCTGTCAGATGCGCGTCTCTCACGGTCAAACTCTATCAGATCAACCTGAGCGATTCATCCCGGGCCAAAGAGATCTCAAAAGTTACCTAATCGGACACGGTCCTGCGGAGTCGCCCTCATGCAATATCCATATTTAGCGTGAGAGATAGGCTGGGAGCTTGAGCTTTGGTTTGGTGACACCTCCCAGCTCCTCGGTTAACCTCCTCAGTTGCGCCGTGAGAAACTGGCGGTCGCCATCGTGGTAAAGTTCGGCAAAGGGCAATGGATCTCCGATCGTGACACGCAGCTTCTGCCCTGTCTTATTGCACACCTCGTGCATGATCATCGACAGACGCAACGTCAGACTCACCTGGCTCACGAGCTGGAACAGGCGGCTGTTCTGCCCATGGAAGAACATGGGCACCACGGTGGCTTCCGACTGCTTTAACACCTTGGCGACAAACGTCTTCCACTCCGGATCAACGGCTGTGCCAAAAGGCGTGGGGGCGGTGGCCACGCTTCCGCTAGGGAACACGATGACAGCCTGGCCACGTTGCAAGGCGGCAGCCGCTTTCTGGCGCGCCCTGACGTTGGTGCGAATTGCTTCCCGATTCCCGGAGAATTCAATGGGCAGCAAGTAAGGATCCAGACAACGATCGCGGCAAAGCAGCGCGTGGGTCAACACTTTGAACTCGGCCCGGATCTGAGCTGTCAAATAGCATATCGCAAGACCATCCAGCACCCCGAAAGGATGGTTGGCCACGATGACAAGCGGCCCCTTTGGGGGCATCTTGGCCAGCTGCCTCTGATCGAACTCCAGTTCTACATCGAGCAACTTGAGGGACAGCCGCCAGAAGTCGCTGTAATCCTCGATGGCATCCATCAGCGTGGCATAAAGCCGTGCGAGCTTGCGTTTGCCCGAGAGGAATTCAATGGTGCGGATGATTGCCTGCTTGATTATCGGGTCCGTGGGATCGGCGTATGAGAGCCGTTCGCTTGCGAGCGCGAGATGATACTTGGATGGTGTGGGCTTCATTGCCGGTTCGCTGTCATCGAGCCTTTGTGCCATTTAAGCAACCCTGTTTTCTAGTTTTTAATACACAACGCCCCACCTCTCAATTTGAGAAATGGGGCAGTCATGCGTTTAAACCATGATTGTCTTTTAAGTTTTTGATTTGGGGCTCTGGCATTATGTTCTATCTAAGTACCAGATAATATTATTAATGTCAACATCGTCCTGGCAATGTTTATCACCGAGACACCTAAAATACTGTTTTTTAAATCGTTCTGCGTCGTTAATAAGCTTGGCTCCCTTTTTTAAAAAAAAATTAAAAAGTATCCGCCTCTGCTATTCGGCTAAGAATAGAAGCCGATTTCATTCAAATTTTTAAAGGGGGGGGTATGGAATGATTGGCGGACAACTGGAGCAAGCGCGACGGATAAATGTAACGCTCAGATGAGTGGTTCGCAATGGTGAGAGAGTCGCCGAAAAATTTCGCTAAAGCGCAAGAGTGAAATGCGTCCTTAAAGAGCCAACTTCATAACTAATTGAGGGGTCGGGGTGTTTTTTTCACGACAAGGTGCCGGGTTGTTGCCTGCCAAGCCTGACAGCGGCAACTGCCTTGCATTTTACGGCCGGCCATTTAAAATTTTCGCGCCAACAAGAAACGACACCGTCTTTTGCCTTTCTCGGCGGCAATAGCCCTCTGCTCCTTGGAAGCAGTGGGGCGATCATCTTGTCGTGAAAAAAACACCCCGAACCCTCAACTAATTGATTTTGTGTTATCAAATTTTTTACTTTTTCCCCCTTGACAGGAGGATCATAGGATGTCCCCTTTTTCCGATTTCTTTCATGAGGCCAAATTATATTGTTACGGTGGATAAACGAGGGGGATTAGGTTGGAATTTGAAATCTTTTTTCTACTACGGGTATCAGCAATTTTTGAGAAGGCATCAATTTATAGAAATCCACGTCCGCATTGTATCTTCTGATCAACCACAGCGGCACTTCGAATTCCTCCCTGGAAAGTGTCCAGATATTATCTCCCTTCTTGATCGTATATGTTTGGACACTGTCTACGCGGTAGGTCGCAAAAAAGTCTTCTGACAATTCTTTGTGGTATTCGAAACGGAGTTCTTCAAATTCTTGGGAGGTTACTCGATGTAAAGGAATTTTGAGAGGCTGATCAATGCGAATCATCTGTCCGTAGCGGATTCCGTTGAGTCGCCGGATCTCCGCCGCTGTCACTTTCGACCACTCCGCATAATGTCCTAACGTTTCTTCGACTTCCACTCGAATGATTCCGGTAAGCGTGCCGTTTTGATGTTGAATCCGCTCAATCGCCACATTTTCGATAAAAACTAATGGATAAATAGCGGTTTTATGAGGTTGGTCCCCTGAAATCAAACCATCCGCCGCAGGAGAAGGTTCCTGCAAAGGTTGTTTATCGGTTGCCTGCATTTGAGAGGGGGCGGCAGTTATTGATGGCTCGAGGACCTTGGACTTTTGGTTTGGCAAAGGCTCTCGCCGGGCAAGCAACCGGCTTGATTTCAACTTATCTTTCAAGCGGCGCAGCTCCGGAGATATTATCATTTGTTTTTTTCCATCCGGCAAAAAATCTGATTCTTTCAACACCTTGGCTGCCTCTGCCGAAGGGTTTATCGTTCCCGAACGAATTTTTTGAGAACCGCTTTTTTGTTGCGCTTTGCCGCCGGGTCGATTGAGACTGACAAGTGTGGGGGTCGTTTCGCCGGGAAGTGGAATACGCAAATGTTGATTGACGTAAATAGTCGCTTCGGTATCCAGATTGTTGGCTGTGATAAGATCCTGCAGTTTGATCCTATGCCGGTGGGCAATCTGCGATGCGGTATCGCCTTTGCGGACGGTGTAGAAACGGCTGTGCTTCTGGTCATGCTTGAATATTGCCGGAGATAGTTCTGCGATGAGGCTCTCCCAATTGCGATCCTGATGGGAAGGCAGGCGCAGTGGATAGCCTCTAGGTACAAGTTTTTGTCCCGAGAAAACCGGATCCCGCAACGCCGGGTTGAGTCGACGTAAAATCTCAGGATCAACTTTTAATTGCCTCGCCAGTTCGGGCAAAGATGCAAACCCGGCTAACCTCACCGCCGTGCTTTCGGTGGGAACATCCAGCTGTAGCTCTCCAAAATATTGTTGATAATTTTTAGCCACCTCTCGCGCCGCCAAGAATTCAGAATAAAAATTTCTGGAAGCGAACTTGAATAAGCCTTTCTTATAATCATTGAAGATTGCCTCATAATTTCCCTTGGCCCTTTGGGCCCGCAGCATACCGTTAGTACCGTAATTATAGGCCGTAATGGTCATGGGCCAGTTGAGAAATTTCTCGTAATTTTTCTTCAGCAACTTTGCTGCGGCATGGGAAGAAAGGATAGGGTCTCGACGTTCGTCTACAGTATAGCTGATCCTCATATACCGTTTGCCGGTGGAACGTGTAAATTGCCAAATACCGGCGGCACCGAATTTACTATAGGCTTTAGGATTAAACGACGACTCCACGTGGGGCAGATAGGCAAGATCTTCCGGCAAACCATAATTGCGAAAAATCCATTTGATTTCCTCAAGATAAGCCCCGGACCGGATCAAGCCCCTGCGAAACCGGTCTTTTTGACCGACCTGACAGCGGATGTTTTTTATTGCTTTTTTAAAGTCAGCCCTTTGGGCATGGGGTCCGAACAAATCGGCAACCCGCTGTTCTTCTGATCCGGATGCAGACGCAGCGCGTACTAAATTCTTCAGAATGTTTTTAAAGTGCTTTTTGGCCTTCTTTATTCGCTCGCGGTTAATTTTTCTGCTGCCGGGCAGGTCGATGTCTTCAAGCGCAATGACGCCGTAGATGATATCGAGGTTTTGCTTATCGTGAATAACACCCTGATGGGTTGAATAGTGGGAATAGATTTTTTGCCAAAAAGACACGTTGGGTTGAATGCTGGGATACTTCGGGAAAAGGTTGGTCTCAGCCCGGGTTTGGATGCAGATGCCGGGATAAACTGATAACACGAGTAAGACCATCCAAAAAATCAGGTCCTTTGGCAATATCTTTCTCATCGCTGCTGTCCTCTTTCAACTGCTTGTCCAAATACCGGATATAATCAATGCCCGAACCAGTTGCATGCTATCATATCAAGAAATAGGGCTTATTTTAAGGGAAAAATGATGATGAAAGGATTCAAAGGGTGAAGTGCATTTCCAGGTAGATGAGGGGTCGGGGTGTTTTTTTCACAACAAGATGCCGGGTTGTTGCCTGCCAAGCCTGACAGCGGCAACTGCCTCGCATTTTACTGCCGGCTATTTAAAACGTTCACTCCAACAAGAACC
>JASFTQ010000249.1:0-7137 GCA_050053515.1 Desulfobacterales bacterium | reverse complement strand
GGGCACCCTTTTTGGGGGTACTGCCATTTCTTCGCTTACGAATATCTGTAGCGATTCTCAAGACAATTTTTCAATATATATCCGGATGTAGAGATCCGGGGACAGGGGTAAATGTTTGTCGACAAAAATTTATCCCTTGCCCGGACCTCGGACCATCGGAATTTTATCATGAGGGGGTATCGTATTTTGTTTTTCCGTGACCGTCGATCGTCCGACCCTGAAAGTGCTGCGCTGGCCGAATTCAGCCTGTTTGCCGTCGTTCCATTGTTTAACCGGTCTCAAATACCCGACGACCCTTGAATAAACTTCGGTCTGGCGGTTACACCGGTAGCAATTCTCATGCTCGCCGCTCAGATACCCGTGTTCCGGGCACACACTGAAGGTGGGTGTAAGTGTGAAGTAGGGAAGCTTGTAGTTGCCGGCTATCTTGCTGATGACACTTTTTATGGCTTCAATATCGCTGACCTGCTCACCGAGAAAAATATGCAGCACTGTGCCGCCGGTGTATTTGGATTGCAATTGATCCTGAAGGGCCAGCGTTTCGAATATGTCGTCGGAATAGTTTACCGGAAGCTGGGTTGAATTCGTGTAGTATGGGGCAGCACCATTCCGAAACTGGCTCTCATTGGCGCAGAGAATCTCCGGATACAATTTTTTGTCGAGCATGGCCAGACGATAGGACGTGCCTTCCGCCGGCGTGGCCTCCAGGTTGAACATATCTCCTGTTTCCTGCTGTATTTCTGCAATGATGTCTCGGATGTAGTCCATTACCTTGAGAGAAAATTTTTGACCGGCCTTGCTGGCAATATTTTGACCGATGAAATTTAAACAGGCCTCGTTCATCCCGATAACCCCAATAGTCGAAAAATGGTTTTTCCAGTATAACCCGGTGGCATTCTTAATTTCTCTCAGGTAAAATTTGGAGTACGGATAGAGGTTGTTGCCGGTGAATTTCTCCAATACCTTGCGTTTTATCGATAAACTTTCCACCGCTAAATACAGCTTTTCTCTGAGCAAGACAAAAAAATCATCCTCGTATTCTGAAAAGTATCCGATACGCGGCAGGTTGATGGTCACCACACCGATAGACCCCGTGAGAGGGTTGGCGCCAAAGAGGCCGCCGCCTCTTTTTAACAGCTCTCTGTTATCCAGTCGCAGGCGACAACACATAGATCTGGCATCGTCGGGCGTCATCTCCGAATTAACAAAATTTGAATAATAGGGTATGCCGTATTTTCCGGTCATTTTCCATATCAGGTCCAGATTAGGATTATCCCAATCAAAGCCGCGGGTGATGTTGTAGGTGGGAATCGGAAAGGTAAAGACTCTGCCGCTGGCATCGCCTTCCATCATGACCTCTGCAAATGCCCTGTTTAGCAAGTCCATTTCACCCTGGAACTCACTGTAAGTTTCCGCCCGCTCGGTACCACCGACAATTACGGGGTGGTCCTTCAGAATGGAGGGCACATAGAGGTCAAGGGTAATGTTTGTAAACGGTGTTTGAAAACCAACACGCGTCGGGATATTTATATTAAATACAAATTCCTGCAATGCCTGCTTGACCTCAGCGTACGCCAGACCATCATATCGCACGAAAGGCGCCAGAAGTGTATCAAAATTGGAGATGGCCTGGGCACCGGCTGCCTCGCCCTGAAGGGTATAAAAGAAATTTACGATCTGGCCGAGAGCCGATCTGAGATGTTTCGGGGCGGCACTCTCCACCTTGCCTTCAACCCCTTTGAAACCATTTTTTAGCAGATCCATGAGATCCCATCCCACGCAGTAAACCGAGAGCAGGCTCAAGTCATGGATATGCAGGTCACCGTTCTTATGGGCGTCTCTGATTTCCGGAGGATAAATGCGGTTCAGCCAGTATTCTGCAGTAACATCCGACGAAATATAGTTGTTCAGTCCCTGGAGGGAATAACTCATGTTGCTGTTTTCTTTAACTTTCCAGTCCAATTTCTCAATGTAATGCTCCACCAGATCAATGCTGGCCCCGGACTCAATGTTTCTTATCTGGGCATGCTGTTCCCTGTACAGGATGTATGCTTTTGCGGTTTTATAATATGGCGAATCAAGCAGCACTCTTTCAACAATGTCCTGGATATCCTCCACGCCCGGAACGGGATTGAGACGCATATCATGCGCCAGGGTAAGCACCCGAAGCGTCAGTTTTCTGGCTTCTCGCTCGCCGAATTCGCCGGTAGCCTTTCCGGCTTTGAGAATTGCGCCGATTATTTTGGATGAATCAAATTCGACTATCCTGTCGTCTCGTTTTTTAATTTTTTCAAACATGGGATAAAACCTATTTTTCAGCTAGCTAGAGGGTCATCTGCAAATTCTTTTTGGACACCAATGTCGCGATGAAAAAGGCTTATATTCTAAAATCGGACCCGCAGATTTGTTGCCGCCGGACAGCCAACAACCTAACAACGGAATCTTTTTTATCACAATATATTGTAGTTTGTCAATATTAATTTACAAGATATTGTAGGTTCAACCTGATTTATCATCAAAGACACATTAAATGCCGAAGTACTAGCAGATAAGATAATTCTCGGGGGGCTATTCATCTGAAATAGACCTATTTTCTCACAGGCCGACCCGCCCGGGCGGGGAACTTCACAATTGGGGCGGGTTGTTAGCCAAATCATTTTGAGCGGTCATTATAGCGGAGGTCAAAATAATGCTCCGAAATAAAGCGGAATGAAGAGGTGCAGACAGGGGGTAAATTTTTATCGACAAAGCGAAAAAGGATTTGGGCCACAGCCCGTATGAGGGAGGATGCCGCCGATGTTAATCACCTTTGGTCTTCGGCGGTGCTATCCAGATATAGTCGGCATAAGACAGGTCCACTTCATCGCCGACGGAAGCCAGATAAACGGTCTTAAAAGGCGCTTGGGTGCGGACAAAAGCCCGTTGCGGGATACCAAATTTATGAACGATGTGACCGTTGCCGGCCAACACAATCATCGCGGTGTCCCCCAGATGGTTGGCAATGGTTTCGGCCATGGCATCTTCCCAAACACACTGGACCGTGTAAAAGTAATCGAAACTGGGAAATCTCGTTTTGCTCATGGTCTGGTGTTGCTTAAATTGAGGCTCTACGTGCGCTCTGTGGTCCTTGTTTGACGTATCGATCACTTTCGGCAGATGCTTTTTTTCATCACCCGACAGGGTTTCGATACCACCAACCCGGATCTTGGGGGCAATGTGAAAGGGTATGTTCAAACCCACGAGTTTTATGTTATTATCCTTTATAAAGGAAAAAATATTTTGATATAATTTAAAATCAAAGCGCCAATTCGCATACCAGTGGGTTTTTTCCAAAAAACGATCCGGATTCAGTTTACCCGCTGACCATTGATCCAGTATCGCCTGATACGTATGGTCGACCATTTCGAGGCCGATGGAGACATTCGATCGCGTTTTGAATATTTCTTTGATAATTTTAACCTGAATTTCATGGTGGGCCGGGTCGGTGTGTTTTTCTCCGATATAGATAATCTGGACCCGGGCCAAATCATCTATCAGTTCGTCAAGGGATATCGGCTGCGCGGTTGAAGCTGAAATAATCGTGTCCGGCGGAAACGATTTTGATAAATCTGCAAAAAAGGCTTTTTGCGGTGCCATGGCACACCCCAACATAAAAATGCTCGCAACGAAGGCGTAAAAAACCTTTCGGATTACCGGTAATTTGAAACTCAGATGGCCGGCTTGACAATAATTCATCATGACTTGACTATCTAAAACATAAGGGCAATAAACGTATCCTATGCGCTATGATCGGAAACCGGTTTACCGAAAACTGATTGTTCCCTGGTATGACTCGGAAACTGTTTGTTTTATCATTGTCGTATTCATGCTGCTGGTTTTGTTGTTTTCCCTGGCAGGTATATCCGTTGCAGGCGACAACCCGCAACATCACACCCACCTCTGGCTTCCCATTCTTCTTGTTCTGCTGAGCGGTGCGGTGGTCATTTCAACCGTCATCCGCCTGATAAAGCGATACCGGTATCGATATTCCAAAGATCTAAAACTATAGCGGATCAATGCGCTTCTAAAGCTTAGCATTTAACCCGGCCGGTTGAGTTTTTAAAGCGCGGCGGTCCAGTTTTAAGCGGTAGTAGAGAATCCACAATCCGGCGGCCAGCAACGGCAAATCTCTAATCACCTTCAGCCATGTCATCTTCTCTCCGGCGGAAGAAACCGAAAAACAGCCACAGGTCACATCGATCCCCCGGTAGATATTGAAAGACAGAACCGAACCGAAGACAACCAATAACGCGTTTACAATAAAGACGCTGCCTTTAACAAAAAATCCGCAGAGCAGAAAAATACCGCACAGGGCCTCAACCCAGGGCAGCAGGAGCGCCACCGGATTGACAAGCAGTGGGGGTAGTATTTGATAATTTTCAATAATGCGGGCAAAGCTTGCCGGATCCTGTATTTTAGACCAGCTTGCCCAAATAAAAACCACTCCGAGCCCGACCCGGAGAATAAGGTAAACGCTTTTTTCATATAAAGAAAAAAAACTCTTTTGCCCCATAACTGCCTTCCGTGAAAAAGGATGTCAGATTTAGGCGAAATTATCCCCCGGCAATCATCGGCACGAGGATAAGCTCAGCATGATCCGGAACCGGTGTTTTTTCAAAATTCGGCCTGGAAACCAGCTTGCCGTTGACCCGCACTACGGCATATTTATGACCGTCCTCAACCGCTTCCAGCACATGTGCCACGGTCATTCCCTCTTTCCAGGGAATTTTTTCTTTACCTACGGTGATCATTATTTTATGCCGCTTGCTTTTAAAACTTCCAGGACTTCGGGAAAATCGATACCGAGCCGCCGGACCGTTTCAACGGTGGGTATACCGTCCATCGTCCAGCCCCTTCGCCTGTAGACGGCATCCTGGAGTTTTTCATATTGATCTTCTCTAAACTTCCTTAAGGCAGCAACTTTTTCCGCAGTCTTCTTGCCCGTAATGTCCACCCCATATTTCCCCACTAGCTGCTTGTCATAGCGCTCAGTCCTGGATTCGTATTCTTCGATGGTGACAGGACCCACCGCCCGGTAGGGGATCCGGTCATGCTCTCTGCGGCCGTAACCCATCTTCAGGTTAAAAATCCGTTGAAAATTATACACAGCCTCACTCATTGAGATTAAGTCGTCCGGTGCGGCTTCTCTTCCGGTAACCGTTGTGAAATAATCTGCATACCACTGAACGTGTTTCATCACCTTGGCCGGTTCAGCCGTGTCCTTGTTGTCTTCGGGTACGATATCGTTCCAGGGCAGTTTGCAAAGACCGCACAGACCGAACCACGTCCGGAACATAGGGAACCAGTGCAGAGCTTCGGCCTTCTGCTCGAAGGTCGGCATGTAATTGTGCACCATATCCAGAAAGATCAGCCAGGCCTCATCGTGCTGGGGACCTTTCAAGGCCATACCGTAACCGCCCTGCTGAGCAAGGGATTCCTTTGTCATGTATTCGGAAAACTCAAGCCCCTTTGACTCCATTCCGATGTCTTGCATGATGCCCGGATCAGCCCCAAAATCCTGGGCGAAAATTGCCTTCATCCGCCGAATGCCCTGACCGACAATTGTGCCGAATCCTTCGCCCCGGGCCATTTGGTGCAACAATTCCAAGGCGCTGGTCCGATTTCCGAAAGACAGGTCCAAACCGCCGGTATGATCCCTATTGATCAACTTCATTTCGAAACATTCCATGGCAAAGGCCATGCTGGTGCCGATGGATATGGTATCGAGGCCGTAAGCGTCACAGTAAAAATTTATCTCCAGAATAGTGTACGGGTCAAAAATTCCCAGGTTTGAACCGCAGCCAGCAATGGTCTCGTATTCAGGGCCGTCCACAAAAACCTTTTCCCCTTTGTGAGGGCCTGTCAAAGGAACAAAATCCCTGACTCCGTGGGCGCAGGCGACGGTGCATCCCTTCCAGCAACCGTCAAAACCGGGGTCAAACAGATTCCGGTACACGTCGCTGCCGATCAGAGTGGCGCTAGGGTGCCTGCCGTACTGGAAATTGTGAACCGGCAGCAAGTCAAAGTCATTCATGATCGGAACCAGGTGGGTGGTGCCGATTTTGGCCATTTCATTCTGTTTGGGATCCAGTTCAGTAATCTCCCGGGAGTGAAGCCTCCCGACGATTTTTAGTCCATCGATATCTGCTGGATTGTTGGTGCGAATTGAAACCGAATCCCATCGGACCACTATCGCTTTGAGGCCTTTATCGGCAAAAACCGTACCGATTCCCCCCCGGCCAGCCTGTTTATAGCGAACCCGTTTGCGCTTGGTGTCGTACCAGGTAAAATTGAGGCAACCGATCAGGGTGTGTTTGGCGCCAGGTCCCGTGGATATTACAGAAACACTACTTTTTTTGCCCCGGGAAAAGTGCTCAGTGAGAAGGTCGGACATTTCATATGAATCATCCGGGAGAAAGGGAATTTCCATAACCCGGATCTCCTGATTTTCCCCGTCGATAAAAATCACCGTGTCCCCTGCAGTCTTTCCAACAATCTCAAGGGCGTCAAATCCAGAAAATTTCAGATAAGGTCCGAAATAACCGCCGACATTGGAATCGATCACCGATCCTGTGGTTGGCGAAATGGTGGTGACAATGCTTTTTCCGGAACCAGGATAAATCGGAGTTCCCGCCAAAGGACCCGCTGCAATACAAACGGCGTTTTCCGCATCATTCCACTGCGTCGTCTCGGAAACAGCGTTCCACAGCAGCCACAGGTCAAACCCTTTGCCGCCGACAAACACATCCTTCATCTTTTGGGTAATCGGCTGAATGGCTATGACCGATTTGGAAATGTCGATGTTCAAGTACTGATTTGCATATCCTTTGTTGACGTCCGGTCTCTGATAGTCCAGCCTTTTTACCTCTTTGATGCTCAGTTCTGACATAGCTCCTCCCTCAAACATTAGACGTTTCAAAATTTCTACAACTCAACGAATAAATAGCTAATTTTTAAAGCTCGATTTTTTGCCTCGGAAATGGCACAATGCAGTGGTAATTTTCAAAGGATATCTATCAGCTTTTGATTTACCCAGCAAGAGGATTTGCACCAATACCCCCCCTTGTTTGCATATTCAACAGGGTAGTCCAATTTCTG
>JASFTQ010000248.1:0-7141 GCA_050053515.1 Desulfobacterales bacterium | reverse complement strand
CGCGCATTTCTCCGCTTCGACCCGGGCGGTTACAGCCGACAAGGTCAGATACGGCCGGGAGAGAAAAGTCGTGGCTCTGGAAGCGGCGGCGTAAGCCTGCGGTATCGATTCGGACAACAGTTTGGGACCGTGGGCAGTCCCGCACACGAAGATGCCTTCGGTGGACATATCCACCGGCCGCAGCTTGACATGGGCCTCGTTAAAATAGCCCTCCGGACTGCGATCCAGTTTAATGATGGAAGCAAGCTCTTCGGTGTCCTGGGCCTGCATTCCGGCGCTGAGGGCCAAAATATCGCAGGCCATCCGGACCCGATAGCCCAGGTCATGATCCTGGAAGGTCACCACCACGCCGTTATCCGACGATTCCGCCACCGGCGGGTCGTCGGGATCATACCAGACGAAGTAAATGCCGCGTTGCCTGGCCTCCGTGTAGTAATCCTCCAAAAGCCCGTAAGTTCTGATATCACGATGCAGAATACAAATGTCCGTGTCCGGGTTGCGCTTTTTTATTTCAAGGGCATTCTTGACGGCGGTCTGGCAGCAGACTCTGGAGCAATTGGGATTTTCTGTGTTACGCGAACCAACACACTGAATCATGACCACGCGGTTGATACCGTCAGCCCCGCTGTTTTCCAATCGCTCTGCCAGCTCCATTTGAGTCATCACCCTGAGGTCTTGCCCGTATAAATACTCTTGGGGTTGATATTCGTTGGCACCCGTAGCCAGGATGACCACACCGTGATCGATCTTCCTTTCATACATTCCCGGACCCACCAAAACTTCGGTGGTAAAATTGCCTTTAAATCCGGAAAATCCCACAATAAGGGATTTTGTCAGTACCTGAATGTTGGGGTGCGAGGTTACCTTTCCAACCAATCCTTCCAGATAGGCACGCACGCTCGAGCCATCAATGGTTGTGGTCAGACGATTTGCCAGCCCTCCCAATTGCTCTTCTTTCTCCACCACGACCACTTCGAATCCCTGGTCGGCCAGACCCAGGGCGGCATTCATCCCGGCGACCCCGCCCCCGACAACCAGGGCCCGTTGGATCACCGGAATCCTTTTTTCACTGAGCTGCTGTAGGGTGGCAGCCCGGGCCACGGCCATCCGAATAAGTTCCTTGGCCTTTTCCGTGGCCACCTCGGGTGTATCGCCATGCACCCATGAATTCTGGTTCCGAATGTTCGCCATTTCAAACAGATATTTGTTGAGACCGCACGACTTCAGGTTGTCCATAAAAATTCCTTCGTGGGTCTTGGGGCTGCATGCCGCCACCACCACCCGATTGAGCTGATGCGTTTTTAGGGCTTCCTTCATCAGTTCCTGGGAATCCTGGGAACACGTAAAAAGGTTATTGGCGGTGTGCACCACATGCGGCAGATCGGCTGCATAGGCTGCCACTGCTTCAACGTCCACGACCCCGGCGATGTTGACACCACAACTGCAGACAAACACTCCGATCCGCGGCGGTTGATCAGTCACATCGGTTTCTGCCGGAATTTCCTCGCTTTTGGTGCGGGTCCCACGGACTTCGGCCAGACGTCCACCGGCCGCACATGCAGCCGCGCTGGCCTCGGTCACCGAGCCGGGGATATCCTTGGGGCCCTGAAAGACCCCACAGGCATAGATGCCGTCCCGTGAGGTTTCGATGGGAGCCAAAGGCTCGGTTACCGCAAAATCGTAATGGTTCAGTTTAACGCCCAAGCGTTTTGCCAGCTTTACAGTCGATTGCGGTATGACAAAACCGATAGACAAAATCACCATGTCAAATGTTTCTTCACGCACCTGCCCGTTTGCCTCTACATAGCGTATGCGCAAATCTTTTTTTCCGTTTTCTTCTTCAATGGCGTGCACGCGCGTCTTGACAAAGCGAACCCCTTCCTGTTCCCTGGCCCGCGAGTAGTACTTTTCATAGTCTTTGCCGAAGGTGCGAATATCCATATTGAAGATAACGCAATCAAGCTCGCCCTGAGCATGTTCTTTTGCGACAATGGCCTGTTTGATGGCGTACATGCAGCAAACAGAGGAGCAATAGCCGTTGCTGCAACGATGAATATCCCTCGAGCCGATGCACTGAAGCCACGCAATCTTTTTGGGTTCGGCCTGATCCCAGGGTCGCACCAGGTGTCCGGTGGTGGGGCCCGATGTGCTCAGTATGCGTTCGAACTCAAGACTTGTCAGTACGTTTGGGTTGCGGTTGTGATGGTAGAATTCTTGAAGGCCGGCTGGATCAAAAGGCTTAAAACCGGGAGTCAGAATAATCGAGCCCACCTCCAGCTCGACAATTTCATCCTGCTGGGTATGATCGATGGCGTTGGCCGGGCAAATGTCGGCACAAATTTTACAGGCTCCGGTTTTAAAATGGACGCACATACCTCGATCAATCGCCGGTGCATTCGGGATGGCCTGGGCGTAAGGAATATAAATCGGTTTGCGGCCGACGAGCCCCTCATTGTATTCGTAAGGGATTTCTTTGGGGGCATGACGGGTGATGTCTTCCAGTTTAATGTGGCCGGTGGGGCAAACAAAAGCACAGGCGCCGCAGGCCATGCAGACATCGGTCTGGACATGAAAGGGTGTGTCCACTTGCATGTCGACCCCGCGTCCGGTCAGGCTAATCGCGTGGTTTCCCATTCTGTCGCAGATGCGCGTACAAAGTCCGCAAAGGATGCAATCGTCGTCTTCGGTCCTGAAACGCGGTTGCTTAATATCATACTTGGCGGCCAGTTCCTGTATGACAGGAACCGTCGGGCAACGGGCAAGCAATAACTCCACAATGAGTTTGCGCCCCTGGTGCACCGCCGCGGTGTCCGTTTTGACTTCCATACCCTCCCATATAGGGTAGTTGCAGGCCGTGACAAACCGGGTGCGGCGCCCGTCGGATACTTCGACCACACACAAGCGACACATGCCGGCCGGTTCCAACGCTTGATGATAGCACAGGGTCGGTATCTCAACGCCGTATTGCTCGGCTATTTCAAGGATGTATTGCCCGTCTTCTCCCTGAACTTGTTGGCCGTTGAGTGTAAAAGTGATCATCGTTAAGTTTCCTTGTTAGCAGATGGCAACAGCCTGAAACTTACACACATCGTAGCAAATTCCGCATTTGATGCAGTTGGCCTGATCCAGTTCATGGGGTTCCTTTTTCTTTCCGGTAATGGCTTGCTGGGGACATCTTTTGGCGCACAGGGTGCAGCCCGTGCAGGCGTCGGCATCGATCTCGTAATGAAAGAGTGGTTTGCACACACCGGCAGGACACTTTTTATCCTCGATATGCGCCTGATACTCATCCCGAAAATATAAGATGGTTGTCAGCACCGGATTGGGAGCCGAAGTTCCCAGTCCACAAAGTGAAAACCGTTTAACCATGGTGCCCAACTCTTCCAACAGTTCGATATCCCCCTGCCGGCCTTGACCCGCGCAGATATCGGTCAGAATTTCCAGCATCCGCTTGATCCCTTCCCGGCAGGGGTTGCATTGACCACAAGACTCTTCATTGAGAAAATCCAGAAAATAACGCGCAATGTCCACCATACAGGTGTCTTGATCCATCACAATCATGCCGCCGGAACCCATCATTGAACCCACTTTCGTCAGCTCGTCGAAATCTACACCCAGATCCAGAAACTGCTGGGGTATGCATCCGCCGGAGGGGCCGCCGGTTTGAACCGCTTTAAACCTTTTCTTTTTGGGAATACCGCCGCCAATGTCATAAATAATGGTGCGCAGGGTGGTGCCCATGGATACTTCTACCAGACCGGTGTTGGCCACTTTGCCCACCAGTGAAAATATTTTGGTTCCTTTACTGCCTCCGGTGCCGATGGCGGCATACCAGTCTGCACCCTGGTTGATAATCACCGGTACATTGGCCCAGGTTTCGACATTGTTGAGGTTTGATGGATTTTGCCGAAAACCTTTTTCAACCGTGTGAATATACTTGGCCCGCGGCCGTCCGGGTTTACCTTCCAGAGAAGCCATCAAGGCTGTAGATTCTCCACATACGAAAGCACCGCCGCCGCGGCTGATTCGGATGTTGAAATCGAAACCGGAATCCAGAATGTTGTTGCCTAAAAAACCGGATTCCTCGGCACGGTTAATGGCAATGGACAAATTTTTGACCGCCAGCGGATACTCATGACGCACATACACATATCCCTCGTGGGAGCCGATGGCAAAGGCACCGATAATCATCCCCTCGATGACACTGTGCGGGTTGCCTTCCAAAAGGCTTCGATCCATGTAAGCACCGGGATCTCCTTCGTCGGCATTGCAAATGACATATTTTTCTCCCTTCTGGTTGCGGCAACCCTCCCACTTGATTGCCGCAGGAAAACCCCCGCCGCCGCGGCCTCTGAGACCCGATTTTTTAACCTGATCGATGATCTCGGCGGGTGTCATTTCAAACAGGGATTTTTCCAAAGCCGCATAACCCCCAACAGATATATAATCCTGGATACTGGTTGGATCGATTATTCCGTTTCTGCCGAATATGATTCTTTGTTGCAGATTATAAAAAGGAATTTCTGCTTCGTGGGTTATTTTCTTTTTTGAAGAAGGATCCTTGAAGATCAGCGATTTGACGATTTCGCCTTTTCCGATGGTTTCCTCCACAATTGCCGGTATATTTTCTTGCTTTAACTGGGGGTAAAAAATACCTTCGGGATGGATGACCATAATCGGTCCTTTTTCACAAAAACCATGGCAGCCCGTAAGCTTCACCGCTACTTCATCTTGCAGATTTCGCTTGGCCAACTCCTCTACCAGCACCTGATGCACCTTTGCCGTTCCGTACGCCCCACAGCCCGAGCCCGAACAAAGAGAAATCAATTTCTTTTGACCGTTTTTGCGCTCGGCCTGCAGCGAACTTCTCAGTTTTCTCAATTCGTCTCTATTTTCTACTCTTTGCATCGAATGGCATCGCCTCCGGCACTCTAATCCCAATATTTTGCGATATTAATCATTCGGGTTAAGATCCTTGCTGCCGGTAGGTGTCAATCACCCTTACCGCAGAGGATCGATCCAGGCCCCCATGGGTATCCTGATTAACCGTAATTACCGGTCCTGAAGCACAACAGCCGATGCAGCGAACGGACTCCAGCGTAAACCCCATATCATCGGTCGTCTCCCCGACATGAATGTCGAGATCTTCTTGCAGCGCATCTAAAATTTTATCGGCACCCCGCACGTGACAGGCAGTGCCGGTGCACACATTGACGATGTACTTCCCCCGCGGTTCCAGACTGATCGTTTTGTAAAAGGTGGCAACGCTGTATATCAAACTTTCCTTTACGGCGAGTTTTTGGGTTAAAACGGGAATCACTTCCGGCGGGATATAATTGTAGATATCGCTGATATCCTGCATGATCATCAGCAGGGCCTCGTGGTTTTGCTGATATTTTTCAATTATTTCATCGATTTTTTGCCAATCAATCCTATCTGATGGTTCCATGGACGGTGGACCTTCTTTCGATGTCATCAAAACGCCTCCGGAAAAAGAGATGAAATGCCGTTAAACCCGGGCGGCGTATGTCACCGGGCAGTTTTCGACGCAGCTGCCGCACCCGGTGCATTTTTCCATATCAACGCTGCGGGCGCGTTTTCTGATTTTTACCTTGAAATTTCCGGGAGAGCCTGCCACGGATTCGATATCCGCATAGGTGATCAGTTCGATGTTCAAATGCCGGCCGACCTCGACCAGCTTGGGCGAGATGATTCACATGGCACAGTCGTTGGTCGGGAAAGTCTTATCGAGCTGGGACATAATTCCACCGATGGACGGGGTCTCCTCAACGAGATAGACATAGTATCCCGAATTCGCCAGATCGAGTGCCGCTTGCATGCCGGCGATGCCTGCCCCGACAATCAAGACAGAGCCTATCAGATCCTGGCGATCCTCTGGTGCGGCTTCATGTGTTTGCCCTTCAGTTTGGTTTCCCATGATTTTCAACCTTTCAATCCCTCAAGAATTTCCGGCAGTTTGTCTTCCCAGCCGATGGTGGCCAGATACACACCGCTAAATCCGCCCTGTTTCAGTGCTGCGACCGTCTCCGATGCAATCTGGGTGCACTCGCGGACTTTGTCCGGAGATTTCTGGATTCGGTCAATTAAAGCATCGGGGATGTAGACATTGGCCACATTGCGTGCGATATACCGGGCCATACCCACCGATTTAAGCAGCAACACCGTGGGAATGATTTTTACCTGCTGAAGATCCACTCGTCTGAGAAACGGCTTGATGGCGGATAGATCAAATAGCGGTGGGGTTATGAAAAATTGCGTACCCGCATCAATTTTTTGATTCATCTCCTCCAGCACAAGTTCGGGAGATTTACCCGGAGCACCGGCATCCACCGTTGCACCGACGAGAAACTCCGGGGCACCGGCAAGCTCGATGCCGGCCATGTCCTTGCCGCCCTGGAGTGCCACAAGGGCCCTGAGCAACTCCAGCAGATCGATGTCGTACACGGATCTTGCCTGATGGTGATCCCCATAACTGGGATCTTCTCCGGTGACGGCCATGACATTGCTGATGCCGCAAGCAGAGGCTGCAAGCAGATCGGCTTGCAGCGCGATCCGGTTACGATCTCTGCAGCAGACTTGCAAAACGGTATCCAGCCCTTTTTGCTGCAGGATCATCGAACCGCCCAGAGAACTCATCCGCATGACTGCGTTGCTCATTTCCGGCACGACAAAGGCATCCACCCTGCCTTTGACCCGGGTTGCATGGTTCACCATCCCGGAGATATCCACCCCTTTGGGTGGCTCCATTTCTGCCAGAATGGCAAATTGCCCCGCGTCGAATTTGCGCTTCAGACGCATGCTGATACCTCCCGCTTGTTTATGAAAACACCCATCGGATTGTGATTCGATCACCACTGGGCTTTTGGCTGTTCCGGTTACCTGCGGCCGAAAGTTTCACAGGATGGTAATTGTCGAGGAACCGCAAGAGATATTATTCGGCGCAGAGTGGTATCCATAATCTGAGCAATATTTGTGCCGTTGGGGACTGTTGGTACAACCCAAACATAATATAAATTAATTTCTGTAACTTATATATTCTTCCGCTTGTGGGGAAATAGCCACAAAGTCTTGAATTCGCATCCCAATTATGCCAATATGGCACATATTTAAAGCTGGGGGC
>JASFTQ010000247.1:0-7184 GCA_050053515.1 Desulfobacterales bacterium | reverse complement strand
GTTGTGCACGCAGATGAAAACATGTTCAGCTGTTCACAGGACACCCAGGACAACATGGCCAAGGTGATCAAGGAAAAAGGTTTGAATCGCCTGGTCGTTTCCGCCTGCACCCCCAAAACCCATGAGCCGCTCTTCCAGGAAACCTTAACCAATGCCGGTATCAATAAATACCTGTTTGAGATGGCCAATATCCGTAATCAGTGCTCCTGGGTGCACACCCGGAATCCCGCGGAAGCCACCGAAAAAGCAAAAGAGCTGACCAGAATGGCCATTGCCAAGGTTGCCCTTCACCAGCCGCTGGTTGAGCCGGCGCTTGAAATCAATCAGTCGGCCTTGGTCATCGGTGGGGGTATTGCGGGAATGACGGCGGCCCGGACCTTGACCGACCAGGGCTACCATACCCATCTCATCGAAAAAGAAAAAACCCTTGGCGGGCAGGCCCGACAGCTTTACGAAACCTGGCGAGGCGAGGATGTTCAGCAGAACCTGGCCCGATTTATTGAATCCACCCAGTCGAATCCTAACATCGACCTTCACTTGGGCGCAGAACTCACGGCGGTAGAGGGCTTTGTCGGCAACTTCAAAACAACCATTCAAGAGCAAGGTCAAGAAAAGGTATTGGAGCATGGGGTCACCATTATTGCTTCCGGGGCTTCGGAGTTCAAGCCCGATCAGTATTTATACGGTCAAGACACGCGGGTTGTTACCGGCCTGGAATTGGACCAGAAGCTGATCGACAGGGACCCGGCTCTAAAACAGATCCAAACGGCCGTATTTGTCCAATGCGTGGGTTCGCGCATCCCCGAGCGGCCCTATTGCTCGAAAGTGTGCTGCACCCATTCCGTCAAAAATGCGCTCAATCTCAAAGCGCTGAATCCCGCCATGGATGTATTCATCCTCTACCGGGATATGCGTTCTTATGGATTGCGGGAGGATCTTTTTCGAGATGCGCGCCACAAAGGGATAAACATCTTAAGGTATGACTTTGACAAAGGATTGGATGTCACATCGCGGGATGGGGATCTCCGGTTACTGTTCACGGATACCTCCATCAGGCGGCCCATGGAAATTCGGCCGGACCTCCTGGTGCTGGCAACAGCCATCGTACCGCCAAAGGAAAACCCCCTGGCTCCCTTTTATAAAGTAACCCTCAATGATGACGGGTTCTTTATGGAAGCCCATGTAAAATTGCGACCCGTTGATTGTGCCACCGATGGCGTTTTTATCTGCGGATTAGCCCACGCCCCTAAACCGGTGGATGAATCGATTGCGCAGGCCCAGGCAGCTGCCACGCGGGCGGTTACGCTGCTGGCCAAAAAATCAATTCAAATGAGCGGTACGGTTGCGGAAACCGATCCGCTCAAATGCAGCCAGTGCGGCGTATGTGTTGCCATCTGCCCCTATTCGGCGCCCTCATTTGCCGAGGAAGGTCCCTTTGCCGGTAATGCCCAGATCAACCCGGTTCTATGTAAGGGCTGCGGTTTATGCGTTGCTTCCTGCCGTTCCGGCGCCCTCCATTTGAAGGGTTTTGATAATGATCAAATATTTGCTCAGATTTTTTCACTTCATGAAGAGGTTATATAATAAAACAGCTAAAGGGTGATGGGTAATAGGTCCCAAGTAATGGGTAATTGGTGATAGGTAAGAGGTAATAGGTGATAGATTAAGCTTTAGTGCCCGGGGCAAACACGTATCTGAACCCATCGCCCCGAACCCATAACCTATTACCTCTACCTGAATATTTTAGGAGAAAATATTCATGTCAGATTGGGAACCCAAAATTGTCAGCTTTCTGTGCAACTGGTGCAGTTACGGCGCTGCTGACCTTGCGGGGGTGGGCCGAATGTTGTATCCGGCCAACATCCGGGTTATCCGAATCCCGTGCGCCGGGCGCATGAGCCCCAAATTTTTCCTGGCCGCCCTGAGGGAAGGCGCCGACGGGGTATGGGTGTCCGGGTGACATCCCGGTGAATGTCATTACCTGGAAGGTAATTATTATGCCCGCAGAAAGTTTGCTTTGTTTCAGAACCTCATGGAACATATGGGGATTGAACCCGGCAGGCTGCAGTTCTCCTGGGTTTCATCGGCGGAGGCAACTAAATTTGTCGATGTCGTCAAAGACGTCACCGCAGCCATAAAAGCGTTGGGACCCAACGATACTTTTGTGAAGCGTGAAGTCAAGGTAGCTTGATATGATTGAATATTCGGAGAAAATCAGGGAAATATCAAAACGGCTCCTGGAAGACGGCCGTGTTGACATGGTCATTGGCTTTAAGAGGGGAACCGTGCCCATGATGAACGAACCCTGTTTCGCCGTGTCACCCGGTGATGTCGAAAAATTTGTGTGGGACAGCAACTGCGGTATCAACCTGGCCAACTATCTCACCGATCGAGCGGAAAAGATCGGCATTATCGCCAAAGGATGCGATTCACGAAACATCGTCATCCACATCATCGAAAATAAGATCAAACGCGATCAGTTGTATATTATCGGCGTACCCTGCAAGGGCATGATCGACAAACATCGCATCACCGCTATGTGTGATGGGGAGATCCAGGCAGTTGCCGAGCAGGACGCCAAGATCCTTTTAAAAGGAGCGGATTTTGAAAAAACCCTGGACAAAGAGGAGGTACTGCAGAGCAACTGCAGCATCTGCATTCACCGCAACCCCGTGATCCACGATGAACTGATCGCAGAGATGGTCGAAGAACAAAAAGATGTGGACCGCTACCCGGATGTTCGTAAAATCGAAGCCATGGACCCGGCGGAAAAATGGGGATATTTTGAGCACATGCTTGAACCCTGTATTCGGTGCTATGCCTGCAGAAATGCCTGCCCTTTGTGCTATTGCCCCACCTGTTTTGTGGACGAACACCGTCCGCAATGGGTCGGCAAAAGTCAGGATTCGACAGATGTGCGCACCTTTCATTTCCTGAGGGCTTACCACTGTGCCGGCCGGTGCACCGATTGCGGTGCTTGCGAGCGGGCCTGTCCGGTAGGTATACCGGTGCGCCAATTCACTAAAAAATTGGAAAAAGATTGCCTGGAGCTTTTTCACTGGGAGGCCGGGTTGTCGCTGGATATTCGTCCGCCACTGGATACCTATCAGCCTGGAGACCCGAATGATTTTATAAAATGAAAAGTGTTTGGGGTTTAGTGTTTGGAATTTCATAGTCGCCAAACACAAAACACCAAATACTAAATACTCGTAGGATTGCTTAAATGAAAATCGTTAGAGTTTCAAAAGAGAATTGGACAGCCGGTTTGAAAAAGCTGGCGGATTCTTACCGTTTATTTGGCCCGGTCGATGACGGTCAGTTTCACAATTTCAAACAACTCGATAAAGGCGAATTGCCGGACTTTAATTTTTTAAACACGCGTCTTTCTCCGAAAGCGCTTGTTCATCCCCAGACCGAGACGATGTTTGCATATTCCCTGGATGAAAACCAAGAAGAGCATCATATCCTACAGGAGGTAAAAAAAGACTATTCGGGGCGGGCAATTCTCGGAATCCGCCCTTGTGATGCGGCGTCATTTTTGCTGGTCCGCCGAAACTTCGACACCCCCGAATACAAGGATCCCTACTGGATCAAAGCATATGAATCCCTGACCCTTGTGGGATTGGCCTGTCATAATCCCTGCCGTTCCTGTTTTTGTACGACCGCGGGCTGCGGGCCGTTTCATGAGGACGGACTGGACGTTTTGCTTGTCGACGCCGGCCAGCATTACCTGGCCAAAGTGCTGACCGAGAAAGGCGAAAAACTGTTCAACACCGCCGGCTGGGATACAAAAACCGAAATTGAAACGGCCGGCAAAGAAATCGAAACAATGAAGGAAGCCGCCGAGGGTCGCATAGCCTCGCATATCAACACCGATAAACTAAGGCAAAAAGATACGATCGCGATCTATGACGCGCCTTTTTGGGAAGAGGTGGCATTTTCCTGCATCAATTGCGGCACCTGCACCTATGTGTGCCCCACCTGCTGGTGTTTCGACATCCAGGATGAAAATCGCGGCAAATCCGGGTTGCGCATGCGCAACTGGGACAGCTGTATGTTCCCCCTTTTTACGTTGCACGGGTCGGGCCACAATCCCAGAAACAAAAAGGTTCAGCGGGTTCGGCAAAGATTTATGCACAAATTGAAGTATTACGTGGACAAATACGACAATGGTATTCAATGCGTAGGATGCGGGCGCTGTGTAGCTCTGTGCCCGGTCAATATCGATATTCGCAGGGTATGCGAATTGATGAACCAATATGACCCGGAACTTGAATGTCCGACATAGAAGAGGCTTCAAAAGCTTTATCCTGTGTTCAACAGATAAATTGTTGCCCGGATTAAAATGATCACATGATAAAGGGTTGAGCCCGCTGGCCGGTTGGCCCGTTAGCCGGTCGAACCGTAGAAAGGGATAGTATTTTCCTTTTGAACGGGCTAAACAGGCATAACGGGCAAACGGGCTAACCTGAAATTCAAGTATGTATTAAAACACAATATAAAGTTTCGATAATATATCTCGAAGTCACCGAGGGAGATCTAAGGTGCAAAACCCATACCTGCCGTATCCGGTCCGCATCGCTGACATCATCACCGAGACCGAAGACAAGAATCTGAAGACCTTTAAATTGGTTTTTCTAAAGTCTGAGGACGAAGAAAAGTTTTCTTATAAAGCCGGGCAGTTTGCCGAGCTTTCAGTGACCGGCAAGGGTGAAATTCCGATCGGGATAGCTTCCTCTCCCACAGAAAAAGGCTTTGTCATGTTTACCGTCAACAAAGTCGGATTGGTGTCGACCTATCTTCATAACATGAAGGTTGACGATATCATGGGAGTGCGGGGACCCCTGGGCAACTGGTATCCCTGGGAAGTCATGGAGGGCAAAAACATTGTCATTATCGGTGGGGGATTTGCCTTTACCACCCTTCGATCCTCGATAATATATATGCTGGATCCGGCCAATCGATCCAAGTTTAACGATATTCATGTCATCTATGGGGCTCGCACGCCGGGAATGCTGATGTATGGGGATGAACTGGCTGAATGGGAAAAGCGTGATGACATCCATGTGCATATAACTGTGGACGGTACCGATGATCCCGACTGGAAATACAATATCGGCTTGATTCCAGCCATCGCCGAGCAGAAAGCCCCTCCGGGTGATGCCGATACCTATGCCATCGTATGCGGTCCACCCATTATGATAAAGTTTACCCAACCGGTGCTGGACAATCTGGGATACTCGCACGAAAACATCATTATGTCCCTTGAAAACCGAATGAAATGCGGTATCGGCATGTGCGGCCGGTGCAACATTGGAAAAGAGTTTGTGTGCAAAGACGGCCCGGTTTTCACGCTGGCCCGGTTAAGCAAAATGCCGAAAGAATATTAACGGCTTTTCGCGGTTATTTCTGGGTGTATTTATGTTTTTCATGTTGACATTGAGATTTCAATAATATAAGAAATTTGCTTTAATATAAAAGAGGATATCCGGCGGGAAGCCAAAAAATAATATTACACTGTAAAGGAGGGTTGTAAATGCCAACAGTTGATTTTATGGGTAAAACGTTTACCGTAGATGAGGACGGGTTTATCGATGCCTACGAGAACTGGTGCGAAGAATGGGTACAACACGTGAAGAAAGAGGAAGGTATTGAAGAACTCACCGAGGAGCATAAAAAGGTAATTCAGGTCCTGCAAGATTATTATGAGAAAAATGGAATTGCACCGATGGTTCGGGTACTTTCCAAGGTGACGGGTTTCAAGTTAAAACATATTTATGAACTTTTCCCGTCCGGACCCGGTAAGGGAGCCTGTAAAATGGCCGGTCTCCCGAAACCAACTGGATGTGTCTAAACACAAAAGCGTGGTCGACAAACAATTTTAACACCAAAAGGTCCTGCACACCAGCAGGGCCTTTTTGCTTTGTGAGGGTATTATGATTATTACCGTAAAGTCTAAATCCAGGACAGAATTAATCGATATCACATCGGAGGTGCAAAACACGGTTCGATCATCAGACATCGCCGATGGTCTATGTATGCTATATGTACCGCACACGACCGCTGCGATTACCATCAATGAAAGTGCTGATCCCAGCGTCAAAGCCGACATCCTGATGATTCTCAACGAAATCGTACCCTGGAAGGCCAACTACCGGCACCTCGAGGGAAATTCACCGGCCCACGTTAAATCAACGCTTGTGGGTGCCTCGGAATTGATCGCCATTGAAAAAGGGAAGCTGGTACTCGGTACCTGGCAGGGAATATTTTTCTGTGAATTTGACGGTCCCAGAACGCGCAAGCTGCATATACACATAATGAAGTAAAGGATTTGGGATTTACTGTCCTCGGCTCAATAACCCGATTCGAATAAGCTGGAAACATACTGTAGAAGTTGAATATTGACGATGGATAAAACCGACAAATCAATTCTCAACCGCATACAATCGAATTTTCCGATAACGACGCGTCCTTTCAAAAGGATTGCCGAGGCCCTGGATCTCACCGAACCCGAGGTGATAAAACGTGTTCGGCAATTAAAAGAAAACGGTATTATCAGGAGAATCGGCGGCAATTTTGTTCCTGAAAAATTGGGTTTTGTCAGCACGTTGTGTGCCGCCAAGGTTCCCGAAGATAAGATCAAGGTTTTTGCCAAAGCAGTGAACCGCTATCCGGGGGTAACCCATAATTATCAGAGGGATAATGAGTTTAATATCTGGTTCACTTTTATTGCCCCCTCCATGGAAGAAATAGAAAAAAATCTCAAAGACATTGCTGATGAAACCGGCGTTAGCGAGATTCTCAATTTACCGGCAACCAAAGTTTATAAGATCAAAGCACAATTTGACCTTTAATTTTCTGGTTGTTATCTCATATTACAACTACCCATATATTATCGATTAATTTGAAAATCCGAATATCGAAATTCGAAGCTCGAAACGGTTCGACTAGCTCACCGCCCTGAGCTGGGTCGAAGGGCAAATCCGAAATTTAAATGTTAAAATTTTCAAAACAATATCAATCCTCCTTATTTATTTAAATTGCACCACCACTTCTTGTAAGATACCGTTTTATAACATTAAGATTTTGAACATTCGAATTTGTTTCGACCCGCCCTGGCGCGACGGCTATTTACTAAGAAGAACAGAGGCAGCTCGACATTATGGTCTTATCGCGGCCGGAAG
>JASFTQ010000246.1:0-7216 GCA_050053515.1 Desulfobacterales bacterium | reverse complement strand
CTACTCTAAATCTTGAAAACTCGGGATAGCGCCCTCAAACAGTTCAAGATTTTACGTTTCCTTTCGCTAAGCGCCTTAAAACAAAAGTTCGCAAAATGGCTCAAAAAGAGGTTTTGAAGCCACCTCTAGTAATAGTTAATTTCAAAATACTATAAAGCAGGCAGGCGGATAAAAAGCTGTATCTTTTCGATGTATAATATCACATGATTTATGACTATTTTTTATATTTCATTAACCCCTTAGCGATTCCGTTTCTGTTATCGTATTTTTTCTGGGGGAGAGGTATTTACAGCAGTAAAGGTGGCGATTTGATACTAGGGTTGATTTTGTTCATATTTTCATCCTTTTTCTCACTTGCTTTAATACCTCATTCCGGTAGTCTTAACTTTATCGGATTATTTTGGATAGTATTTCGTATCATTACCGTAATTCTTAAACACAAAATTGATGAATCAAAAAAGCTGATAATTACAAAGAACCGTGCCAGAGACTACGGTATCTTAATTATTTTTTGGGGGATTTTATTTTCATTAGCTGCGTAAGAGTTTTATATCGATCGGCTGAGGGATCAAAGCCTCGGTGGTGAAAAACACTTATAAGGTCGGGACATTAATTCACAATTCAAGCTTTAATGGGTGACCCCTTTGTTATTGGATCGACCCAGGGAAGAAGCCTCAAATTCAGGCGGATCAAATTGTTATATGATATTGATGATATCACAGTTTTTTGCGGAAGGTTAATTTTCCTCCTGTGTTAGTCTTCCTATCTGAGTTTCGCATAGCAAATCCACGTATAGTATACTGCTTCATTAAAAAATATCTCGTGTGATGGCTTTGTCGGCCGCTTGAGCAATGGTTGTGGAGTGGGGTATGTTTCTTCGTTCCACTCATCTCCCCAGCGAGTCTTAGCAGTTTTAAAGACAGGCGGAAACTCATAATAAACTTCCAAGTGCTTGCGCAACATGCGTGAATCAATATCATTAGGTGGAATTCGAACGGTTTCATATTGTGACGTGAGGGAAATCGGGTTAATACCGATTACCCCAGCAAATCTCCTGAGTATTTTGGATGCAATTCCATCAGAAGGCGATGTTTGTTGAGAATGGAGAGGCTCAAATCCTGAGTTTGCAAAAGCTTTCTTTAAGCTATAGCAATCACCTCGCACGACCGGATAATTATCTTCAAATATTGAATGCTTAAATCCAAACCATTTGCATTGATGTAACCGCTTATAGGCGTTCTGATGATCATCAAAGAAAACAAGCGATCGATCAGTTATATTTGACCAATCTTGTTCGGAAAAGTCTCTATTAGAATAGACGGCGTTATCAGAGATATACTCTCTGTATCCTAGATTTATATCAATAGCTACCAACTTGGCTCTTGGACATGCATTTTCTAGTAACCAAGTGCTTTGTCCCTTCCATATTCCGCTTTCAACAATCAAATCTGGTGACAGTTTTCTTGCCATAAACCAGACTGCAAACATGTGAGGTGCCTTCATCCCGCCCAGATTGTCTTTTATAGGGCGGTTAGTATAAATCTCAGAGAACTCATCAATACTTGCCAGGAGCTCATCTCTTGTCCAGGGAGGGTTACCGATTTGCGTTACATTACTCATTTAGCACTTCTCTTGATTTTGCCGAGGGTCATGTTTTGCGACCCGGTCAGATATTTGACCGCTTTTGGATGGCCGTTTTCGGCGGCCTTGCGCTACCAGCGGACGGCCCCCCCGAAGACTCGCGTAACCCCCTTGCTGTCATAACCAGACCCTCCATTTACGGTCGTCATTTAAACCATCCCCTCAAGATACCTTATATCTGTCACAGGGTTATGACAGATCCGGCCACGGATTGGTATTTTAAGGGGCGAAAAAAAAGAAAAAATATTTCTGGGGATGGACAGAAGCTTTCTATATCAGTAATCTAGTGCCTAAAATTAATTGCCAATAATGGAAATACAATTGGATTTCACATTTTTATAACCGGATAAAAAACCACGCTTTTATCGATTCTTCTTTTCCCGTGTCACCGGTATATCTTTCCAGTATTTTAACCGATCCTGAACGGATTTCTTCTCGCAGGGATTCCGGTTCGATGACCAGGGCCTGCGATCCCCAGTCCTTGATCCAGAATTTGATTTCTTCTGTGACAGCCACCTCGGCCTCGAATACGATTGAACCGTCACTTTGCCTGCGGGCCTGCTGGGATTCGTGCCAGATCTTTTCATTGATGTAACTGGCGATGCCGGCAGAAAACCAGATCTTCACCGTGGTGGGCTCACCGACAAACACCCCGAAGCTGGACCGCATAAACTCGTCAGTGTCGAATTCATCCGGGGCTTCAAAACCGCCTCGTCGACCTGGTTGATAATTTCCTTGAATTTACCATACTTCTTGTAAGGCTTTGGACCCGCCTTGAGGCTGTTCTCGATTTGACCGAGATATTTTTTGGATTCTGCCGGAAGGGTTGTCTTAACCTTCTGAAAGAGTGATTCCAGTGACGTGTCAGCTGGTCTCCCCCTGCCATTTAACGGCTCCTTTTTTTGTTTCCGGAAGAAACTGATAAATAACAATCCATTGGCGGGCCGAAAAGTCATCATCGCTGCGCAAGTGAAGCAAATAATTTAAGATGGTCCATAACTATTGGATATTTATATCAAATTTTGAGAAAAAAATCAATGAGGGTTGCGGGAACCTGAAAGCCTGGAAAAAAGCATAGCGGTTGTGCCCGGATCTGTCATGGGTATGCCGTAGAATAGAACTCAAGGAATGCGAAAGGCTTATATTTTAATAAAAGTCAAGTTTGCGTAACGGGAATGGAAACTGACAAACCTAGAATTAAGCGTTATTGAATTGCAATCTTGGCCGGATCCGGGTAAACTTAAGGCAGGTTAAGTTTAAAAAATGAATTCGGATAAGAAATGGCCCTTGAACTCATACCAAAACAGGAACTAAAGCTGACCCTTTCCATGACGCTGCAGCTCCAACAGGCCATCAAGCTGCTGCAGTTGTCCCGGATGGAGCTCGTGCAAAAGGTCCAGCAGGAGCTGGAAAAAAACCCTGCTTTGGAGACGGTGGAGGAGTCAACGGATAAGGAAAATTTCGACGAGTTAAGAGAGCTCAGCAGGTATCTTGATTCCTACGATGCCCGCTGGAGAAACATCATAGAATCTGAAGTCAGAGAGTTTCCCAACCTGGAAAATTACACCGCATACGTGGAGTCACTGACGGACCACCTTCTCAATCAGCTCCTGATGACATCGCCGACCACCGCAGAAGAAAGAATCGGAAGCTTTATTGCCGGCAGTCTCGACACAAACGGATATCTGAAAGCATCCGTCGAGCAAATTGCGGACATGAGCAACAGCGAAACGAAACGAGTGGAAAACGTGCTGGCGCTGATGCAAACCTTTGACCCGTCGGGGGTGTGCGCCAGGGACCTCAGGGAATGTCTTCTCATTCAGATGAGAAGGAGGGGCATGGAAAGCACTCTGGCCGGTCGCATCATACAAAATCACCTCGAGGACCTGGAAAAAAAGAACTACCGGAACATCTGCCGGACCTTAAAAGCAAGCCTGGATGATGTTGCAGCCGCAGTAAAACTGGTTCAGACGCTTGACCCCCGGCCGGGACGGCAGTTTGACACCGCTACTCCCAATTACATCGTTCCCGACATATTCGTTCACAAAGTTGGAAAGAAATACGAGATCAGACTGAACGGCAGCGGGTTGCCCAGACTCCGCTTCAGTTCTTTTTGCAGGGAAGCCCTGGCAAACAAAAAGAAGATCACCAATGAAACCAAAGAGTATCTGAAAAAGAAAATGGGTTCTGCCAAGTGGCTGATTCAAAGCTTCTATTACCGCCAGATAACCATCTACCGGGTGATGGAAAGCATTCTGAAGTTCCAGCGCGACTTTTTTGACAAAGGCATCGCCCACTTGAAGCCCATGGTACTGCGGGATGTTGCCAATGACATCGGAATGGCCGAGTCGACCATCAGCCGCATCAACGCCAAGAAATACGTGCAGACACCGAGGGGTACATTCAGTTTGAAATATTTTTTTTCCAGTTCGATCAATGGTGTCAACGGAGAACCGATAGCCGCTACAGCCGTTCAGGATCAAATCAAACATATCATTGCAGGTGAAAATCCCAAAAAGCCGCTGAGCGATGACAAAGTTGCAAAAATCTTAAAGACCGAGAACATAAACATCGCCCGCCGCACGGTTGCCAAATACCGCGAGAGTTTGGGAATACTTCCATCCACAAAAAGAAAACAATTCTAGCAAATTTATCCCTTTCCATCTCTCATCCAGGTTAAAGCTTAAACCACTACTGTTGTTTAATTCCGGTGATTTCAACACCGGTCAATGAAAACGGGACTATTCATGCAAATTTTTTCCCGGGTGTGACCGGATTTGTCATGGCGATATGATATCCTTTTAAAGATACAAGATGAAAGCCAAGAAAGTCGATTGGGGCAGATACTGCAGGGATGCGGCCCTGGCCGAGATGACAATTGGAAAACGCGGGCCTTTCTTCGAAAGGTTTTTTTTATCAGGGCGGTGGCAATAAGGATTACCCGTATCGAAGCTTTCAAATTTCTGAGCGGGATGATCGATATTTGGTCGTATGGGGAGAGTTCTGGGCCGATGAAAGCATCCAGCGGGCATTGAAAACCATACGAGACGGAAAAAGGCCCTGGTTTTGTCAAAAATGCGGACACAGGGGATGTTCAGAGTGTGGGGAGCCAATTAATTATCTTTTGACACAGCGCTTTGGACATCCGAGAAGAGTATGGCAACGCCTAAAAGCATCTATTGGGTTGGGCATGAGCAATCTGATCGAATATCTTTCCGGCAGCAACTACCAGAGGAGCAAAAGATTAACCCGAAAGGGATGATAAAGTATGAATTTATAAAGGTGATGTACAAAAGATATAACGAGAAGATCGGTCAAGGGGGAAAAGCCGGGCAAGACATATTATTCTTATTGATCGACCGCGGGTTTATCCGGCTCAGGCGATACAAAAAACACTGGACAATAAATATTAAAAATACGATAAAGAAAATAGATTATTATGTCAAACCGAAGTCCTGAGTGGTCATCATTTGATTTTTTCAATTGTTGACTTCAAAAGAACGGCCATGTTAAAGAATCAATTATAAGATATAAGTGTGCTAATCCCAACCAAAAGAAAACCATGTACTGAATTCAACAAACCCCATTTCTCGATCCGAGATACGGGGTTTTTTATTTGCAGAAAATTTAAACATAGAACCGATGTCCCCCTTTTTCCCATAGTCCGAATGAAATTCTTCGATGAGCATGGCAAAATCAGGCTTAGTTATGCGCTTGATGTTGAACCGAAACTACCATTTCTTTTTTTTTGAAGGCGGCTATTGAATAATCCGTACGCGAGGGATTTGAAGGTTCTTGCTGGGCGGGGCGACATCTAGAACCTACCTCCGAATTGATATGAACATCAGAAAAAACATTTGCTTGGCTTTGACGAGTGGTCTGCTATTGGGGCTGCCCTGGTCTGCTTCATCTTTGTTCTTTGTGGTTTTTATTGCCTGGGGGCCCCTCCTGCTGCTGGAAGAGGAAATCCGACATCACGCAAACCCTTATGCCATATTCAACTACGCCCTGGTAAGTTTTCTGCTGTGGAATATCGTTGGAACCTGGTGGATTATGCGGGCGCAATTGGCGGGAGCCATCCTCATCATTATCGCAAATTCACTGCTGCAGGCCTTAATATTCTGGCTGGCAAGCCGTATCCGGACTATCCTGAAAATTCCGCTGTTGTTCCCCTTTCTGCTCATTTGGATGGGGTACGAGCATTTTCACCTATCCTGGGACCTGGCTTGGCCCTGGCTCAACCTGGGCAACGCTTTGGCCACCGCGCCAAAGCTCATTCAATGGTACGAGTTTACCGGTGTTCGGGGTGGAACACTCTGGATCATCCTGACCAACACTGCGGCTGTGAAACTGTACGATACTTATCGGGAAAAAGGCCCGGATTCTATTGTTCCGGCAGGCACAATAACACTGATACTCTTTCTTATCCCCACCCTGGTATCCTATTTAATATTCCGAAACGTTGAAGAGAAAGGACAAACGGTAAATATTGCTCTGATTCAGCCCAACCTGGATCCATATACGGAAAAATTTGACCCGCATAATTATGCTCGACACGTGGAGGAGTTTTTCAAGACAGCCGATGCTATAGTCGATGGTGAAACTCAATACCTGCTTGGCCCGGAAACCCTAATCGTTCAGCAGATTGACGAAAGCGACCCTACAGCATCAATCTACTACCGTGATTTATTGGAATTTCGCAAAAAATATCCCAAGTTGAATATTCTCCTGGGCGTACACAGCTACCAGAAGCTCAGCCATGAAAACATACCCCCGGGAAGTCGTTTCGATAGCGAGAAAAACTTTTACTACGAGGCCTTTAATACAGCACTTTTTCTGACAGCGGGTTCACCACCGGCGCCCCAGTTCTACCACAAAACCAAGTTAGTACCTCTATTCGAGCGCATGCCCTTTGTGCAATACCTGGGCTTTTTGGGGAAATACTCCCTGGAGCTTGGCGGGTACTCCGGCACCTACAGTCTTCGTCAGGAGAGTACTACTTTTGTATTGCCTGACGATTCGATCACCATTCTGCCTATTGTCTGCTTTGAATCCATATTCGGCCCTTACTGTTCGCGAAACCTGCCCAAAGAACAGGGCTTTATATGCATGATCACCAACGACGGATGGTGGAAAAATACACCGGGCTATATACACCACTTCAACTTCAGCCCGGTTCGTGCCATCGAGAATCGGCGAGATTTTGTTCGAGTTGCCAATACGGGGATTTCTGCTCTTATTAATGCCAGAGGTATGGTTATGGCCAAGACTCCCTGGTGGGAAAAAGCGATCCTCAAAGGAAAGGTTCATCTTCGCGGGGGCCAAACTTTTTTCGCTCGACATGGAGATTATCTTGGCCGGATATCCTTGGTACTAGGGGGTTTTCTGGTTTTGTACTCAGGGATTCGGAAGCTGAAAAAACCCAAAACAAAAGGGTCAGGTCTTCACGGGCTGTTGCTCAAATCATTTTGAGCGGTCATTAAAAGGTTTTTGTCCATCAATCTTAGCGAAGTGGAAGATCAGCGCTTTGAACCTGTTTGAGTCCCGCTGGCAAGCGGGACGAGTTTTCAAAGCG
>JASFTQ010000245.1:0-7287 GCA_050053515.1 Desulfobacterales bacterium | reverse complement strand
TGGATCGGGCCCATCGCCAGTTACGAACTTCTTTTAACATTGCGCAAGAAATCTCGGCACTTCCCGGGCTGCGAGATGTATGTGCATATCTCATCCAGAAGTTTAGAAATATTGTTGAATGTGAACACATGGCGTTGCTGATCTTCAGTAGCCATAGAGAAAATCTTTATGTGATGTCCGATGATTTTATGGAAACATTAACCGGCAACACTGTCGAAGCCGTATTCTCAGCGTTGCAGGGCATTGGGTCCCCTGCATTTGCCGGAAGCGACATTTTCAAGCCATCTCTGCTCCCAAATGACTTCCAACATGCCAGGCAACTTGCGATTTTCCCCTTTCATTATGAAAATGAATTGCTGGGGTCAATGCTGGTCGCCTGTCCGGCAGATTGCCGATGCGTCACAAAGGACCTGGATATTATCGAGTTGATCATGAAACAAACCTCGGGAGCGATCAAGCGGGCAGCCGTTCAAGAAGAAGAAATCCGTAACCTTCGAACGCGGATAGAATATTCAGCGGGGTATAGTGGACTCATCGGTAAAGATCCCAAAATGCAGGTCATTTATAAATTGATTGAAGACGTTGCGCCCACAGATGCGACCGTTTTGATACAGGGTGAAAGCGGCACCGGCAAGGAATTGGTGGCCCGCGCCATTCACCGCCAGAGCCCGCGAAAGGAGAATCCTTTTGTTGTTATAAACTGCTCTGCCTATCCGTCTACTCTGTTGGAAAGCGAGCTGTTTGGTCACGAGAAAGGTGCATTCACGGGTGCCAACCGCCAGAAAAGCGGACGCTTTGAACAGGCGGATGGCGGTACCGTCTTTCTGGATGAAATCGGAGAAATTCCGCCATCCTCTCAGATCAAACTTCTGCGTGTGTTGCAGAGCCAAAAATTTGAAAGATTGGGCGGAGAACAGACGCTCGCTGTGAATGTCAGGGTTCTGGCGGCTACCAATAAAGATCTTCTCCAGGAAGTGCAAAACGGCCAATTCCGTGAAGACCTCTTTTATCGCCTGAATGTTATTCCGATTAACTTGCCGCCACTCAAAGATCGACGCAACGACATACCGCTTCTGGCACGACACTTTCTGAGTGGCTTTACGCGCGAACAAGGAAAAACCTTACATGGCTTTAGTACCGAAGCCATGCGACTGCTGCTGGACTATTCCTGGCCGGGTAATGTGCGTGAACTGGAAAATACGATCGAACACGCAACAGTATTGGCCAAAGAAAAACATATTGATGTAAAAGACCTGCCGCCCATCATCAGACATCCTGTTATGAATGCCAACAACATCTTGCCCCGCAGAACGATTCTGGAAAATGAAAAGAAACTTCTCCAGGAAGTATTGGAAGAATGCGGCTGGAACAAGAAGGCGGCCGCCATACGGCTTGGCATCAGCCGCAGCACACTTTACGGCAAGCTCAAAAAATACCGCATCAACACACCAACCATCCATTGAGGTTCACCAGTCCGTCAATTGCACACTCAAGAATCTGGCAAAAATTCTGTGCCCTCCGCGGCCCCGAGGAACCCTGAGCAATGTTGAAGGACCTGGGTGGGATTTAAAACAGCGCCAAAATAATTACCACACCGTAGGACTTTTTACTTGACCTTATCAAACGTCAATGTTAGAGCTAAATTCATGGTATTTACCTCCTAATTCGGGGTGGTTGTCCACATAAAATTCGGGCTTTGTGTGAACAACCGCCCTTTTTTGCTAAGCAAAGATAAAATTTTGCAGCAATTTTGCGACACTTCTAATGATCGGGGTTAAAGTAAACTGGTATTTTACATCATGAACAGCAGCGAATTCGTATCGCTCAGGCACAAATTGGGAAAAACGCAAAAACAGATGGCCCAGCTCCTTGGCACCTCTATAAAGGCCATACACAGCTATGAACAGGGGTGGCGCACTATACCGGCTGCTGTCGAAAGGCAGATGTTTTTTTTGATCGCTGCCTATAAGGGCAAATACAAAGGCCAAAAGCCTTGTTGGATCATAAAAGACTGTTCTTCTGATCGAAAAAAAATGTGCCCTGCCTGGGAGTTTAAAACCGGCAACCTGTGCTGGTTTATCAGCGGTACTATATGCGAGGGCGGAGCCAAAAAAAATTGGAAAGAAAAGATGAAAATATGCCGCAAGTGTGAGGTTTTTAGACCGTTGTTGGAACCATAAGCAACTTGTCGTCTGAGTCCCTTTTTAATGAAAGGGACAAGGTAGTTGATATTTTTTCTTAAATTTTGAATCCCTTCGACTTGCCATGTCGAAGGTGTTTCAAAAACCCATAAAAAAATAACCCAGTTATTTTATCACCGGAGGCAAAACATGAATTCAAAAAATGATTATCAATTCCCCACTCAAGTTATCCATGCCGCCCAGTCATCCAGAGATTGGCAAGGAGCAACCTTGCCGCCCATATTTCAGACAGCTTCTCATCTGCATCAGACAGCTGAAAATCTGAGCCAGACCTTTGCGGGTAAGACAACGGATCACATATATATGCGGCTGACAAACCCAACCAACCGCATCCTCGAGGAGAAACTGTCCGCCCTGGAGGGTGGTCGCGGTGCGGTGGTTATGGCCTCCGGCATGGCAGCCGTTAGCAACACATGCATGGCGTTGCTGCGGTCCGGAGACGAATTGGTAACCGGCAATTCTCTGTTTATGTCTACCTATCTCTTGTTTACTAACGTATTTAAAAAGTATGGAATTACGGCTCACTTAATTGAATCCACGGATACCGATGCCATAGAAGCCGCCATCACCGACAAAACACGCCTTGTATATCTGGAAACCATCGGCAATCCCAAAATGGATGTTCCCGATTTGGCTCGAGTGGCGGAAATCGCTCACCAGCACGGAATACCTCTTGTGATCGATAATACCTTGGCTTCCCCTTTCCTCTGTCGCCCCATAGAGCTTGGCGCCGATGTCGTAGTTCATTCCACCACAAAGTATTTGGGGGGACATGGGCATTCAACCGGTGGCGTGGTTATCGACAGCGGAAACTTTAACTGGTCTGAGAAAAAATTTCCGGATTTCAAGCCATTTATCGAACGAAAGGGAAAATTGGCTTTACTCGATAAAATCTGGCGGGAGCACCACATCAATTTTGGCACAACCCAGGCACCGCTGCATTCTTTTCTTACCATGATCGGTCTTGACACACTGGCACTCAGAATGGAGCGCCATATGGAAAACACCCTAAAAGTAGCACGCTATTTAAAAGAGCGGCCGGAGGTTTTGTGGGTAAATTATCCCGGGCTCGACGGTCATCCCTCCCATGTGGTGGCCCACAAACAGTTTGCTGGGAAAGGATACGGCGGAATGGTGGCATTCGGACTCAAAGACCAGTCATCGTGTTTTAAATTCATCAACCGTTTGAAATTGATCTATCATCTGGCCAATTTGGGTGACTGTAAAACTTTAGTGATTCACCCTTATTCTTCCCAATACGTGTCTTTTGATGATCCGACCCGGGAAATGCTGTCCATATCACCGGATATGATCAGGCTGTCTGTGGGAATTGAGGCTTTTGAGGACATCTGTGCGGATCTGGATCAGGCCCTGGGCGGCTTAGCGGAATAAATAAACAAGAATCCATCACATGATAAGATCAAACAGGAGTGGTTCACAAAAATGAAAAAAACCTTGGAACTTAATGCATGCAATCCGAATTTTGAAAAATCTTCGGTATTTTATGAAGCCATGCCTTTTGTTGTTCGCAGACTATTGGAATCCAGCAATTGCGGCAAAGGTTTCGATCACGTAGATACAATAACCGTACCTTCACAGGAATTGATTATTGAGCTCATCAAAAAGACCAGATGTATTATTTTTCCGGGCTATTTTAGCCAAACGGTACTGACCCCATCGAATTTTGAGTTCTGGCTGAACAAAGAAACAAAAGGACTCTTTGAGGGTCTTTCACAACAGATCCTTGTGGCCATCCAACATGACTGTCTGCGTTACGACCAACCCTGTGAAGGGTGCACGGAACTCAGCCATCAAACAGCGCTTCGATTCATACAGACCCTTCCTAAATTAAGATCTATCCTGGCAACCGACGTCCAGGCCGCCTGGGAAGGAGACCCTGCCGCTAAAAGTTATGAGGAGATCATCTTCAGTTACCCCGGGCTATTTGCCATCACAGTTCATCGCATGGCCCATGAGCTGCATCGACTCCGTGTACCCCTTCTGCCGCGCATGATCTCTGAATATGCCCATAGCTTAACCGGTATTGACATCCATCCCGGGGCTGACATCGGAGAGAGTTTTTTTATCGATCACGGTACCGGTGTCGTTGTGGGCGAAACCACGGAAATCGGCAATCGCGCCAGACTTTATCAGGGAGTGACCCTGGGCGCTTTGTCACTACCTAAAGATAAGACCGATAGTTATCGGGACAAAAAAAGGCATCCGACTATCGAAGACGATGTGATCGTATATTCCAATACGACCATATTAGGCGGTCAGACCGTCATTGGGGCCCGATCGACCATCGGCGGAAATATCTGGATCACTGAGAGCGTGCCGCCGGATACGAAAGTTTTATTGAAAAGACCGGAACTGATCTACACCGGCAACAAAAACAATAGGCTGAATTTGCCTGGTCACGGAAGGAAAGGAAGATAGCGCATGTCAATATTTATTAAAATCCCGTCCCCGCTACTGGGATTTACAAATGGGCTGAATACGCTGAAAGCAGAAGGCAAAACCGTTGGCGAAGTCCTTCAGGATTTGGATGACAATTACCCAAGGCTAAGGGATAGTCTATACGACCAAAAAACCGGACGCCCGTTTTTCCATATTTTCCTCAACGACGAGGATATTCGAACTCTCAATAAGAAGGAAGGTCGCTATGAAATTGAAGTTGACTTTCCTGTGAGGGATGGCGATCAATTATCCATCATTCCCCCCATTGCAGGTGGCAGTGTGCATCGTCAGTGACCTTTGCTTGATTCAATGATCAAACGGCACCTGTCCTTTCTGCGTTATGTAAAACTCTGGCGGCATCGTCCGGGGAGGAAATCCCCGTTGAGTAAAACTGCTGGGACATGAAATACCACGTGAGTAAATGAATTTAATGGTGAGGAAACGTGAGTGGAAGATTCCGCAATGTCATCTGCTGAAAAAATTGTGTGGACCATTGCAGACAGGGCCAAAAATCGTATCATTAAACATTGCGTAGAAAACTACCCCAACGAGGCCTGCGGCATTTTACTTAGTCCCAGCAAAAAACCACAGCATGTTGTCAAGGCCCACCCTACGAAGAACACGACTTTTGAGGATCCAGCCCGACGATATCTGATTGATCCTTGGGAATTTTTGACGGTCGACAATATGGCCGGAAAAAGCGGGCTCTATGTTTGCGGTTTTTACCACTCCCATCCGGATCACTCACCCGTTCCTTCTGATCATGATAGAAATTTAGCCTGGGAAAGCTATCTTTACCTTATCATTTCCGTCAAAGATGGTAAATTTGATCAAGCCAAGGCATGGATGTCTGATCACAAAGAAAGGCGGTTGACCGAGGTTCAATTGCAAGGTAAATTTGCCGTCGATAAATCTGCGATATCACCCTGAGGAGCGAGCGCTTATCCTATTGAAATGGAGATCTTTTATTTCAGACTGATTATTGATAGGCAAAAGATTATCTTTCGCAATAAAGTTTGTTGAGAAATGAGGCGCTGAAACATGGAAAACGAAATTAATATAGTTGATACCAGTGGTTATCCGTGTCCGATTCCACTGATAATGTTATCCCGGAAATTAAAACAAACCGAAGTTGGGGGTACCTTGAAGGTAATTTCTGACGACCCGGCATTCGACAGGGAAATCAAGATCTGGAGTTATGAAACCGGTAATCAACTTTTTAATTGAGGGCGTGTTCAACAACCTATCAAAGTGTACGATTTTCGTACATTTATAACTACTTGTATTTATATTATAAATTAATTTAATACAACTTATGTGTCTGATTATCATACAAGGGTTAAAATATAGTAACCGCAAATTTCCTCGCCACCGGCTCAACCTTCTTTCGGGTTTATTTCAAACTTAAATAAATTAATTTCATAATTTCAATTAGTTAAACAGTTAATTCCCCTGTCCTAACGCCTTCCCTGTTCATGTAAACCGGTCGAATCTTAATCCTGGCACTATAATTGCTACGATGTAGTACTGATGGCACATCTGGTATTTCGATTCGGAACCCCTTTTCCAGCACGGAACGTACCTTTGAGAAAAAATTCTGAAATAAAAATTGCGGTGCTAAATGCCGATGAAGAAGAGCGCCGAGAAATAAGCAAATTAGTCACACAGCGGCAATACAAAGTCGTGCCATTGAATTCTCTGGCAGAGCTGGAAGTCTGCCTGGAGAAAAACGACTGCATAGCGGTTTTAATGGACATCGACTCCGTTCCGGTCGACAACCGCACCATCAGGGAGTTGACCCTAAAACACCCGGAAACATATTTCCTGTGCACCTCCAAAGACCGCTTTCACCCGGATTTAAAAGATGCCATCTGTTATCACATTTATGCCTGTCTCAGCAAGCCGGTGGATCCGCAAGAACTATTTTACTGGCTGAAGAGCATTCAGGAAGAGGACGCCAATTCACAAAATTAGACTCTCTTTTGGCAAACTTATTTTCGGCTATGCGTAGATCGGAGCGGTGAAAAAGCACGAACAAGCACAAAAGATTAAACGAGGACGTAATTAAATCATAAAACAAGAAATCGGAGGCCTTATGGAAGAGAAAAACAAAAAAAGCAAAACAGTGATGGCGGATTTTCTGGCGGACTTGAAAATGACGCGCCGGACCTTTGTCAAGACTTCGGCTGTTACCGGGGCTGCTGTTGCCGCAGGTATTGGTCTAAAGCCCGAGCTAAAGGCCTTAGCCCAAGCCGGCACCTCGGGTTCCGGTGAGATGGGTAAATGGATCGCCTCGACCTGTCAGGGATGTACCTCCTGGTGCTCTAAACAGGTGTATGTCATCGACGGAAGAGCCATCAAAATCAGAGGCAACCCCAACTCAAAAGTTAATGGGCGGGCCAGCTGTCCACGCTCGCATCTTGGATTGCAGCAGGTTTATGATCCGGATCGCATCAAGACCCCTATGAAACGCACCAATCCAAACAAGGGTCGCAATGAAGATCCCAAATTTGTGCCCATTTCCTGGGACGAGGCTTTGAATACCATTGCGGACAAAATCATGGCGCTCAGAAAGAATAATGAAACCCACAAATACATGCTCATGCGGGGCCGTTACTCCTACATG
>JASFTQ010000244.1:0-7294 GCA_050053515.1 Desulfobacterales bacterium | reverse complement strand
AAGCCTTGCGTCCATGCTCTTGTTCGGCTTCCCTTTTATGGTAACCCTGCTGGGCTCCCTGATATTATATGTGTATGTTTACATGCCGGGCTTTGCGCCGAAACTGGTTACAACAATGGTTCAACAAGTGATTACGGGGGTAACGCCACCGGCGCTGGTGTGTGTGCCGATGTTTATTCTGTCGGCCAGCATTATCACATCCGGGGAGTCTGCCGGCAGATTGATAAGGATGATCAAAGCCTTTGTCGGCCATCTGCCCGGGGGGCTGCCGATTACGACCAATTCGAGCTGCACGCTCTTCGGCGCGGTATCCGGCTCGACACAGGCAACCGTAGCCGCCATCGGCGGCACCATGCGTCCGATGCTGCTGGAGGCGGGGTACCCGAGCTCTTTTACCCTGGGACTGATCATTAATTCCAGTGATATCGCATTTTTGATTCCACCGAGCATCGGGTTCATCGTTTACGGTGTTGCCACCAGCACCTCCATCGGGATGCTTTTTCTTGCCGGTGTATTTCCGGGTCTGATGATCCTGATGATGTTTTCTGTTTATTGCTATTTTTATTCCAAGATGAAAAAGGTCGGGGTTCTGCCCAAGGCCAGCTGGGCCGAACGAATAGCAGCGATCAAGGATGGACTGCCGGTCATGGGATTTCCGGTGATTATCGTCGGCGGAATCTATGCCGGGTATTTCAGCCCGACGGAAGCCGCTGCTGCCTCTGTGTTCTATGCCCTGTTTTTGGAAACCATCGTCTATAGGAGCCTGACCCTCAGCCGAATAATTGACTCTTTTTTGCAGACCGGGGTGATTACCGGTGTGGTTTTTATTCTGGTCGGCGCCGGGCAGGCGTTTTCATGGATGATCGGCTTTATGCAGATTCCGCAGGAGCTTTTGCCGCCGCTTTTTGGACCCGATCCTTCGATGTTGCGGGTGATCACCATTGTCGTAGCCGTGTATTTTGTCGCCTGTATGTTTGTTGACCCGATCGTGGCGATATTTATATTGAGCCCGATTTTTCAACCCTATGTCGTCAGTGCGGGGGTTGAACCGATTTTGCTGGGAACGCTGGTTACACTCCAGGCTGCCATCGGTTCGGCAACACCGCCCTTCGGCTGTGACATATTTACCGCGCAGCTGATATTCCGGCGACCCTATCTGGAGGTTATCGGTCACGCGCCACCGTTTATTCTGATACTGATACTGGCAACGATTATCCTGATTGCCTTTCCCCAGATTGCACTGTTTCTGCCGAGCATTGCGTTGGGCGGGTAATACGCGTTGTGTAAGAGGCTTTGATGAAAAAAATGCCGACCCTGCATGATGCCTATCGGGCGCATTCACGCATAAAACCGCTGATCTGGCAGACACCCGTGATTGCATCTCCCGATTTGGCTGAAATAACCGGTGCCCGTGCGGTTCACCTGAAGCTGGAATGCCTGCAGCATACCGGGTCATTTAAAGTCAGGGGTGCGGCCAACAGGATTTTAGGCCTCAGTGACAAGGAGAAACAAAAGGGGGTGATCACCTTTTCCACCGGCAATCACGGCAAAGCGGTGGCCTATGTGGCCGCACAGGTCGGTATCAAGGCGGTTGTCTGCCTTTCCGAGCATGTCGCTGCTTACCGGGTAGAGATGATCAAAACACTTGGCGCAGAAGTTTCTTTAAAAGGCCGTTCCCAGGATGAAGCCGAAAAGAATTACCACCAGCTCACAGCCCGCCGCGGACTGGTTCCGGTCGTGCCGTTTGATGATCCCCTGATTATTGCCGGCCAGGGGACCATAGCGCTTGAAATACTGTCAACGCTCCCCGATACCGATGTTTTGATGATCCAGCTTTCCGGGGGCGGTCTGCTGGCAGGGATTTCAGGGGTTGCCAAATCCATCAATCCGGACATTCATGTAGTGGGCCTATCGCTTGAGCGGTCCCCGGCGATGCTGGAAAGCCTTAGAGCCGGCAGGCCCGTTCAGGTGGAAGAAAAAGATTCAATCGCCGATTCGCTCCTGGGAGGGATCGGCCTCGACAACCGATACACATTGCCGCTGATAGAAAAATATGTCGACCAACACCTGCTGGTCTCTGAAGAAGAGATAAAAGACGGTATCTTTTACATTTTTAATAAACATCGGTTGATCGTGGAAGGTGCAGCAGCCGTCGGTATTGGGGTGCTGATGAATCAAAAGATCGATGTGACCGGCAAAAATGTAGTGGCTGTGCTTTCTGGAAACAGTATCGATTCGCATGAATATATTCGCATCATCCAAAACAGGCTCTCGAGGGGACCGAAGGTATCCCGCAGCCGTCAATGAAGGAGATAAACGATGAAGCTGAGAACAGAACTCATATCAGTATTTATCGTATGCGCGCTAATCTTCGGATTCGCTGAGCCGGCCGCGGCGGTTAAAAACTTGTGGCAGGTGGCTCTGGAAGAAATCGAGGGCAGTATGCAACATGAGTATGCCAAAAAGTTCGTACAAATTGTCGAGGAGAAATCCCAGGGGCAGATTCGCTGCAACATCCACCTCTATGGAGAACTCGGCACTTCCGGAGAGATTACAGAGCTTCTGCAAAAAGGAGATGTCCATTTTGCATTCCAATCCCCCGGGCACCTGGGATCTTATATCCCCGAGGTTCAGGTCTTTTCCATTCACTACCTTTTCCCTACAGACTTCAAGCTCCTCGAGAAAATATTGCGCAAAGGGCCCAATACCTATCAAGCCCTCCAAAAATATTACAGAAAGCACAAACTGGAGCTGCTGTCCATTATCGAAGAGGGCTGGCAAATTTGGACGGCGAACAAACCCCTGCGCACACCGGCCGATTTCGAGGGTATTACTTTTCGCGTGATGTCGTCACCGCTTCTGATTACCGCTTACCGCTTATATGGCGCTTATGTCGTCACAGTCCCTTACAGTCAGATCTACGACGACCTTGCGCTAGGCAGGATTGACGCCGAAACACAGCCGTTTTTCGCCATCCAGGAAATGAAATTCTACGAGGTCCAGGATTACATGATCAAAGCCAATCAGTTGCCGTTTATCGGCACTTTTGCCGCCAACCATGCGTTTATCCTGAAACTGCCCGCAGACATTCGCGCCGTGATAAACGAAGCCATCGAAGGCGCCAATGAATATATCTTCGATTTCGAGCCCCGGTTGAATCAGAAGCGTATGCAAATGATCATGGAAGCCAAGCCGTCTATGACATATATTGAATTGACGGAAGATGAGATCGACGCCTTCAAAGAAAAATCCCAGAGACTGCGACAAAAGTACCTGGAAATGGGAGGCGAAGGAGCAAAAGAAGTCTTGGATGCGGTGATCAAAGACATCGAGTGGGCTAAAAAAAATTAAATTCTTCACTCCGGCGAAGCTTGTCCCTGACCGGTTCGTTTCCCCCGCAAGCCCCGCCTTTTGGAGCGGGGAGTTTCACTCCGATCAGGGCGCCGGCGTTCAGAAACTATTGAAATGACCGGATTCCGCATCCCCCCGGTCCCCGGATGCGGGATGCGCCGCAACGACCACAAAAGGAGGTTATAAAAATGCAAAAAGCGACTTTCGGCTGGCGGGCTCGGATCGGAATCGTTTATCCCGCCTCCGGATTGGCGGATATGGAATACTACCACCTCTGTCCGCCCGGGGTATCCGTACACATCACCCGCACCTCCATGCCGGATGAAGGCTCGGTGACCTTGGAAAGCATGCAGGAAGTGGCCGGAGGAGAGCAATTCGATCGTATCGCCGCCGATCTGGCCACGGTTCGACCGCACGCGCTTGTCTGGATGTGCACCTCCGGCAGCTTCAGTCGCGGCCCGGAGTGGGATAAAGCGTTACGCGCAACCTTGAGCGAAAATGGCCGCTGCCCGGCGACGACGACCTCCACGGCCTTGACAGAGGCGATGCGGGTGATGGGGGTGGAGAAGTTGGCCCTGGCCACTCCGTATGAGCCGCGGCTGAACGAAAAGCTCATCCAGTATGTGCAGCATTTTGGGGTGGAGGTTGTCAACCATTCAGGTCTGGGTCTCACGCTGGATTGGGATATCGGCCGACTCGATTTCGCCTCGCTTGGCGATATGGTCCGTAGCGTCGACACCGCTGAGGCAGATGCTGTCTTTGTAAGTGATACCGGTATCATTCTCAGTCCCATCGCCGAAGCTCTGGAAAGGGATCTCGCAAAGCCGGTGTTCAGTGCCAACATGGCCAGCATGTGGCACGCGCTGCAACTGGCCGGTGTAAAGGAACCCCTGCCTCATTTAGGCCGCTTGTTTAAGGAAATTTTGCCATAAGGACCTCTGGGCAGAGGCAGGGACGACAGCCCAGAGATACGAGGAGGATTGATCTTGCAGGTATTTGAGACAGATGTATTGGTGATCGGCACGGGTGGTGCCGGGCTATACGCCGCTATCCGCGCTGCTGAAGCCGGCAGGCGGGTCACCATTTTGGACAAAGGACTGGTGGGACGCAGCGGCGGCACGGTAAGCGGCGCCGGTGTTTCGGCCGTGGGCCCGTGGAGTGAGCCCGGTGATTCGGTGGATGTTCACTTTCGCGACACGATTGTCGGTGGATCTTATTTGAGCGATCAGCCACTGGTGCGCGTGCTGACGACCGAAGCCCAGGACCGCGTACGGGAGATGGAAAGCTGGGGGCTTTGCTTCGACAAAAAACCGGATGGGCGTTACGTTTTGGACCGTGCCGGTGGACACAGTTACCCTCGCGTTATGGCCATCAGCGATCGCGTGGGACTCCAAATGACAAAAGTGCTTCGTGCCCAGCTTCTCCGCCAGGGCGTTGATCACCGCCAGGATGTAACCATAACCCGATTGTTCACCCATGACGGCGGGGTAGTCGGCGCCATGGGCGTGGATTTGGGCAATGGCGAAATCGTACAGTTCAGTGCCCCGGCCGTTGTATTGGCCACCGGGGGTATCGGACAGCTGTATCCGGTTACCAGCAACCCCATCAAAGTCACCGGGGACGGCTTGGCACTGGCGCTGGAGGCCGGCGCAAGCCTGATCAATATGGAACAGGTTCAATTTTACCCCTGCGGGATGGTGCACCCGCCCTCCCTGCATGGTTTTATTCTCGGTATTCAGGAGTATGCCAAACTCTACAACGCTGAAAATGAGCGTTTCATGGCCAAGTACGAACCGGAACTGCTGGAGCATACCACCCGGGATCGGCTGGCCCGCGGCATCTATAACGAGATTGTTGAAGGTCGCGGCACCCAACATGGCGGCGTATTTCTGGATGCCACCGAAGTGCCCGAAGAAACACTGCGCAGCTTCATGTACGAAAGGGAAATCTGCGCGGAACGCGGCTTTGATTACCATGACCAACGCGTCGAAATTGCCCCATCGGCCCACTTTTTCATGGGAGGTATTGCCATTGACAGGGATGCACGATCGACAGTAACCGGTCTATTTGCCGCCGGTGAAGTTTCCGGTGGCGTGCAGGGCGGCAACCGCCTTAGCGGCAATAGCCTGTCTGAGATCCTTGTGTTCGGATCGCGCGCGGGGGTGAGCGCTGCCCGGCATGCGGACCAGGCGGATCACCAGGCGCCGGACAAAGAACAGGTGGCTGAAGAGACAGCTCGTCTGGAAAAGCTTCTTAAAAGGGGTGTTTCAGAACTGACGCCTGCCCAGGCCAGGGACCGCTTGAGAGCCGTCATGCAGGCGCATGTATACGTCTCACGCACAGTAAAGGGCCTGCAAAAAGCCGGACAGGCGTTGGAAGAAATTGAGCAGGATTTGCTGCCCCGTATCGGCATCAACGGCTCGGGATTGCACCATAACTACAGTCTCCTGGCATACCTGGATATGGAAAAAATGGTGAAAACGGCCCAAATGATCGTTTCTGCCGCGCAGACAAGAAAAGAAAGCCGCGGTGCCCATTATATGGAAGACTTTCCCGAACCGGATACCGCCTCGCCCCCGTACTGCACCGTCATCCGGATGGACGAGGGGGCGCTGAACATGCAAGCGGGGGTGAGACCCGTTGATATGACCGAAATTCATCCATGACAAACCATAAATAATTGAGGGGTCGGGGTGTTTTTTTCACGATAAGATGATCGCCCCGGTGCTTCTGAGGGGCATAAGGCTAGTACCGCCCGGGAGAAGTGGTTTCAAAATCCCATTTTAGGCCCAATGGCTGCGTTGTCCTGCGGATCGAAATGCTCACGTACTGGCGTGTACGCTCCGCTTTCAATCCGCAGGGCGCCTTACCCTTGAACCTAATCTGGGTTTTGAAACCACTTCGGCAAACTTCGATGCTTTGTTTTTAGTGGTTGTAATTTCGACCGCAACAGGTTTCATGGCTTTAGTGCGAGCCATTTTGATACTTTCGTCAAAAAGTACTTAGCGAAGTGGAGCGTAAAATTTGTGGCTTGTCTGAGTCACGCGTAGCGGGACGAGTTCCACAAATTCAGCGCAGCAAGCTTAGTACTTTACGAAAGGATCAAACCGGCGAGCAATAAAGTTATGAAACCGGTAAGACTAAGGTGTAAAATGCAAGGCAGTTGCCGCTGTCAGGCTTGGCAGGCAATAACCCGGCATCTCGCCGTGCAAAAAATACCCCGACCCCTCGAATAATTTGAGCTGCAGTGGTGAACCAATGACCGAAACATTTAAAGTAAAAATTGATCGTTATCAAAAAGAGCATACGCCGGCACCATACCTGCAAACGTATGAACTGAAACATTATCCCAGCCAGACCGTTTTGGAGGTGTTGAAAGAGATTCAGAATTCCCTGGACGACAGCCTGGCCTTTCGTTCTTCTTGCGAAGCCGGTAAATGCGGCAGCTGCGCGGTTGAATTGAACGGCAAACCGGTTCTGGCGTGTCGCACGATGGTCGATGGGGATGATCTTCATATCGGGCCACTGCCCAATTTTCCGGTCGTCAAGGATCTCATCGTAGATCGGGAGCGCTACGAAACAGGGTTTGTGCAAATGCTTTCCTACGGCGGGACCGGTGGGAATCAAACGCAGCCGGCAGCCGGCCTGCCTGAATCCGAGATCGATTACGGCAATCTCGCCCGCTGTATCGGTTGCTTGGTTTGTAATGCGGCTTGCCCGGTCGCCGGTGAGATGGATGACAGCTTCCCCAGCCCGGCCGTCATTGCCGAAGTGCTGTCATCCGGCGTTAGAATTGATAAAGACGGTACAAATCAGACACCCATTGAAGAAAACATCGATTACTGCAGCATGTGCTTGAATTGCCACGTGGCCTGCCCTTCCGGCGTTGCCCTGAACCGCGTAAACGTACAGGCCAAAGATGCTTACGCCCGGGAGAAAGGTC
>JASFTQ010000243.1:0-7300 GCA_050053515.1 Desulfobacterales bacterium | reverse complement strand
ATGGATCAATCGGACGGTCAGGCCATCATTTATTGCCAGGGGGCCTTCAATACGCTCAACGGGAAAACCGCGCATGGGCTGGTTCGCTTTACCAGGCGCTATCAGATTCTTTCGGTAATTGATTCGCGCTATGCGGGCCAGGATGCCGGTATGGTACTGGACGGCAAAGCCAACAACATCCCGCTGAATGCCACTATAGAAGACGCCGTCCAAATCGCACACCTGAATGGAACACCCGCAAGCCACCTGGTTATCGGGCTTGCTCCCGATGGCGGGCGTTTGAGTGCATCCGCCCGCCAGGATGTTGCCAAAGCCATACAGCTTGGACTGAACATCGATTGCGGGCTGCACAATTTTTTATCGGAAGATCCTGAACTGGCAAACCTTGCAGAACAGAAGGGTATTCGGTTACGTGATGTCCGCAAGCCTCCGCCACCCAGCCAACTCCATTTTTTTAGCGGTAAAATTGAAGCGGTAACGGCCCTGAAAATAGCCGTTTTAGGGACAGACTCGGCCGTTGGCAAGCGGACAAGCGCCTGGAAAATTGTCCAGGCCTTCCAGCAAAAGGGATATCGTGCAGAACTGATCGGCACGGGCCAGACCGCCTGGATGCAGGGGGCAAAGTATGGCATCATAATGGACTCCCTGATTAACGATTTTGTTTCCGGGGAAATTGAGCACGCCGTTTGGACGGCCTGGGACGAAGAACATCCGGATATCATAGTCATCGAAGGACAGGGAAGCCTTATGAATCCGGCCTATCCCGGTGGATTTGAAATTCTGGCGGCCGGCAGACCCGATATCATCGTATTGCAGCATGCCCCTGCCCGCAAAGAATATGACGGTTTCCCGGGCTATCCCATTCACCCGTTGGCCCGTCAAATTAAAGTCATCGAGATGCTTTCTTCAAAACCGGTGGTCGCGATTACCATTAACCATGAAAATCTGCCGGATGATCGAATCTCCCTGGTCTGTGAGATGATCCACACGGTCATTGGCCTGCCCGCTTTTGATGTGCTTCGCGACGGAGCCGCAGACCTCGTAAAAATTTTGGCAACCCATCTTAAGAAGTGAGCGACCACCCGGGGAGAGACTGTATTGTAATATAAAAAAGGTGTTTATTCCTTGCGTTATGCCGGTTCCGGATCACGTCCGGAATGACGGATCCGGCATCCAGCATCCAGTAGTCTAAGGTCATGTAATTATGATGGATTCCGGGCACGTCATCCAGGTCCCGGATCAGGTCCGGGACGACAGATCAGGAACCGCAAGGACGGCTTTTGCGAATTACGACACAGTCTCGGAATGTGTGGCTTCATTTTTTCGACCATAGGCCGAAAGGGCGAGAAAGAATACCATGCTTACAAAAAAACCCAATGAACCAAAACAGTTTCCAAAGCAACCGGATTCCGAAAAGGATCCTTTAGCGGCTTTAGAAGTATTTGACCGCTTGACCGTTGGTCCCATAAAGATAGAACCCAAACGACTGATCGCGCCCTATCGATTGGTTTGGGAGGGAGGGGAAGAAAGCATCGATCTAATCTATCGTTATGAAGAGCGGGTATTCAAGCCGGAGGAACCGGAGTCTCAAAATCTGGCCAGCATGATGGCCGTTCAGGTCGCACTCAATTACGGACTTTTCTGCCGATCATTGGTTTTCCATGGCATGTTTGACAACCTTGACCGTAAATTCATCAAAGAGATGGCAGAAAACACAGCCCGTGAAATATACGTCAAAAAATTTTTAGAACCCAATCCATTTCTGGTGAGTGCCGCCGCCCAATTACCGGCGGTCAAAAAATCCCGATACCTTCGGAGCAAGATTGAATTTCCGCAAATGACTTCCGCCAAACCCCAGGACAAGTGGCGGCTGTGGTCAACCAGCAACAATTCTCATGGTATCCTTTCCAGCGGAGGCAAGGACAGCCTGTTGACTTTCGGATTACTGGACGAAACGGCCCGAGAGGTCCATCCCATATTTGTCAATGAATCCGGCCGTCACTGGTTTACTGCTCTGAATGCTCATCGATACTTTAAAAGACACGTATCGAATACCACTCGTGTCTGGGTAAACTCCGATCGATTATTTGTCTGGATGTTGAAACATATGCCGTTTATCCGCAAAGACTTCGCCGATATCCGCAGTGATGAATACCCGATCCGTCTTTGGACTGTCGCGATTTTTCTCTTTGGGGTTTTACCGGTGATTCGCATGCGCGGTATCGGACGAATTATCATCGGTGATGAATTTGATACAACCGTTCGAAGCTCCCATAAAGGTATACGGCATTACAACGGACTTTACGACCAAAGCCTTCACTTTGACAATGCCCTTTCACGCTACTATTTGCAAAAGGGTTGGTCGGTCAGCCAATTTTCGATTCTGCGCCCTCTGTCGGAGTTGCTAATAGAAAAAATTCTCTATACCCGATATCCCCATCTTCAGGAGCATCAGGTGTCTTGCCATGCGGCCCACGAAAAGGAAGGCAGAATATATCCATGCGGGAAATGTGAAAAATGCCGGCGGATCGTCAGCATGCTGATGGCCATCGATGCCGAGCCCGGGACCTGCGGTTACACCGAACAGCAGATTGACAGCTGTCTGAAAGCTTTTGCAGATAAAGGTATCCACCAGGAAGAAGCCGAAAAAGCACATTTGACCTATTTGTTGCAGGAAAAAGGCCTGATTGAAATTGCTGCCGCCAGGGACCAAAAAATAAGCCCCCGACCGGAAATATTGAAGCTGCGTTTCGACCCCGGCCGCTCTCCTCTAGAAGCGATTCCGGTGGATCTCAGAAAACCCCTGTTTGAAATTTTTCTTGAACATGCCGGTGGCGCCCTCAAGCGGGACGGCCGGTCCTGGATCGCGTTCGACCCACTGACGGATGCTTCTCTGGGAAATCCCTATCCCTTTGAAATGGAGGCATCCACGCCGGAATCAAAATTCAGTGATTACGCCCTGTCATCAGATGACAGGCGCTATCTATGGGGCGAAATAACCTGGCCCGAAGCAAAGGTACGTTTACAAAAAACGGATATAGCACTGCTGCCGGTAGGTTCCATCGAGCAACACGGTCCCCACTTACCCTTGGATACCGATGCCTTCGATGCCGATTACCTGGCCAAGCGCGTGGCGGCTGTCTGCAGCTCGCCCAAGCCGCTTGTCTTGCCGCTGATTTCTTACGGTGTTTCATACCATCATGAAGATTTTGCAGGCACCATCAGCATCGACAACGATACCCTTTCTCGGTTGGTGTATGACGTCGGAATGAGTGTGGCGCGCAACGGAATCAAAAAAATGGTTATTATCAATGGTCATGGCGGAAACAGCCCGGCGCTCAATTATGCCGCCCAGATGATCAACCGTGACGCCCATATTTTTGTATGTGTGGATACCGGTGAGACCAGCGACGTGGACATCAATAAAATCGTGGAAACCCCCAATGACGTCCATTCCGGGGAGACCGAAACCAGTACGAGCCTTGCCGTGCGTCCCCATTTGGTTCGCATGGATAAAGCCCGAAAATCAGTCCCGGCATTTTCCAGCCGCTACCTCAACTTTACCGGCAAACGCAGTATTGCCTGGTATGCCTCCACCCGTAAGATATCCGCCAGTGGCATCATGGGAGACCCAACCAAAGCCAGTGCCGAAAAAGGAGAGAAAATCTGGGAAATCATGATTGCGCATCTGGTGGCGCTGGTGGAAGATCTAAAGGGAATGACCCTCAAAGAGATTTTTCACAAAAGGTATTGAGCATGAAAATCGGCACCATAAGCGCTTGGCCGGTAAAAATGCCACTGGCAGAGCCCTACGTCATCTCCTATGAAACCATCGAAGCGACGGTCAATGTTTTCTGCCGAATGGAGACCACCGACGGCATCTGCGGGTATGGTTGTGCAGCGCCGGATTTAGCGGTCACGGGAGAGACCGCAGAAAGTGTGTTGGGGTCTTGCAGTACAATCATCGCGCCAATGCTGAAGGGATCCGATCCCTTGAGATCGGCGTTGCTGCTGGAACGATTAAAGCCACGTATGGAGACACAGCCGTCGGCTTTGGCCATGGTGGACATGGCGCTGTATGATATCCTGGGTAAAGTCGCCGGCTTGCCCTTGTCCAAAATACTGGGTGGCTTTCGAAACCGCATGAAAACTAGCGTTACGATCGGAATCTTATCCGTTGATGAGACGGTAAACAAAGCCAAAACATTCGTCGGACGGGGTTTCAAATCATTGAAAATCAAAGGGGGTGTCGATGTTTCGGCAGATATTGAGCGAGTGCTGAAAGTCAGAGAAGCCGTCGGCCGGAAAATTGAGCTTCGGTTTGATGCCAACCAGGGCTATTCGGAAGCAGATGCATTGCGGTTTGTCCAAAATACACGATCTGCTCGGTTGGAAATACTGGAGCAGCCCACTCCTAAAAAGCAAACGGAGGCCTTGGGCCGTGTCACGCGGGAGGTTCCGATTCCGGTAATGGCCGATGAAAGTCTAATGAGTCTGCGGGATACGTTTCGCTTAGCAAAAAAGGGACTGATTGATATGGTGAATGTCAAGTTGATGAAAGTCGGGGGTGTCTCCGAGGCGCTGAAAATAAATGCGGTTGCAAAAGCAGCCGATCTGGAGGTAATGGTAGGCTGTATGGATGAATCAGCGCTGGGTATTGCCGCCGGCCTCCATTTTGCGTTGTCACGTCCTAATGTGGTATATGCCGATTTAGACGGACATTTGGATTTAATTAACGACCCGGCAGCAGGTGCTGTCGTGCTGCACGAAGGAATTCTCTACCCCACCGGAAAACCCGGTCTTGGATTTGATTTGAATTAAAAATGATGAAAGTTGCTCTGATTAAAACAGTTACCTGGAACCTCGTGCTCATATCCGTGGGTAGCGTTTTATGCACAGCTGCCATAAACGGCATTCTTATTCCAAAACAGTTAATCAGCGGGGGGTTTACCGGGTTGGCGATTTTAATTCACTACCTGGTGCCGTTTCTTTCGGTTGGCGTGGTATATTGTATTTTGAACATTCCGGTATACGTATTGGGGTGGAAGTTTGTGGGACGCCGGTTTTTTCTATACAGTATTGCGGGATTGTTCATTTTTTCAGCGACGGTGACCTGGATCCATCTAACCGTACCGATCCAGGACAAATTTCTCAGTGCTTTGCTGGCCGGAATCATCAGCGGGGTTGGTGCGGGAATAATTTTAAGATCACTGGGTTCGGCAGGGGGCTTGGATATTTTATCAATCATCCTGATCAAAAAATTCTCCATTCGCCTGGGTTCTTCAATTCTGGCATTTAACTGTATTCTTTTGGTGGTGTTTGCATTCATATTTTCCATAGAGGCCGCACTTTATGCACTGATATTCATATTTGTCAGCTCCAAACTTGTAGATCTCGTCGCTACCGGTTTGAGCCAGCGAAAAACTGCAATCATCATCTCCGATGCCTGGAGCGATATATCCAATGAAATAATAAACACTTTACAGCGTGGGGTTACTATCGTCCGCGGACAGGGGGCCTACTCCGGCCAGGAAAAACCCATTTTGTATGTCGTCATAACCTTTCAGGAATTATCGCGTCTCAAGCAGTTTGTCCGTCGAATCGATCCGAATGCATTTGTGGTTATATCCGATACGCTTGAAGTCATGGGACAACGCATTGGGAATCAACCCCACTGGTGATCGATAGATGAATAAAAAAATTGCGCTAACTCTTTTGCCGCTGTTTGTCATCAGTGTCTTTTCACTCGCCAATGCTGTGGGTGAAAAATCCGGCGTCGCCGGGTCCGGCAACCCGGAATCGAGACCGAATTTGGCCCGGGCCGTCATGTGTGAAGACATCAAAGGCAGTGTCCCTCGATACCCGGCTATCGTATTCTCAATCTCTCTTGGCAAAGTGTTTTGTTTCACCGAGTTTGACCCGGTGCTTGAAAACACGTTTGTTTATCACAACTGGTACTTCCGCGAGCAAAAACGGGCGAGCGTGAAACTATCTCTCCAAACACCGCGCTGGGCAACTTTTAGCACGGTTCAAATGGGTGAAACGGATAAGGGCCCCTGGCGGGTTGAAATCACCGACCTTCAAGGAAATATTCTCAGAACGCTTAGATTCAGCATCACCGATTAACGGTTATGGTTAATTTGTCTCAAATCCTAGCAAGCATCCGCTGGCAGGATATCGTCGATATCGGACTAAACAGTTACATTCTCTTTCGGTTGTATGTTCTGTTCAGGGGGACAACGGTATTCCGGATACTCATCGGTATGGCCGTATTGTGGTTTTTTCAGGGAATTGCCATCTCGGTGGGATTAATTGTCACAAGCTGGGTCTTCCGGGGTATTACCGCTGTTGCTGCGTTGATCATAATTGTGGTATTCAGAAATGAAATTCGCAATGTCCTGCAGGCCAGAAATTTTCGATCCCTTTTTTGGGGCCTGCCTAAAAAACCCATCGCCACGCCGATTGAAACTATTGTCGAAGGTGTTTTCGAACTTGCCCAGAATAGGATTGGAGCCCTTATCGTATTTCCCGGAAAAGATAATTTGGACGACTTTGTTCAGAAAGGAATTCCCTGGCGGGGAGCAATTACCAAAGAGATGATCATGAGTGTTTTTTGGCCCGACAATCCGGTCCACGATGGTGCCGCCGTTATTCAGGGCAATCGCATATTGGAGGTCGGCTGTATTCTTCCCTTATCACAACGAAGTGATCTCCCTTCGCATTACGGAACACGCCACCGGGCTGCTTTGGGATTGTCCGAAAACACGGATGCCATGGTAATCGTTGTTTCCGAAGAAAGGGGCAATGTTGCCGTCACCAAGGGCTCTCGCATTCGAACGTTGACCGGCAAGGCCCAGTTAGAGCAGAGGCTGCGAGAACACACGGGGGTGGCTGCAAATGAAGGTGGCCGGGGAACAAGAGAAAAACTTGAAATCAGTGCCGCCGCCATTGTTTCCATCTCACTTATTTCAGCGGTCTGGCTCAGTGTGTCACGGGGATTGGACACCCTGATGACTGTGGAAGTGCCAATCGAGTATATGAACCGCGAGCCTGCCAAGGAAATCGTAGATACATCCGTGGGTAAGGTAAGCCTTAAGCTGGCCGGTTCCGCCTCGCTTCTCAAAACCGTACAACCGGAACAGGCCCGGGTGCGAATAGATTTGAGCAAATCGATTGTCGGTTTGAATAGCTTTACCGTCAGTCAGGATAACATCCGACTGCCGCCGGGGGTCGTTCTGAAAGGAGTGAATCCGCCCGTCATCGAGGTAACCCTCGATGTGCTTTCGCATAAGATTTTGCC
>JASFTQ010000242.1:0-7314 GCA_050053515.1 Desulfobacterales bacterium | reverse complement strand
GGGCAACGGGCGTTGTCCGAATATCGGTCGAAAAAGTTGCTGAAATCCTATGGGGTCCCGGTTACCCGGGAAGCACTGGTGCAAAGTGAAGTGGAGGCAGTTTTGGCAGCCGAAACCATCGGGTATCCGGTGGCATTAAAAGCCTGCTCTCCGGAACTGATGCATAAAAGCGAAACCGGATGCATGGCCTTAAACTTGAAAAATGACACTGAAGTGCACGAAGCCTACAGCCGGATCATCGAGGCGGTGGATATCGATCTGGAGGGGGTCTTGGTGCAGGAAATGGTCCCCGGCCAACGGGAACTGGTGCTGGGACTGAATCGAGATCCCCAGTTCGGTCCGTGTGTGATGCTGGGACTGGGCGGTGTGTTGACCGAAGTGCTAAACGATACAGCGTTCCGGGTGGCACCCTTTGGTATCATCGAAGCCCGGGATATGATCGAAGAGCTGGGCTGCAGGTCTATGCTGGAACACTTCCGGGGTCAGGCAGCAGCCGACATCGACACCATTTGCCGGTCACTGGTGGCCCTGGGAAAGCTCGGCATCGATCACGGCGTCATTTCGGAAATCGACATAAATCCAATGATCATCAATCCTGCTGGAAACCTCAAAGCCGCCGATGCACTTGTTGTTCTGGGGAAGGAATAAGGTACGTCTTCAGGGGATGGTCTTATTCTCATCCCTTTGGTGTCTGCGTCAAAGACGTCCTGAGAAAAAGACCATCCCCCTAACAGGCTGTGTCGTAATTTGTCATCCCGGCCAAGTACCGCGCAGCGGGGTGCGAGCCGGTATCCAGTAATGGCCTGTTAATATTAGTAAATTCTGGATTCCGGATCTCATCCCGCAATGCGGGATTCGTCCGGAATGACGGCTTTTTGCGACATGCTACACAATCTGGAAATGAATACGAAATAAGATGTTAAAGTCAATCGAAACAAGCCCATTGTATCCCATTGTCAATCCCAAAAGCATTGCCATATTCGGTGCTTCCAACAATATCAATGTCATGGGAACCAACCAGCTGTTGTCCATCCTCTCGCGGGGATATGAAGGAAAAGTTTATCCCGTGCACCCCAGGGAAAAAAAAGTCCAAAACCTGAAGGCCTACCGCAATATCATGGACTTGCCGGAGGTGCCGGACCTGGTTTTGATGGTTTTACCGACCGACATAGTACCCCGGGTGCTGGAGGAATGCGGCCGCAAAGGCGTTAAACATGCCATCATCGTATCGGGAGGTTTTAAAGAGGTCGGCGGCAAGGGTCTTGATCTTGAAAAAAAATTGATCGCGGTGGCCGAGCAATACGGTATTCGGTTTTTGGGCCCCAACTGCATCGGGGTGGCCAACCCGCATCAAAAACTGAATGTAACCTTTTTGGAGGATAACAGCGCACCGGGTTTTATCGGCATGGCTTCGCAAAGCGGCAGCTTTATTACCCAGATGTTTGACTATCTGTCCAATTTCGGCCTCGGATTTTCAACCGGTATGAGTGTCGGCAATGAAGCCAATATCGATCTGGTCGATTGCATGGAATACCTGGCGCTGTGCCCCCATACAAAGGTTATCGCGCTTTACATCGAATCCATCCGAAGGGGAGCTGAATTTATCAAAACAGCCCGCTCCATAGTTCCCCACAAACCCATCGTAGCCTATTATGTGGGAGGATCAGAAGCCGGAAAACGAGCGAGCCTCTCGCACACCGGGGCTTTGGCCGGGCCGGATCGTCTCTATAACGGAGTATTCAGACAAAGTGGCGTCATCCGGGTTGCCTCCATCGCGGAACTTTTTGACTGCTGCTGGGTGCTGGGGAGCTGCCCTCTTCCCGGCGGCAACAGGGTTGTTGTCCAAACGCATTCGGGTGGTCCCGGAGCGGCCGCGGCCGATGCCTGCAGTCGAGCAGGTCTGGAGCTGCCGCCCCTCTCAATGGGCACCCGTGAAAAGTTGTCCGCATTCGTTCCGCATACGGCCAGCATGAACAATCCCATCGATCTGACCTTTTCTAAAAACCCCCTGGATTATTACGCGAAGATACCTTCAATCCTGTTGGAGGAACCGGGCGCCGACGGCCTGCTGATATATTACATGATGCCCAACCAAACGATTGCCCGGGCTCTTGAAAGTATGGGATCATCTGCAGACACCATCCCGCAGCAAATCGAAAAGTTCACCGAGGATGTGTGCAATTCCGTGGTAACCTTATTCCAAAACCAATCCAGACCCTTTATCGGATTTTTCTTCCGCAGACAGGCCGAACTGTTCATCCGTAAACTGCAGGAGAAAGGCATCCCGGTTCTCCCGGGACCCGAAAGAGCGGCCCGGGCCATGCTGGCCCTGGTGCAATATAAGCGCCTGAGGCAAAAGATATTGGTCAGCGCCAGAGAATCATTAGCCTAGACGACCCCCTCCTCTTCAAAGGTTTTGATTTCTGCCTGTGAATACCCCAATTCCGTCAGAATCGCGTTTGTGCTCTCACCGAATTCAACCGCCGGCGTCCGGACGGACCCCGGCGTCTCACTCAGCTTGACCGGAACACCCAGAGCCTTGGACGGTTTGCCGTCTTTGCCGCTGACCTCCAACACCATCTGCCTTTCTTTAAAAAGGGGCTCTTCCAGCATCTCTGCCATTCGTCTGACCGGCCCCCAGCAGATATCCCGCTCCCCCAGAATCTCTTCCCACTCCTTGAGCGTCTTTTGCTTGAATGTTTTGCGCATGAAATCCAGAATTTCTTTGCGCCGGCCATCGTCATACTGCAAAGGAACGTAATCCGGTACCCCCAGGGTTTCACAGAGCGTTTTCCAGAAGCGGTTTTCAACCGCACCGATGGAGATAAAACGGCCGTCTTTGGTTTCATAGGTGTTGTAGCAGGCGTAGCGGTGCGAAAGGAAATAATCGGCACGCCGGGGGTGCTGTCCGGTTAGCTGATAATAGTACAGGTGCGGCGAGAGGAAACCGACCATCCCGTCGGTCATCGAAATATCGATATATTGGCCCTTGCCGCTTTTTTCACGGGCAACCAGCGCCAGAAGGATTCCGATTACCGCGTTCATGCCCCCGCCGGCGATATCGGCGATCTGTATACCCGGGATGGACGGGGGCCGATCGGCCTCTCCGATGATATCGAGCACGCCGGCATAGCTCAAATAGTTGGCATCATGGCCGACATGCTTCACCAAAGGCCCGGTCTGACCGTATCCGCTGATAGCGCAGTAAATGATCCTGGGGTTTGCTTTTCTTACCGTGTCGTAGTCCACCCCCAGCCGCTGTACGACCCCGGGACGAAAGCCTTCCATAATGACATCCGCTTTTTGGACCAGCTGGAAAAAAATTTCTTTCCCCTTTGGGGTTTTTAAATTCAGGGTCATGTGCTCCTTGTTGCGGTTGATGGTGGTGAGGTATAAGTTGTCGGCCAGAAATTGTCTGGCCTCTATGGCAATCACCCGCGCACCGTGATCGGCCAGTACCATCGACCCATAGGGTCCCGGCAGCAGGCGCGACAGGTCCAAAACGGTAATTCCCGACAATGCGCCGGTATTCTTTGACATGCGTCCTCCTATATAAAGGTTTAAAGGTTCAGGGTTCAGGGTTTTAAAAAAATTACGCCTCGGTTGTTTGCGGCCGATTTCGATCAACTGCCGCGATCACCCCAATGGGTGCGCTGGATCCTCTCTAGCCTCTTTTATGTTGAAAGCTTGGCATTGCTCAACCCTGAACCTTGAACCTTGGGATAATTATTTTCCCTTGAACACCGGATCTCTTTTCTCCATGAACGCAGTGACGGCCTCCATAAGGTCCTCGGACGGCAGGGCGGCTGCATTTTTTTGGGCAACATATCTGAGTCCGGCATCAACGCCATGGTCTCTGCTGTAATTGATAACGTCTTTGACACCTTGAACTGCCAGGGGGGGTAGCGCGGCGATTTGGCCGGCAAGTTTTTCAGCCTCCTGGTAGAGTTTTTCCCTGGTTTCGCATATCCGCGTAATGAGTCCCATCTGTAAGGCTTCAGCAGCACTAAAATCCCGGCCCGTCAGCGCCAGCTCCCTGAACCAGCCCTGCCCGATAATATAGGGCAGGCGCTGCAGGGTACCCAGATCGGCGATAATTCCCAGCCGGGTCTCTCGAATGCTGAAAACGGCATCTGCCGCGGCCAAGCGGATATCACAGGCGCTGATGAGATCGACACCACCGCCAATACAGTGGCTGTGGATAGCAGCAATGACCGGTTTGCGGCATTGCTCAATCGCGTTGAATCCCTCTTGGAGTTCTGCGACCTTCATGCGAATCCATTCTCTTTCATCCGCTGCGCCACCGACGACCAGTGATGCGGCCTCTTGCAGATCGGTGCCGGCGGTGAAACTCTTGCCCTCCGCTTTGATAACCACCACCCGGACATCCGGATTTGAATCAAATTGGGCAAAATGTTTAGCCAGCTCCTCGAAAAAACCAAACCCCATGGTATTGCGTTTTTCAGGTCGATTGAGGGTCAGCCGGGCGATGTGGTCCTGTTGGTCTACTTTAAAAGGATCGTTTTCAGTCATGGTGTTCCTCCCGGTTATTGAGAAAACGGTTTTTAAGCGGTTCAGAGAATAAGGCCACCCCCTGAATACGTGCTTCGGTCGGAGTATAAATAAATGGATGATCGGTGTCAATTAGGTGATGGCTGTGAAAAAAGGCTTATTTTTGAAAACAGAGGATCGTCTTTTGTCTTTCAAATAGAGCGTGTCTATGGTACCCAACTACATTTTGTAATGATTCATGCAGCGACAACAGGAGGACAGGATCCATTCGGTGAATGCACAATTATCAGATCAAACCCGGCGGGAAACCCTTCTGGGCGTCGCGAGCGCAACCACGGCCTTTTTGATGTGGGGCCTGACGCCCATATATTTTAAGGCTATCCGGGCCGTACCGGCCTTTGAAATCCTCATGCACCGGATTGTGTGGTCGTGTCTTTTTCTGATTGGCCTGGTGTTGCTGCGCGGACAGTGGCCTGAATTCAAGAAAATCATAAAAAACAGCCGCACCATGCTGATCCTGCTGGCGACCACTATCATTGTGGCCAGCAACTGGTTCGTCTTTATTTGGGCCATCACTCACGACAAAATATTGCAGACCAGTTTGGGCTATTACATTAACCCGCTGATCAATGTTGTTCTGGGAATGGTTTTTCTCAAGGAACGGTTGCGTCTTCCCCAAATGGCGGCGGTTTTGCTGGCGGCCATCGGTGTCAGCTATCTGACGTTGCAGTATGGTAAGCTGCCCTGGATATCGCTTTATCTGGCCTTCAGTTTCGGGTTTTATGGACTCATACGCAAAGTCGCGCCGGTCAGTGCTTTGATCGGACTGACCGTCGAGACCCTTTTGCTTCTGCTGCCGGCATTGGGCTGTCTTATCTATTTCGACACCATCGGTGCGGGTGCCTTTCTTCGCGTCAATATGAAAACTACCGTCCTGTTGATGTGTGCCGCCCTGATTACCGCCCCTCCCCTGCTTTTTTTTACCACGGGCGCCAGACGGCTCCATCTGTCCACGGTTGGCATCCTGCAATATATTGCGCCCAGCTCTACATTTCTTTTAGCGGTCTTTATCTATCACGAACCGTTCAGGGCGGCCCAGCTGTGGACGTTTGTGTTGATATGGTCGGCCCTGATCATCTATTCCACGGATTCTGTGCTCCACTACAGGAGGTCCAGTCCATTACAAATGCACCCCCCGTCCTGAAGGGGAATAAGCGCTGACTTGAATGCTGAGTCATTCCGGCGAAAGCCGGAATCCAGTCAAACGATGGTGTCGTATTGTTTTTATGCTCCCACACTCTCTTTACGACGTCTGTGGTCTCCCCGATCCAGAACATGCCACAGCGTTTGATTGCTAAAAAATCTCCGGCTGGCTGTTTGGTCCCTGTTGCCTCCTGGATTCCGGCTTTCGCCGGAATGACATGTCTTGATACATCAAGCTGGCGCTTACGACCCTATGCGGCGGGATTTCCCGATAGGGAATATATTATTTCAATGAAGTAAATTGCATGTCCACAGACAACGGACGACTAACCACGGACACTAAAGGTCATCGCTGAAGTGTTATTTGATTTTGAAATCAAATAGGTCAAGGCGTTTGCTGGGCAGGAAATACCGCATCCTGTGGTTGCGCACCCGGGCCAGATCGCCCGCTTTAAGATCCACAACAAGCATACCTTCTTGATCATTGACTTTCTTATCCAGAGTCTCACCCGAAGGTCCTAAGATCAGGGCAACACCCGGAAAGCTGAGCCCGGATGCATTGTCACCGGTCTGGTTGCAGGCAACAACAAACAAACTGTTGTCATAGGCCCGGGCGGGCAGGTGCCGCCTCCAGGAGTCAAGTTTTTCCTCGGGCGTACCACGCGGAGAGGCATGGGGCATAAAAATAATTTCAGCGCCGTTTAAAGCCATGTGGCTGGAGAGTTCCGGAAAATGAGCATCGTAGCAAAGCTGAACGCCTAAGGTAATCCCCAGGGCTGAAAACAGCGGGATTTCCTTGGCGGGTGAATAGATACCATGCTCGGGCGGGGCGATGTGCAGCTTTCGATAGACGCCTAATTTCCCACCGGGCTGAACGACCAGGTGGCTGGCGAAAATGTTTTCTGATTCATCCTTTTCGGCAAGACCGGCCAGAATGACGATATCCTCACGCTCAGCCAATTCCAAAAGCACGCGGGTTACGGGCCCCGGGATGGGTTCTGCCGAATCCTTGATCTCCGGCTTTGCATCGTAGCCGGTGATATTCATTTCCGGAAAACAAACCAGCGCCGCGCCTTCTTTTTTAGCCCTCACGGCCCATTGGGTCGTATGATTCAAATTCCGGCGGATCCGGCCCACCGGTGCATTCATGACAACGGCGGCGATACGGATGTCTTTCATGGCTGGATGCTGGTCACTGGATACTGGTTGCTGGATGCTGGATACTCGATACCACGAGTAACATATTAAATTCAAATCGAAATACGAAGCTCGAAATCCCTGGCCCAGACCGGCTTGATATGTTACCGCTTTTATATCCTAAGTTTTTGTAGCCTGACTGCGACCAATGTCAGTTACTAATGAGTTCATAAAGTAACCGACATCAGATGAATTCCTTTCGATCGCGGCTGGAAGCCGCTCCCACATTTTCATCATCGATCTGTGAGAGCGGCTTCCGGCCGCGATAAGACCATCATGTCGAGCTGCCTCTGTTCTTCTTAGTAAATAGCCGTCGCGCCAGGGCGGGTCGAAACAAATTCGAATGTTCAAAATCTTAATGTTATAAAACGGTATCTTACAAGAAGTGGTGGTGCAATTTAA